>JALWWX010000189.1 GCA_027078675.1 Aquificales bacterium | reverse complement strand
AGGATTTCAAGCTGGGAGCGAATAAGCTCCCAATCCCTCACAGGCCTCTTCCACCTCTCTTCAAGCTCAAGCGCCACTCCATACAAAACCTTCATCAACGCATCCTCACTCGGAAATACCCTCTTGCTGTCTGTCACCTTCTTCACCTTGCTGTATACGCTCTCTATCAGGTTCGTGTTGCTCATACACCTCCTTACCTCATAAGGGTATCTGTAAAAGGTGGTTATCACTTCCCAGTCCTCTTCCCACTCCCTTACCACCTGCGGATACTTATTCCCCCACTTGACCTTGAACTCCTCCAGCTTCTGCATCGCCATCTGCTCGGTAGGCTGTGTGTATATAGCCCTCAAGTCTTTGGCTACCTCCTTCCTGTCCCTGTATCTGACCTTCCTTAAACTGCTCCTGACCTTGTGAACCACACATTGCTGGTAATCTGCTTTGGGAAATACGCTCCTTACTGCTCTTTCCAGTCCTCTGAGGTTGTCCGCTACCACCACAAGAACATCCTCTACTCCCCTGCTCTTGAGATCATTCAGGACATTTACCCATTGACTGGCGCTCTCTGTCTCCAATATCCAGAATCCCAGTATATCCTTGTAGCCCTCGGGATTTATCCCCACCACGGTGTATACCGCTGCGTTTCTTACCCTGCCTTCCAACCTGACCTTTACGAAGGTGCAATCAATAAAGAGGAAGGCATAGACAGGCTCTAAGGGTCTTGAGAGCCACTCTTTGATCTCTGGGATTATTCTGTCGGTGAGTCTGGAGATGGTTGAGGGGCTAAGCTCTATGCCGTATATGTCTTTGAGGATGTCTTGGATGTCTCTTGTGGATAGGCCTTTTGAGTATAGGAGCATGAGCTTGTGTTGGAGGTCTTCCACGAGGGATTTGGAACCTTTTGGGATTAGCTTAGAGTTGAACTCAGAGAATCTGTCTCTTGGGAAGTTGATGGTCAGGTTTCCGAAGGGTGAACTGAGGGTTTTAGAATAGTAGCCGTTTCTGGAGTTGGGGTTGTTGGAGCGTTTGTGTTTGGGGTAGCCGAGGAACTCTTCAAGTTCAGCCTCAAGGAGTTTGCCTATGGTTTGGGAGAGGAGTTCTCTCAGGAATTGGTTAAGGTCTTGCTTTGACAGGTTTCCTTTCTTTTTCATGCCTGTACCTCCTTTTTACACAAATTCTGGCACAGTCCCGCTTTTGCGAACTTGTAGAATGCTTGGGGGGATGCGTTATCTATAAGGGTTTAATCATATTTCGGAGCTCATCTGTATAAAGTTGAAAGCAAAAAAACAAAACGTATATACTTTATGTATATACGGATGCGGGAGATGATTGCATGAGAACAGCAAAGGTCTTTAGAAGCGGTAACTCAATAGCGGTGAGAATACCCAAAGAATTTGGTCTAAAAGAAGGAGAGGTTTACTTAAAGAGGGAGGGCAACGCAATAGTAATAATTCCGAAGGAAAGTAAGTGGGATAGGTTGTATAAGGAACTTAAGGAAATTTCAGAAGCGAATGATTTTATGATAGAAAGGAATCAACCTAAGCCTCAAAAGAGGGAGATCTTCTGAATGCTTTATATGTTGGATACAGACATATGCAGTTACATAATAAGGAACAGACCACAACATGTGAAGAAGAGACTTGAGGAATTAGAAAGGAACCACACTATAGGCTTATCTTCTGTAGTTGTTTCTGAACTTTTTTATGGGGCTTATAAAAAAGGATCACGAAAGCTTGTAAAACTTGTAGAAAGCTTTGTGGATTACTTTGAGATTTTCAATTATAACCTTAAGGCTGCCGTTGAATATGGAAAGCTAAGGGCTGAGCTTGAAAGGGAAGGGATAACAATAGGAGCATATGATTTGCAAATTGCTGCCCATGCTATCTCTTTAAATGCAGTCCTTGTAACGAATAACCTAAAGGAATTCAAAAGAATAAAAGGACTTAAAGTAGAAAGCTGGGTTTAAGAAAAGCATCAGATAATTGTTCTATAAGGGTTTAATCATAACGATATGAGCTTTGTTAATTACGACTATATCTTTCTTCTCTTCGTCCAAAATCACCTGAATGTCGTAGCGTGCTTTGGAGCGTAATATTCCTCTGAGCTTAAGGATTGTGTTCCCGTAGGCTACATGAACCTCAACAGGCTTTTTGTGAAAGAAGATTAGGTAGTCATTGTATTCGGGCAAGGGCTTTTGCGTTTTCTTTTGATTGCTTTTCTTTTTTTGCTCGGCTGGGGCGTCTCCCATACTTCTAATTATAACGGTTTGATTGAGGTTGATGGTTGAGGTTGTGGTTAAGGTTTGTGGTTGAGGTTGGGGGCGGTAGAATTCCTGATTGAGGTTTCTGATTACACTTTTTATGACGGAAATTTTAAAAAGGAGGTAGAGAGATGAAGGTTCAATATTTTCCTGAAACAGATACAGTTTACATAGAGCTTATTGACACACCGAGTGTGGAATCGGAAGAGATTAGGGAGGGAGTTGTTCTTGATTATGATAAGGAAGGGAAAGTGGTTGGTATAGAGATAGAGCACTTTACCGAAAGGTTTAAAGGTAAACCTATGGAAATACCCCTCCAACTTGATAAAAATTGGAAGTATGGATAGCTTATTTCTCCGAAGGAGAGAAAGGTTTTAGGTTTTGAAAGAAGAGAGCTTTTCACTTATAGGTATCGCTACGAGGGACTATATTGACCACGGCTATAATCTTGTCTTCTACAATCATGTAAAAGATAACTCTTAAATCACCCACTCTTAGCCTATAAAAGCCCTTTAGCTGTCCAACCAATGGTTTAACGTGTTTATGAAATTTAGGATTTTCAGATGCTGCTAAGTCTTCAAGAGCACGTTTTATTCTTTTTTTAGTTTTCTTGTCAAGTTTTTTGTATTTCTTTTCCGCAATGGAAGAGAATTTAATCGTCCAATTCATTCAATGTTTTTCCGCCGCCCTTTTTTATTTCTTCCAATCCGTTTTTACATTCTTGCAGGAAGTTAGGGATAGATAATAACTCCAAGGTTTCTTTATGTCTCTCTATGTATTCATCAATAAGCTCATTAAGGATGTCGTTAATTTTCCTACCTTCATAGCCGGCTAATGCTCTAAGTAATCTTGCCTTTTCTTCGTCAAGCCTTATGGTGGTTGCTATCCTTTTCATGGAGTATTAAAGGTATGTATTTGACATCATGGTGTCAACTGTAAGGCTGTAAAAGCGTAAATACGGGAATACGGGTTTACGGGTTTACGGGAATACGGCATTACGGGATTACGGCATTGATACACAAAGACTTGACAGACCCCCCCGAGGGGGGTTAAATTGGGAAATGGACGATGAGACCGCAAAGGTCACTAAAGCTTCTTAGCGAGTATAAAAAACTTACATCTTTTTTCCAAAAAATTCAAGCGTGAAAAAAGTTCGGGGCGGTCTCATCGTCCCGGGCGGAAAGCCCAAAAGAATCTACATCCCGCTAAGCGATATAAGGGATCACCGCAGTTTCTGGAAGGATCAAATAGCCCCCCAGATTCAAAAGTATCGTGGGGGCGAAATCACTAAGAAAGAGCTATTTGAAGGTATAGCCTCTGTATGCGACCTTGCGGACTTTTACAGGCTCTTTCACGTGGTAGACATATGGGCAAACGGAAAGCCCATAGACAGGGTAGTATTGCGCACCCGCTCAACATTAAAGAGGCTAATAGCTGAAGCTCAGCATTACGGGTGGGCGCTGCTATACCGAGGACTTTACGCAATACCGGGGGAAGTTTGGGAAGAATACAAGAAAAAGTATAAGGACTGCAAAGAGAGCTTTGAAAAGGCAAAGGAAGGGAAGGGTAAAGGACTGAGGCTCAAGATATTTCGCTTAGAGAAACTTACCCCCATGGCTCAGTATGTCTTTGTGGACTTGGATAAGACCACGCCTGAGAACCTCAAGAGGGTTATCAAATACCTCCATAAGCTCGGCATATACCCCGAAGTTTGGGAAAGCGCAAGCGGAGAAGGGAACTACCACATATACATCCGCTTAGTGGGAAGCGTAAGAAGATGGATAGAAAAGATAGGGGAAGAAGAAATAGAACGCAGGAAATACTACCTGCCCTACGCAAGCGACTACAGAGTGAAACTTGTAATAAACGGACTAAGGGAGCTGTTCAGGCACCTTGGAATTTCCTACGACAGCATTTCAGCCACACGGGCGGTGTGGATGGAAGGGGTGCCCAACCCAATCAAGGGAGGAAAAGCCTCCCGCAGAATATGGGACGGGGCGCACCACAGGTTAGACAGACTCACGGAGAAACTCCGCCCATTCTGGGAAAAGCCTATCAAAGAAAAAGCCAAAAAAGAATACTTCGCCTTTACCAAGCGCAAAAACATCCATGCCGGTATCGGGAGCGTAGAGATACACCGAGAACCTCACTCAAACCCCGTGGACTACCTAAAAGAGAACACAGCATCCGCATTCAGGATGCTTGATAAGGGCTACACGTGGGATGAAATAGAACACGAACTCAGAGCCGGATGGGAAGGAGACGAAGGAGCCTTTGAAAGAGCCTTTACAGGTTTCCGAAGGTTTATAGAAGCGGTATACAGCCCGCTGCCCTATAAACCCAAGAAGCGGACGAAGCCCCAAGGGAAAAGAAAACACAAGCACTATTGGGAGCACATACCCGCTATACGCAGAGTTCTACTTGAAGAAGGGAAAGAAGTAAGCCTTAACCGCATACACAAGAAAACGGGCATATCCAAAGGAACCCTCTCCAACATCTTTCGCATAGTAAGCAGGGATCAAATACTAAACAACCCCGACGAAGCCCGAGAACTATTGAAGACATACCAAAAAGGCGGTGACCGCATGAGCAAGGAACAGAAGGAGAGAGCACGGGATAGAGGAAAAGAAAAATGGAAGCAGTATATGGAGAAATTCCTTGAAGAAACCCTGAGGTTGCGAAAAAATGCGTTGGGGGACAAGGAGCTGGAGGGGGTATCATGGCGGTCTGAAGGGTTAGACAGCCTGAGGGGTGTTCAAATAGGTCATATATCTATTACTCACTTTAGTGAAAGGAAGGAGGTGGGTGGGTTAAAAGGTTTGAAAATCAATAAGTCTAAAAAGTCTATGGGTGAGAAAAAGGTTTCCCGTAACAACGGCGCGGAATCGTCGGAAAAGGTGGACATCACCCGAAAGATAAAGGGGCTGCCTGAAAAGCTTGTAGAAAAGTTTTTGAAGAATGACTGGAGCGTTAAGGAACCGCTTGATCCCAGAGATGAAAAGATAATCGCCACAACCGCTTTAACGCTTATCACCGAGCTTGAAAGTAGGTGGCTATCGGAGCTTGGAGAGAGACCGGAAAAGAAGATTAGCTATAGGAGGCTGATATTTGGAGCTGTGAGGCTGCGGATTGCATATGGGGATGTAAAGCAATACGACCTTACGGGCTGGGGGCGATTCGCCTTTGCTCTTGGGGAAGTGTTAGAAAGGCTTGGTCATCAAGTTATATATCCAAACCCTCCTAAGAACTTTACTGAGGAAAATGGAGACGAAGAAGAGGATTACTACTGGGAGATAGAGTTTTGAGTGATATACACCTTGAATGTTTTGCTGAATGACATATTGAAACGAGAGTTTCAGTCTTTTGGGCTTGACAAGTCTTTTAACGGTTCCTATTAGTAAAGGTCAATACTTGTGCCCTTGAGAAGTTTTTTGATGCTGTCGGTAGGGAGGATATATCGGGCAAGCTGAGGGAGGATTATCAGGAGATATACTCTCGGGGCGGGTTTCCGGGGAGGGCGCTTCCTTTTTCTAACCCTCAAGGGGTGATAGAGAATTTGAAAGACCCTGCCCACAGGGCAGTTGCTGAGCTTCAATACCTTACGGGGGCAAGGGTTGGGGACGTGAAGAAGATTGGGATTGATGAGGTGGGTAAGAGGGTTCTCATTCATGGTTCTAAGGGGGGGAGGGATCGGGAGATAGATTTTTCTGATAGACCCGATAGGTTTGAGAGGGTCAAGGAGCTTCACCGGGAGCTTCAGAGGCATATAGAGGAGAAGGGATGGAAGGAGATAAGGGAGTCTTACGATGAGGATCTTAAGCAGGCTGTTGAGAAGAGCGGGGAGGTTTACACGGGTTCCCATGCGTTCAGGGTTTCCTATGCGGTTGAAAGGGTTGAGGAGTTGAAGGCTAAGGGTTTAAGCGATGAGGATGCGGATAGAGTTCTTACTCGGGAGCTGGGGCACAATAGGCTAGAGATGAGTCGGTATTATAGGAGGTGATTTTATTTGAGAATTGGGCGCGGGGATAAACAACGGTGTCAAGGATGCACAATCAGTGTACATTAGCTATTACCAAGTAAACAACATCTCTGTTGTTTCTACCTCTAGCTGAATATAAGTATCTGCTTTCTATTTCTAAATAACGACCTGGAAGGTTAGAATATATATCTAATGTGCATTCATTCTTTTCTACAATTAAAACATAAGAACACTTCAAGCGACGCAATATGTTGCTAAGTCTATTGTGATCGCTTATGTCAAATTGTACTTTTTCATACTCGTTAAATTCACTTATATAAGGGGGATCTATAAATATGAAATCATTTCTATGCACATTAATTCTTTCTAAGAACATTTCAAAATCTTCATTATATATTTCAGTGTTTTGGAGCAAATCTCTAACATGCGGAGAAAAATAGTATTTTACTTTTTTGGTGAAATTCTTTTTATTATAAGCTTTTCCCCCATATGGTATATTGAATTCACCATCTTTATTGTAACGAAACATTGAACCGAAACAGAATTCTCTTACAAAGACATAAGCCGCTATATATAATTCTAAATTTTCATTTCTTAAGTCGATATTATTTACAATATCTCTGAAAAAGTAATAAAAACCAGCCCTTTTAGCTGTTTTTATTTGCTCTTCGATCTCATAATCGAAGTTTATTTGTTTATTTGCTCGAATAAGCTTTTCGAGCCTAGTACTTAAGGCTTTTATTTTTCCGATTAATGAATTCGTGATATTTCTTTTAAATAAATTCCAATTATTAACAAACAACGCTGGAAAATTTCTCCTATATTGATCAACGATATCATTTATAATGTGCCACAGGACATCTTGTTCCATATTCTTCAATTTTGCATAGCCCATTTTTCTGATCAGCTCATGCTCTATAGGCATTCTGTTGTCTAAATTGTCCCAACTTTCTGCAATATTCTCTAATATTCTAAAGAATTGTTGATTATTATCCTGGATTAACCTATAAAATGTAATTAGATTTCTGTTTATATCATTAATAATAGAAGGCGTGTGGTTTAAATAAAAGAAAACAGCTCCACCTCCAACAAAGGGTTCAATATATCTATTGAAGTTTGCTGGAAATAAATGTTTCAAATTCGATAATAAGCGGCTTTTCCCACCTGGCCATTTAATTAAAGGTTGTAGGGCTATATGCAAACTTTTCAGCATAACGGAGATTATATTACGTAATAATGTACACTTTGTCAAGCCGACTTTGTCCTCTTAAACTTTAACACACAGTGGGGGATAGAAAACCTTATACATTTAGGATAGACGAAGACTTAGTTAAAGAACTGAAGCATGTAGCTATAGATTTAGGTGTCCCATATAACGTTTTAATTGAAGAAGGTATTAAATACGTTATAGAGAAATATAAACGAGAAACCAAGAACGATGAAGATGACAAAGCCTGAAATTGAGGCTTATTTTTATGAATTTATTAAGTATGAATTAGAGAAAGTGCTTACTCAACTAGAAAGAGATCCAAACAAATCTTTATGGTATAAATTTTGGGACAAAAAGTCAGCTTTTATATATAGCTACCTTTTAGATGATGAATTTCTCTTTAATTTAACATTAACAAGCTCATTAGAGTCTAAGCTCGGTAATGCACTAAACAATGCCATTATTAGATTCATATTAAAGGAAGAAATAGCATCGTCTTTGGGTTGGATGTCTTTTGACGAATTAAAGCAAACTTTGACTGAAATAAATGTAGGTATTCGTGTTGAAGAAGGAAAGAATTTGAGTTTTGTGTTAAATATACCAGGTCAAGAGCCAAGTGTAGATTTAAGTAAAATAAGCAGAGCGGATTTAGATGAATACATCTCTGAACTGATTTCTTTAAATGATTATACAGATGAGAGCAAGGACTATAAAATAGATCTTATTCTGGGATGTCACAGGGAAGGTGTTACATATATAAATCTATTTGAGCTTAAAGCAGGAGGAAACTTAGATAGTAAAAAAGGACCAGGCGATTTAACAAAGCTTATAAAACCATATGTATTACTCCAAAGACAAATCTCCATGCTTGGTTATCACAATAAATTTTCAATATCTTTTTTCTTTGCTACATTATATGACTCAAGAACGGGTAGTGTTGGGTCCTATTTAAGTAGAGAAAAGATATTAATAGGGTATGAATTTTGGAATGCTCTATCTCAAGGTATGTTGTCTTATGAAGATATACAAAATATCTATAAAAAAGCAGCATCTAACGTTAAATTTCAGATGAAAATAGAAGAACTAAAGAAATTAACCCTACAAGGAGCGTCCTATATGGACTGTTTTGATAAAACTGGTAAGCCTATTGATAAACTCCGAAGAAAGTACAAAGCGCAAACAGGACAAAGCTATAAGAAAGCTGACCACTTTGAATTTCTTAGGTGGTTTTTAAATGATCAAAGACGTAGTTTATTTTAGTGTCATTTACAAAGGCATTAGAGATCTTGTCTTATAACTTAATAAGGATAGATAACATAATTTCATTAATGTTAGCTGTCTCATAAAAGCATTGTGAGGTAAAGGATATAGAAAGGTTCTGTTTTGTAAAGACCCGATGCTTTACCTTTGTTTTATATTTTCTTTATGATAGCTTTACATAAAAGAGGCAAGAATTATGGGGAGAACCTTGAAAAATTTCCGTCTATCAGATGAGACCATTAAAGAGCTTCGGGAAATAGCGCAAACTCTTGGCATATCGGAAACCGAAGCGGTTTCAAGGGCAATACACTCTTTCTATCTACAACTCAAGGGAGAAGAACAGGGAACCGTGAGCGGTGCTATTGTTCCGTTTGCCGAATATCAAAAAGCTCAGGATCAGCTAAAGCAGGCTCTCTATCGTGTGGGAGAGCTGGAGGGACAGCTGAAGGTGAAGGAGGAATTGATAGCAGAGCTAAGAGAAAGGATAAAGGAGCTTCAAGCTAAACCAACTAAAAGGTGGTGGGAGTTTTGGAGGTGAAAGTAGAACTTACGAAACACTTTTGGTTGCGATGGAATAGGAGGAAAGAAGAGATGCTTAAGAATGGGATAACACCTGAGCTGATAAAGGAGTTTGTCCTTGCCCCTGATTTAATCCTTGATGACCCAAAGCATGAAAGTAGGGAATGGAGGATAAAGAAAATTAAGAATAGATGTTTAAGAATTGTCGTTGAAGATAGAGGAGATAAATTAGAGGTTGTAACGGTTTTCTTTGATAGAACGCTTAAGAGGAAAGGGCTATGCGGGTAAGGTATGTGCCCGAGACGGATGCGCTTCTTATAGATCTTAGAGATGATCCCGTGGCAGACAGCGAATTTATTGAGGAGCTGGGAGTAGTGGTGGATTACAACGATAAGGGTGAGGTAGTAGGGCTTGAGATACTTGACTGGTCAGAGTTTCAGAAGGAAGGCAAAGAGCTGAAACTAACCCTTCCATCGCTTTCTTCTTGATTATCTTCAAGAAGAAGAAGTAATGGGCAATGGGATTGCTATTAATCATAAAACTCGGCGAAGATAAGTATGAAACCAAGGAATACTCTGATACAGGAACTTTGCTTATCGTCCGCAAGGATATGAAGGGAGAACCTGATTATTCCATAGAGGGAGACGGCTTTGTTGTGGAATTTAAGGATGGTGAGATTTACACGGTGGATGTGTTTGACCCTAAAGTTGCTTCACAGGTAAGGGAAAGGTTTTACTTACAAGTTTGAGTTAGACTTCACCGGCTACTCACAGTGGTGGACATTTGCTTAAGATTTTGATTTATATATACCCGTCCACCATCACCCCCCTTTTACCCACCAAAATCGCTCAAACCCTACAGCTACAACGCTGTCCACCACCTGTCCACCAGTTGTCCACCACCCATCCACCACCCATCCACCACCCTGATGGTGGACAGCTGGTGGATTGTTAGTAGAATTGCGCCATTTTCTACTAACGCACGAAAAATTGGAAAATTTACTGATCTTATTGGCTTTTGCGGGACTGTTTCAAATTTTGTGTAAATCATAATCTACCCTCAAAAAGGATTTCAAGCTGGGAGCGAATAAGCTCCCAATCCCTCACAGGCCTCTTCCACCTCTCTTCAAGCTCAAGCGCCACTCCATACAAAACCTTCATCAACGCATCCTCACTCGGAAATACCCTCTTGCTGTCTGTCACCTTCTTCACCTTGCTGTATACGCTCTCTATCAGGTTCGTGTTGCTCATACACCTCCTTACCTCATAAGGGTATCTGTAAAAGGTGGTTATCACTTCCCAGTCCTCTTCCCACTCCCTTACCACCTGCGGATACTTATTCCCCCACTTGACCTTGAACTCCTCCAGCTTCTGCATCGCCATCTGCTCGGTAGGCTGTGTGTATATAGCCCTCAAGTCTTTGGCTACCTCCTTCCTGTCCCTGTATCTGACCTTCCTTAAACTGCTCCTGACCTTGTGAACCACACATTGCTGGTAATCTGCTTTGGGAAATACGCTCCTTACTGCTCTTTCCAGTCCTCTGAGGTTGTCCGCTACCACCACAAGAACATCCTCTACTCCCCTGCTCTTGAGATCATTCAGGACATTTACCCATTGACTGGCGCTCTCTGTCTCCAATATCCAGAATCCCAGTATATCCTTGTAGCCCTCGGGATTTATCCCCACCACGGTGTATACCGCTGCGTTTCTTACCCTGCCTTCCAACCTGACCTTTACGAAGGTGCAATCAATAAAGAGGAAGGCATAGACAGGCTCTAAGGGTCTTGAGAGCCACTCTTTGATCTCTGGGATTATTCTGTCGGTGAGTCTGGAGATGGTTGAGGGGCTAAGCTCTATGCCGTATATGTCTTTGAGGATGTCTTGGATGTCTCTTGTGGATAGGCCTTTTGAGTATAGGAGCATGAGCTTGTGTTGGAGGTCTTCCACGAGGGATTTGGAACCTTTTGGGATTAGCTTAGAGTTGAACTCAGAGAATCTGTCTCTTGGGAAGTTGATGGTCAGGTTTCCGAAGGGTGAACTGAGGGTTTTAGAATAGTAGCCGTTTCTGGAGTTGGGGTTGTTGGAGCGTTTGTGTTTGGGGTAGCCGAGGAACTCTTCAAGTTCAGCCTCAAGGAGTTTGCCTATGGTTTGGGAGAGGAGTTCTCTCAGGAATTGGTTAAGGTCTTGCTTTGACAGGTTTCCTTTCTTTTTCATGCCTGTACCTCCTTTTTACACAAATTCTGGCACAGTCCCGCTTTTGCGAACTTGTAGAATGCTTGGGGGGATGCGTTATCTATAAGGGTTTAATCATATTTCGGAGCTCATCTGTATAAAGTTGAAAGCAAAAAAACAAAACGTATATACTTTATGTATATACGGATGCGGGAGATGATTGCATGAGAACAGCAAAGGTCTTTAGAAGCGGTAACTCAATAGCGGTGAGAATACCCAAAGAATTTGGTCTAAAAGAAGGAGAGGTTTACTTAAAGAGGGAGGGCAACGCAATAGTAATAATTCCGAAGGAAAGTAAGTGGGATAGGTTGTATAAGGAACTTAAGGAAATTTCAGAAGCGAATGATTTTATGATAGAAAGGAATCAACCTAAGCCTCAAAAGAGGGAGATCTTCTGAATGCTTTATATGTTGGATACAGACATATGCAGTTACATAATAAGGAACAGACCACAACATGTGAAGAAGAGACTTGAGGAATTAGAAAGGAACCACACTATAGGCTTATCTTCTGTAGTTGTTTCTGAACTTTTTTATGGGGCTTATAAAAAAGGATCACGAAAGCTTGTAAAACTTGTAGAAAGCTTTGTGGATTACTTTGAGATTTTCAATTATAACCTTAAGGCTGCCGTTGAATATGGAAAGCTAAGGGCTGAGCTTGAAAGGGAAGGGATAACAATAGGAGCATATGATTTGCAAATTGCTGCCCATGCTATCTCTTTAAATGCAGTCCTTGTAACGAATAACCTAAAGGAATTCAAAAGAATAAAAGGACTTAAAGTAGAAAGCTGGGTTTAAGAAAAGCATCAGATAATTGTTCTATAAGGGTTTAATCATAACGATATGAGCTTTGTTAATTACGACTATATCTTTCTTCTCTTCGTCCAAAATCACCTGAATGTCGTAGCGTGCTTTGGAGCGTAATATTCCTCTGAGCTTAAGGATTGTGTTCCCGTAGGCTACATGAACCTCAACAGGCTTTTTGTGAAAGAAGATTAGGTAGTCATTGTATTCGGGCAAGGGCTTTTGCGTTTTCTTTTGATTGCTTTTCTTTTTTTGCTCGGCTGGGGCGTCTCCCATACTTCTAATTATAACGGTTTGATTGAGGTTGATGGTTGAGGTTGTGGTTAAGGTTTGTGGTTGAGGTTGGGGGCGGTAGAATTCCTGATTGAGGTTTCTGATTACACTTTTTATGACGGAAATTTTAAAAAGGAGGTAGAGAGATGAAGGTTCAATATTTTCCTGAAACAGATACAGTTTACATAGAGCTTATTGACACACCGAGTGTGGAATCGGAAGAGATTAGGGAGGGAGTTGTTCTTGATTATGATAAGGAAGGGAAAGTGGTTGGTATAGAGATAGAGCACTTTACCGAAAGGTTTAAAGGTAAACCTATGGAAATACCCCTCCAACTTGATAAAAATTGGAAGTATGGATAGCTTATTTCTCCGAAGGAGAGAAAGGTTTTAGGTTTTGAAAGAAGAGAGCTTTTCACTTATAGGTATCGCTACGAGGGACTATATTGACCACGGCTATAATCTTGTCTTCTACAATCATGTAAAAGATAACTCTTAAATCACCCACTCTTAGCCTATAAAAGCCCTTTAGCTGTCCAACCAATGGTTTAACGTGTTTATGAAATTTAGGATTTTCAGATGCTGCTAAGTCTTCAAGAGCACGTTTTATTCTTTTTTTAGTTTTCTTGTCAAGTTTTTTGTATTTCTTTTCCGCAATGGAAGAGAATTTAATCGTCCAATTCATTCAATGTTTTTCCGCCGCCCTTTTTTATTTCTTCCAATCCGTTTTTACATTCTTGCAGGAAGTTAGGGATAGATAATAACTCCAAGGTTTCTTTATGTCTCTCTATGTATTCATCAATAAGCTCATTAAGGATGTCGTTAATTTTCCTACCTTCATAGCCGGCTAATGCTCTAAGTAATCTTGCCTTTTCTTCGTCAAGCCTTATGGTGGTTGCTATCCTTT
>JALWWX010000188.1 GCA_027078675.1 Aquificales bacterium | reverse complement strand
CAGGTGAAAAGGGTGTAGCCTTTTATTCTGAAGACGGCAAGCTCATAAAACACCACCCCATATCCGCCGGAAGATCAGTAATCCTTCTTAAAGACAGAATATACCTTCATGACAGAAGATACATTTACACAATTGATGAAACCTTTAAAAACGAAACTATAACTGAGCTTGAATTCCCTTCCGCCAATATGGAGATAACACCTTCCATGAGGTACATATTTTTATCTTCGGAAGAAGAAAACAGGATGATCATATATGATTTAAAGGAGGAGAGTTTTGAAGAGCTGAATAACTGCGGATACTACATAGTAAGGATATCCCCTGACGGAAGTATATTCACATGCAAAAGGGATAAAGGAGAAGACTCTTACATTTACAGACTGCTTCGCTTGGAAATACCTTCGGAGCAACCAGAGGAAACGAGTCCGGACATAGGTGATATTAAAAAAAGTATTAAAAACACAGAAGATATAGAAGAATTAAACAGGATAGGCGAGCGTATAAGGGAAGAGATAGTTTCACGCACCTCAAGGAAGGTAAGGAACATCCTAATGGAGCTATACAAGGAGCTTGAAAAAAGGAAAGTTTACCTATTTGTAAGGGATAAGGAATTCAAGCTCGGAGAAGATACTGTTGATGAAAAGGATCTGAGGGAGGTTGAAAATTTAATTCCCCGTGTTGAATCGCCTTTGAAAGAAAAACTTGAAATTCTCAGGAACAGTATTAAGGAAAGGCTTATTGACAGATACAGGAGGGAAATTGAAAACATAAGGAAGGACATTTCGGAAGGCAAATTGTACTTTTACAGGGATATAAGGAATTCCCCAAATATTGACAAGCTTTTGAGATTTGCAGTGGATGTATCCGAAGAGGAAAGATTGGAAAGGGATATAAAAAAGGTATATGCGGAAACCCTGTGGAGCAGGTATCAAATAAAGGCGGATGAAGGGGAAGCGAAGATAGGTAATGAAATTGTTGAAAGGTTACCCCTGAAAAGAAAGATATTGAGATGGCACTTGAGAACGGAGGCGGTGGGTAATTCAAAGAGATATATATACTTTGAAAGGGACGACGGGTTTATAGCGGAGCCGAGGAGGTTCAATCCCGAAGTGGAGGGGGAACATTTACCCAAGTGGGTTTCAAAGTATCTGAGGCACCTCAACAGTTTGGCTACGGGTGATAGGGATTATAAGTTTAAAGGTTTTGAACCTACACCCTGGTTCGTAAGGAATCTTGAACTTATAGTAAGGGGATTGAAGGATCAAGAGGAAATGGGAGAGGGGATACTCATACTTGAAGGTGATGCGGGAACCGGTAAGAACTTTATGGTAGAAACCTTAGCCCGTATCACCAACAGACCCCTTTTTATCATACCCTGCCACTCTCAGATGGAAAAGGATGAACTGACCTATATATATGAGTACAACCCTAAGGTGGGTACGAGGAAAAGATATTCGGAGTTAATAAGGGCTTTAAGAACCGAAGGTGCAATTATATACTTTGATGAAATTAATACCTTGCCCTACTCGGTTGTTAAAATGCTGAACCCACTATTTGATTACAGGAGATCAGTAATAATGTCGTCCGGTGAGGTGATAAGGGGTAACAATGTCCTGCTACTCGGCAGTATGAATCCCCAACACTACATGGGAGTTAATGAGCTTCCCCAGGATGTTAAATCAAGGGCGGAAATCCTTTATATTGACTACCCGCCCTTCTCCGAGGAAAACATATTCTTCCACTGTGACGAAGCAATGATACTTAAGCCCCACATACCCACCCTGAGGGATATAAGTACGAAGGATTTTTATTTTATATGGCACAAGATTGTTAACAACATTGATTTTGATGTGGAAATTAGCGAGGATGTGGAAAAAACAATATTTGAACTGGTTAAGCTTTTAAGCATAGTAGAAAGAATAAGAAATCACTATAAACTTTATCAATCAAATAAAACGGAAGAACCCGTTAACTATGTCTTTTCAATAAGGGATTCTATAAGGTGTGTGAGGAAATGGACTAAGGGACTTGATGTAAAAGATGCAATAAGGGAAACGGTTATACCGAAGATTGGCAATTTTTACGAAAGAGAGGTAATAGAAGGTATAATCTCAGAAGATATTATCTAACTCCAGCAGATATTTCCGTGATAGGCAAGATAACACTCATTACTATAACTGCGACCACAATACCTATTATGAGCATTGACAGGGGTTCTATCATACGAACCCACAAATTTATCTGTCTTATAGCTTCCTTCTTATAGACTTCGGATAGGAGATTAAGCATGCGTTCAAGCTCACCGCTTGCCTCGCCGGTTTCCACCAAATTGATAAAGAGGGGAGGAAATATTCCCGTATCCCTTAAAACCTTGGCAAGGCTCTCTCCCTTTGCTATTCTCTCCTCCGCCCCTTCAAACCTACTCCTTATACTTCTGTTTGTTATACTGCCTACACTCAAACGCACAGTTTTTGTAATGGGAGTACCCGCCCTCATCATCATGTACATGACCCTTGCAAACCTTGATATATTAAAGTACAGGATTATTTTCCCCACAACGGGCAGTTTTAACATAAAGCTGTCAAACTTCTCCCGACCGTACCTCTTTCTGAGAAGGAATAATACTATAAGGGCTAAGGGTAACAAGAAGAGTAGTAGTTTAAAAACCTTAGATAAGGCTATAACCACTTTGGTTATAAGGGGGAGATCCTTCCCGAAACTAAGCAATATGGTTGAGATCTTAGGAATAACAAATTCTATGGTTATAAAGAGGGCAAGGATGCTGAAGCCTATAACTACACTCG
This sequence comes from Aquificales bacterium, assembly GCA_027078675.1. GTDB lineage: Bacteria > Aquificota > Aquificia > Aquificales > Aquificaceae > WFWF01. The sequence goes on along the minus strand of JALWWX010000188.1, from coordinate 1,309 downwards.
GGTATGCCACGGAAGATATAATCTTTGACCTTATCTCGGATATAAATTCAAGAAATTCTGAAGCCATTTCAAAGACATATTCAAGATTCTCTCCGGTCTCTGCGGTTTTTAGCATCTCGGAGAGAAACTCAGGGAATATCTCCGCCCCTTGAAAGGCTTCCCATATATGTTTACCTCCCTCAATCTCCGATTTTATTGTTATAAGGGCGGAGCTTATCCTTTCGTCTTCCGTCTGAGAAGCTACAAGTTCAAGTGCCTTGGGCAGGGGTACAGCGGAACGCAGAAGCGTTGATATTTGAGTCAGAACAAAAGCCAACTCCTCTTCGGAAGGTTTCCTGCTCCATATCTCCCTTTTCCAAAAAGGTTTTTTGTAAGTGTACTCCTCAATTTCAAGAGGTACTATGTTCTTTTCCTTCAACTTTATAAGGGCTTCCCTTCTCGTATCCGCCTCTATTTTACCCTTTATCTTTTTACCGTCCTTTGATATACCTTCATAGGTATAAACAGCCATTGTAACTTCCTCACCTACTTGTGTAGAAAATCGTTCCTTCGGTTTCTTGTCTTTCCAATCTCCTGCTTCCCATCTCCTTTCTTGGGAGTTTTTTTGGTAGTTTCCTTATCCTTTGCTTTATCAAATGCATGGTTACTCCTTAACAGCTATTATAATGGTGCTTCGCGCCATACTTCTGTATCTATCATTTTTAGACACAAAATTCATCTTAAAAGTTTACACCAAGATATTCCCTTACAAATTCTACATCAACACGCTTGCCTGTGAATGGATCCTTAAAAGAGGAAATAGGATCCTTTCTAAGAATTCTTCTTATGTCTTTTTCATTCGGATCACTAAATCTCTCTATCTTAAATATCTCTATCTCCTGTCTTATGGTGTCTATGATCACCTGCCTTGCTTCCGTCATCAACTCCTCCGCGGACATTTCAACACCAAAGTCCGCCAAAGCTTTCAAACACTTTTCCGTATAAGAAGGTTCCAACACCACAACATAGGCAAAGGATTTAATACACCTGTTTACATTCACACTCACCTTCTTTTCACAAACCTGCAAGGCATACTTGAAGGCGAGATCGGGATCGGAAGGGTTCATCGTAAGTTCCGTGTAAAGATCTTGTGAAAAGGCAAAAAGTCCGACCAAAGAAATTAAAATTATCTTCCCCATGGCCTTAACCTCACACTCCACGGTCTTGAACCTACTCCGATGTCTTTAATACGAAGATAGGTATCAAGATCATAGATAGAAAGGGTGTTAGTAGCGGAGTTGGTTATAAATAATTTTCCTTGAGCCTTTTC
>JALWWX010000187.1 GCA_027078675.1 Aquificales bacterium | reverse complement strand
AATACCCGAAGGTTGTTCAGGAGATAGTTCCAGAACAGGTACCAATCTCCGTCATACACAGGGTTTTACAAAACCTGCTTAGGGAAGGTATTCCCATCAATGACCTTATGACCATACTTGAAACCCTCGCTGATTACATTGAACAAACAAAGGATCCCGAAGTTTTAACAGAATATGTAAGACAGCAGTTGTCAAAGAGGATTACAAGTCTGTATATGAAAGATGGTACCGTATATGCCATAGCACTTTCACCCAGACTTGAATCGAAGTTACAGGGTCTCATAGTGGAAGGTAAAGAAGATGAATTTCTTGATATATTAATAAACAATGTATATCCGAAAATAAGCAATGAGATAAAGAAATTTATTAATTATCAAACAACTCCCTTACTCGTTACTTCTTCAAATATACGGAGATATATAAGAAAAACCCTTGAGGCCTACCTTCCTGAGCTTTCGGTTATATCTTATAATGAATTAGAGAGGAAGGTTAATATAAAAATTATAGGAATTATTGATGAAGATTAAGAAGATTGAGGCATCTTCATTGCAGGAGGCGGTAGAGGAGGTTAAAAAGATTTACGGTAAGGATGCGATGATCCTTTCTTCAAAGGTTATAAAGAAAAATATAATACCCTTCCTTCCCTTTCTAAGAAAATCCGTCCTTGAAATAACCGTGGGAATACCTGATGAAGAAGACTTTGCAAAGGAACTGCAAAAACAGGAAGGTATATACGATGAAATCAACAAGCTTAAGGAAACTGTCAAGGAAGTTATGGACATGGTAAAGACAAAAGAATCCTCAAGTGTAACCATTGAAGAGAATGAATTTTCCTTAAGGGCTATGAATCTTATAAACAAGCTTATAAACAAAGGAGTTGAGAAGGAGGTAGCCAAAAAGATTGTTGAAGATGCGTGCGGATATGACTATGAGATAGGAAGGTTGGATCTAAAAAACGATAGCTTTGAATCCTTAAAAGAAGGCTTAAGCCAAAATATCAACATCCTTGAGGATTTACTTGAAGAAGATGATAACTTTAAGATAATAACCTTCGTTGGACCCACCGGTGTGGGTAAGACGACGACCCTTGCAAAAATAGCCCACATACTCAGAAGGAAGGGTAAGAAGATAGGTGTTATAACCCTTGACAGCTTCAGAGTGGGGGCGGTAGAACAACTTAAAGCCTTCCTCAACATAATGGAGCTACCTTTAAGGGTTTCCGATACACCCCAGAAATTCAGGGAACACATAGGAGAACTTTCATCCCTTGATGTAATACTCGTAGATACAGCGGGAAGAAGTCAGTATGACATAATAAGATTGCAGGAACTTCACGCCTTTTTACACAAAGTTCCTGCCATGGACATATATTTAACGATGAATGCAAATCTTCAAGAAAAAGCTATGTATGAAACGATAGAAAAGTTTAGCATGTTTTCCCCGAAAGGGTTCATATTCACAAAGCTTGATGAAACGGTTTACCCAGGAAGCATAATAAATGTAGCCTTCAGAACAAAACTTCCCATACTTTGTCTTACAACAGGTCAGAGGGTACCAGATGACATAATGATGGCAACTTATGATGGGCTTGCACAACTTATAATAGGTGAAAATCATGAAGGTTGACCAACAGATAATACATCTTAAGGAGGCTTCAAAGGAAGGGAGGGAACCGAAATACATAGCCCTTACGAGTGGAAAAGGAGGTGTGGGTAAGACCCTTTTTTCCATAAATATTTCCGACCTTCTCGCAAGACAGGGTAAAAAGGTTCTTATAATAGACGGAGACTTCGGACTTAGCAACATACACCTTATGCTCGGCATAGCTCCAGATAAAAACCTTGTCAATGTTATTAAAGGGGAGATGACCCTTGAAGAGATAGTGATTAAGATAAAGGAAAATGTTGCCTTTATATCAAGCGGGAGCGGAGTCAGGGAACTTGCCAATATGCCGGAAAAACAGATACTTAACCTTATATCAAGGATAAAGGAGATCGCAGAATCAGACTACGATATAGTAGTATTTGACACCCCTCCAGGCATACACGAGGATACAATTGCAATAGTAAGCTCTGTTGACCTTCCCATAGTAATAACGACGCCAGAACCTACCGCAGTGGCGGACGCCTATGCCCTTATAAAGATAGCCAATAAACAAAACGGAGTAAAAGACTTTTATGTACTCGTTAATAAGGTATCGTCCCGTGAGGAAGGAAGGAAGGTTTACGAAAGTCTTAATATTCTCTGTCATAAGTTCACGGAAGCAAAAATACACTTTATGGGATCAATACGATATAACAAGAATATAATAAGAAATATAGTGAATCAAAAACCCTTTAATGAGGACATGATAAAGGAGCTTGAAATAGCCTTAGGAAATCTACCTATAAAATACGAGGTGCGTTCCGAAGGCTTCTGGAATAAACTAATATCATTACTGCTAAGAAGGTAATATGGCAAAGTTTTACAGTATTCCGGAAAAAGAAAGGGAAGAACTCATACTTAAATACATGCCCCTTGTAAAATCCATAGCCTTGCGTATTAAAAGGCAACTTCCCCCTTCGGTAGATCTTCAAGATCTTATAGGCTATGGTATAGTGGGACTTATAAACGCCATAGACAGAATGGACAAAACAAAGAATCCCGAAAGCTACATTAAGATAAGGATAAGGGGTGCGATATATGACTATCTCAGGAGTCTTGATTTTGGAAGCAGAAGGGTCAGGGAAAAGGAAAAGAAAATAAAGAAAGCACTTGAAGAGCTTTCAAAGGAATTGGGAAGGGAACCCACGGATGAGGAAATATCCCAAAGACTCGGAGAAAATGTGGAATCTTTCTACCACGACCTTCACAGCATATCCTTCTCCTACATATTAAGCCTTGAAGATATATTCAAGCAAGATGAGGGAAGATCTTACGAGGAGATAGTTAACTCGGATGCACCTTCCATAGAAGAGTCGGTAATTTCCAAAGAGATGGAGGAAAAGGTAAGAAAGGCAGTTGAAAAGCTTGACGAAAAAGAGAAGATGGTATTACAGCTCATCTTTTATGAGGAATTACCATTAAAAGAGGTTGCACAGATACTTGGCTGTTCTATATCAAGGGTTTCCCAGATAAAAGCCCGTGCCTTAGAAAGGATGAAAAAATATATAAGGGAAGAGTGAATCTTTCCCTTGCACAAGTCTTCGGAGTGATGGATAATAAATCAACATGAAAGAATTTTGGTTTTGGTTTGAAGATGATGATAATAAACTGGTAACGACTGCCCTTGAATCGGGTGCATCCGCCATAGTTACACCGGACGAAGAAAAAGCGGAAAAGGTAAAAAAGCTCGGAAGGATAAAGGTTTTAAAGCCCGGAAAAGATGTGGAGTATGTAAAAATAGAGAATAAAGAAGACGAAGAAAGGGCTGCAAAATATCCCCCTGGTGTCAATGTTATAGTTGAGACAACCGATTGGACAGTAATCCCCCTTGAAAATCTGATAGCACAAAAAGAGGAAATATACGCGGTGGTAAAAAATGCGGAAGAAGCGGAGACCGCAATACAGATCCTTGAAAAGGGTGTAAAGGGTGTAGTCCTTAAAACGAAGGACATCAATGAAATAAAAAGGGTTGGAAAGGTTATAAACTCTTCACAAGAGAGATTACCACTCGTAAAATTTAAGATCACAAAAATATTGCCCCTCGGTTTGAGCGACAGGGTTTGTGTTGATACCACCTCACTGATGACAAGGGGTGAGGGAATGCTCGTAGGGAACTCCTCTGGTGGCATGTTTTTGGTTCATGCGGAAACGGAAGAAAACCCCTATGTTGCCTCAAGGCCCTTCAGGGTTAATGCGGGTGCGGTTCATATGTACATAAGGGTGCCGGGGGGTAAAACAAAGTACCTTTGCGAACTTAATGCGGGTGATGAGGTCATGATATACAACCATAAAGGAGAAGGAAGAGTTGCCTATGTGGGAAGATCAAAGGTTGAGAGAAGGCCAATGCTTCTGATAGAAGGTGTTTATGAAAAGAAAAGGGTCAGCTGTATACTGCAGAATGCTGAAACTATAAGGCTTACAAAACCCGACGGATCTCCCGTATCGGTGGTAGAATTAAAGGAAGGTGATGAAGTGTTAGGATATGTGGAGGAGGCAGGAAGACACTTCGGTATGAAGGTAGAAGAAACAATAATTGAAAAGTAAAACAAAACTACTTATAATTAAATTTTGCACCCGTTAAAGGGCCCGTAGCTCAATGGCAGAGCGGGCGGCTCATAACCGCCCGGTTGGGGGTTCGAGTCCTCCCGGGCCCACCAAGGAAAATAAGGATGGATGCAAAAGAAGTTAAAATCCTCCTTGATCTTCAGGTAGCTCAGGATGATCTTGAACACCTTTTTAGAAGACTTGGAAGGCTGGATACGGAAAAAAAAATTTTGAAAGAGAGAAAGAAAAACTTGAGGAAGAGTTAAAAAAATTAAAGGAGAAAAAGGCAAATCTTGAAAGGGAAATAAAGGAAAAGGAAGAAAAAATAAAGGAAGAAGAGAAAATTCTTGAACAGCTTGAGAGGAAAAAAGAATATATAAAGTCCGACAAAGAATACAAAGCTTTCCTTAAAGAAAAGGCAAAGAAGGAAGATACTATACTGAAACTTGCCTATGAAACAGATGAACTGAAAGAAAAATTAAAAATACTTACGGAAGAGAACATAAAAAAGGAAAAGGAAATAATGAAAAAACTTGAGGAGATTCAAGAAGAACTGGAAGACATTGAATATGAAAAGAAATATACACGGGAAAAAATAGAAAAAAAGAAGAGAGAAATAGAAGAGTTAAGAAACAAATTGTCTGAAGAAATCCTTGAATTTTACGATAAGTATAGGGAATCCTTCGGAGGAAAGGTGGTTGCTGTGGTGGAAAACGGAGCATGTTCGGTATGCACTATGAAAATTCCTGGTAAGGTATATTCGGAGATTATAAAGGGTAAGGAGGGAAAGTGTCCGAACTGCGGAAGATGGATATTCTATATTGAATAATGGAAAAGGTACATATAGTTATAGGCTTAAGCAAATCAGGTCTAAGGGTAATAAAGGAGCTTTCCGAGATAAGCAATCTTCTTGTAATAGAAAGGGATGAAGATAAGCTGAAGGAACTTAAGGAAGCTACAGAAGGAAGTAAAAAAATATCCTTTGCTCAGGGAGACGGCACAAGCATATACTTTTGGAAACATGAAATAGATATTGAAAAGGTTGACTCGGTTATCCTATTCGTTGATTACACACTCACCTTGGAAATAGCAAATTTATTAAGGAACCTTGTTAACTTCACAGGACCCATAATATGCGTATGGAGAGGGGGAGAAATACCTTCGGAATTTGAAAAGTACCAAATAAGTGTAATAGATGTCCCGAAGCTCATATATCTGTCACTTTTAAACCAGATAAAAGGAAGCAACCTCGTAAAATTCGCCTACGGCGTTGGTCTTGAGGAAGGTGAAATAGTTGAAGTTACCGTCACGGAAACATCACCTGCCCTGAACAAACCTTTAAAACATCTCGGCATGAGAAATGTAAGAATTGTTCTTATATACAGAGGAGAAGAGGTAATTTTACCCAAAGGCGATACGGTAATTGAGCAAGGGGACAGATTACTCATAGTAGGAGAACCGTCCCATGTCAAAATATTTGTTGAGATAATACTTAAAGGCCTTCCGGACTTTCCCCTCAGATGGGGCAGTAAACTTATTTACTGTTCTGAAACAAACTTCTCTCACTATGATGAGATAGATTACATGAAATCGGTAATGATGATTCACTCTGTTGTTAAAAAGGCATCAAAGGAATGCGAAATAGGAAATCAACCGGAGGATACGGGAATCCTTGTTTTTGACTATATAAAGAGGGGTTTCTGGTCTCCATCCGTTGTTGATCTCGTTTTCAAGAAGGCTACGATACCAGTTCTTTTATCAAAAAGGACCCATCCATACAAAAACATCCTTATATCCTTGAACACGGATGGCAGGGATATGTTAATGTCAAGCGGAATAGACATAATAAGACAAACAAATGCAAAGGGTTCAATAATATATGTGGCGACAGTTGAAAATATGAGAACAGAGGAAGAAAAAGAGTATATAAAAAGCCTAAGAAGTATGGTAAGCAGATATACAAAAACCTACAATATAGACATTGAACTTAAAATAAAGGAGGGTAATCCCGTAAGGGAGACACTGAAGGAGCTCAAAGGGTACAATCTGCTCGTCCTCGGTTTCAGAACGGGAAAGACCTCAACCTTCTTTGAACCCTACACACCCCATCTTCTTGCTAAGAAATCAAATATCTCAACCCTACTTATACCTTCATGAGGTAAACCAATGGATGAAACACTTGTAATACTACTAATAATAGCAGGTGCCTTATTGTCGCCCATACTGGCAAGATTATTCCATGTACCCGTTGCAATAGCGGAGATAGGTTACGGCTTGTTAATAGGGAGTTTACTCGGCTATAAAGGATCAGAATTCTATATAGTCAACTTTCTTTCCGAATTCGGATTTTTGCTCCTCATGTTTTTAGCGGGTTTAGAAGCGGACTTCAACCTTATTGAAAAGTTGCCCTCCCGCAAATTGCTTTTTTATTTTATATACCCTCCCCTTATAACCCTCATATCCACAAGCCTGCTTTATTATATGGGAAAGCCCGCAATAATAGGTACCCTCCTATCCGTTATAGCCATAGGTTTAGCTTTTTCCCTAATAAAGGAACTCAATCTTACTAATACAGATGTGGGTAAAAACATCATAATAATAGGGGGTATAGGTGAGATATGGAGCTTGCTTATACTGACCTTCATTGATATATACGGTGTTTACGGGTTTAACACGGAAGGAATTATGAGCTTCACAAAAATCCTGTTCCTTTTCATATCCCTCTTTATATTGTTTAATCTTCTCAAGCTTCTCGTGTGGTGGTTTCCCGAAGCATTTCAGAAGCTAATGTATGAAAAAGATCCTACAGCTATGGGAATAAGGATAAGCCTTGTACTTATGTTTAGCCTCGCCCTGATAACAAGCTATGTAGGTACAGAATCAATACTCGGAGCCTTCATAGGTGGCATTCTTATGTCATACTTTCTCAGGAAGAAGGAAAATCTCGTTGAGAAGCTAAGTGCCTTCGGATACGGATTTCTCATACCCATATTTTTCATAACCTTCGGTATGGATACGGATATTGAAATATTTCTTAAAAAAGAAACCATAGGATACGGTATTCTATTTACAGTAATGCTTATACTCGTAAGATTTGTAGCACTTCCTTATTTAAAGATTCTAAATATGGATTTAGCCAAAAGTGTCCTTGTTACCTTGTCTTTATCTTTTCCCTTCACATTGCTTATAGTAGGAAGTGAAATTGCCTTTTCAACAGGTTTAATAGGTGACGATCTTAGGGCTTCCCTTCTCCTTTGTGCCACTTTATCCTCCATAATATTTCCTTGGATTGCAAAACTGATAGTGAAAACCGATAAAATATTACTGAATTAATTTAAAAGATGATAGTTTTTTACATAAATGTTAATCAGTACATGTCAATGATAACTTTATTTATCCGGAGGTGTTCCCATGAGTAAGGACGAACTTATAAAGGGTAAGGTACTTTATGATGACGGCGAACATAAGTTTATATGGCTCGGGTGGGAGGAAGAAGAAGATGAAGGTATGGTGCAGGTTAACCAGTACCTCATTATTAACGACGGTGTGGGTGTATTACTTGATCCGGGGGGTGTATATGCCTTCTCAAGGGTGGTAGCAAATGTTGCAAGGTACATTGACCTTGACCAGGTAAAATATATCTTCTTCTCCCATCAGGATCCAGATGTTTCCTCAGGAGTTGCCCTATGGATGTCGGTTACTCCAGCTACTATATATATATCAAAACTGTGGACAAGATTCCTTCCCCACTTCGGTGTTATAGATACATCAAGGGTTCATCCCATTGAAGACAGGGGTGACAGGATAGAATTGCCCACAGGTGATTTTATAGATATTATCCCTGCCCATTATCTCCACTCGGTGGGCAACTTCTCCGCCTATGACAGCAGATCAAAGATACTATTCTCGGGAGATATAGGTGCTGCAGTCTTCCCAAAAGGCAATAGATATTTAATTGTTAACAATTTTGACGATCATTTAAAATTAATGGAAGGTTTCCACAGAAGATATATGAAGGGAACGCAAGTATGCAGGAAATGGGTTGAGAAGGTAAGTAAATATGAGATATCAATGATAGCCCCCCAGCACGGTGCCATATTTAAAGGTCAGGATGTTCATAGATTTCTGAATTGGATAGCAAATCTTAAATGTGGTATTGATGTGCTTGAAGAAATCTATGGTTAGGAGAGGCTACTATGGGTATATTTTCAAATAAAAAACAGGATGAAAAAGCCCAAAGGGATCTTAATAGAGACTTCTTTTTCTCTGTAACCAAGAACATAACTCCCCATATCCATCATTCTGTTGTAATAAGGCAGTTACTCAAAAATGCAGTAAGACTATGGGTAAAAAACGTTGAAGATATGGAAGAAATTACCTACAAAACAAACAAGGCCATGGACACCTTTGCGGAATCCCTAAGGGATATAGTAAACAACATAACCGCAATAAATGAAACTGTTAACAAAACAGCGGAAGAAGCCAAAGAAGAGGATGAAAGAATAGCAAAGAAGGTTGAGGCAATAAATGAGAGGTATGAATCCGTTAATAAGGCTATAAAAAGGATGATAGATTTAAAGGAGGCAGCGAAAAGGGTACTTGATGTTGTTGTACAGATAACTGGTATAGCGGAACAGACGGGAATCCTGTCCCTGAACGCGTCTATAGAAGCTGCGAGAGTAGGTGAAGCAGGAAGGGGCTTTGCGGTTGTTGCGGAAGAGATAAGGAGTTTATCCCAAAAGACGGATGAACTTGCAAAAAGCATCGGTGAGGTGATGGACTATCTTATGAAATCGGTAGAATCAATGGTGGATGAAATGGAGGTTATAAAGGAAGCCTTTGACTCTCTCGTAGAGGATGTGAAGGAAATGCGCGGTTATTTTGATAATCTCAATAAGTCTGTAAAAAACATAAGCAGTTCTTTAAATACAATAACTGTAAATGCGGAACAACAGAGCAAGATGGTAGGAGATATTAAAAGTAACATAGAGGTATTGCTTAAAGATCTAAAAGAAGCCAAGAACATATCACAGGCTTTATTAAGAGTAGAAAATAACCTTAATGGAACTTTTTAGCCCCCAAAGAATAGTCTTTCTCTCCTATCTTACCCTCATAGGGGTAGGCACCCTCCTCCTTTACCTTCCCTTTTCAAGAACAACCGATCTAAGTTTTATAGATATACTTTTCACAGCAACATCAGCGGTTACAGTAACTGGACTCAATGTGGTAAATATAAGGGAATCCTTTTCTCTTATAGGACAAGTGATAATACTGATACTTATACAGATAGGGGGTCTCGGCTACATGACTCTTGCCACCTTCTTTATGATTTCCGTGGGTAAAAAGATAGGACTGAAAGAGAGGATGATATTATCCGAAGCCTTAAACTACCCGGGGCTGTATGGTCTCATAAGATTCCTGAAAAGAACGGTTATATTTGTAGTCTCCATAGAAATAGCAGGCTTTTTTCTTTTTCTTATACCCTTCTTAAATATGTACCCTTTAAGTGAAGCGATAATATATGCCCTCTTTCACAGCATTTCCTCTTTCAACAATGCAGGGTTTTCCATATTTCCAGAGGGTTTCAAAGAATTCCACGGAGATATTTATATAAACCTTATAACCTTCCTGCTTGTCATACTTGGAGGCTTGGGATTTTTTGTTATAAATGATGTGTGGTTCTATTTAAAGAGAAAGATAAACACACTCTCAGTACATACAAAGCTTGTGCTTTATACAAACATATTCCTGTGGTTAACAGGTGCATTTTTCATACTTATTACAGAATATATAAATCCTGTTAAAGCGGAGGGATGGAGTTTCTGGGATAAGCTTTTTACAGCCCTCTCCTTGTCCGTATACTCAAGAACAGCGGGTTTTTCAACCATAGATCTGAGTATACTTTCGGAGGCAACCCTTTTTATAATCTTAGCCCTTATGTTCATAGGAGCATCGCCTGGAGGTACAGGAGGTGGGATAAAGACGACAACCTTTGCAGTTATAGTGTACTCAGTTATATCCTATATAGGCGGAAGAAGGCACCCCGTTATATTCTTCAGAAGGATTCCTGAAAGTACCATTTATAAATCAATGGTTATAATAACCCTTTCCTTGTTCTATATAGTAATAGTAAATACACTTATAGGAATAACAGAAGGTAGGTACCTGCTCCATATACTTTTTGAGGTGGTCTCCGCCTTCTCAACTGTAGGGCTGTCTGTAGGTTCTTCTGGAGGTGAAAGCCTTTCCGCGGATTTCTCTCCCCTTTCAAAGCTTATGATTATAACCACAATGATAGTAGGAAGGGTAGGAATCCTCAGTTTTATGATGGCAATATCTCCAAGGGAAAGGGAAATGCATATAAAATATACTGAGGCAAAGATCTTGGTATGAGGAAAACCTTTGGTGTTATAGGCTTAGGAAGGTTTGGTTTCCATGTGGCGGAGACATTAGCAAAATCAGGGGCGGATGTTATAGCAATTGACAGAAACGAGGATAGGGTAAAAGCCATAAGCGATCTTGTAACAAAAGCATTTGTGGCGGATGTCACAGACGAAAAAGCCCTTGAAGAGTCAGGCATTTTCACAGCGGATACAGTTATAGTCAGTATAGGCACGAATATAGAGGCAAGTATACTAACAATAGTTATTCTTATGAGTAACGGAGTAAAGGAGATTATCGCAAAAGCCATAAATCACCTTCACGGTAAGGTACTTGAAAAGCTCGGTGTAAGCAAAATAGTATATCCAGAAAAGGAAATAGCGGTAAAACTTGCAAGATCGCTTGTAGTATCGGGAATAATAGAAGAAGTATCCTTTGCACCCGGCTACAGCATCTTTGAAATAAAACCCAAGCCAAGTTTTACAGACAAGACTCTAAGGGAGCTTGACTTGAGAAGGAAATACGGAATAAATGTGTTAGCGATAAAGAGAGGTGATAGGGTTATAGTAAACCCTCACGGTGATGAGATAATAAAGGAGGACGATGTTCTACTTATACTCGGTAACGAAGAAATAGTTGAAGAGTTAGCAATGTAAACACATTTTACATAATGTAAAAGAATTTGACACAAGAATTTACACACTTTATCAAAACCTTACACAATACCAACAGAAAATGTAAAAACATTTGACAAAATAGGAAACACGGGAAATTTTCAAAATTACTAATTATCAAGCACTTACAATAATGGCATGCTTATTGCTATGTATACTATGACTAAAATCTAATGGAGGAGGTAGTATCATGAAGAAGCACATTTTACTATCAACCCTGTTGGCTGGAGTTTTAAGCGTTCCCGCAATCTCCGGAGAAGTTCTTTCCGAAGAGGAACTGGAAGAGGTAAGCGCTAAGGGTGTCCAAACTGTTATTAACGACGAATACCTTGACGACGAACAGTACAATAACAACGGATCTCTCCAGCTTGTCAATGAAGCACAAAAAGATATTGAAAATGTAGTTGTCAACAACAACGCCCAGTCCGCGGATAACACAGGTGTAAACCTCTTGGGTAACCTTTCAACCAGCGGTGACATAGTGGCAACCCAGGTCAACAACCAGTATGCTGATAACTATGTAGAATACACAGATCAGTACGTTTACACCGAAGAACATGTTGACGATGAACAGTTCAACAACAACGCTTCAGTACAATTGTTGAATGAAGCCCAAGAAAATGCAAGCTCTGTGGCAGCAATCAACAGTGCGCAATCCGCTTCAAATCTCGGTCTCAACGCTGTAGGCAATCTTGCTACCGCTACAAGCATAACCACAACTCAGTCCAACTCCCAAATCTCCTTCAACGACGTATATTAATTCTTCCCAAAAGAAAAGCCGGAAGGGGGCATTTTGCCCCCTTTTTTTTATTTGCACCCCACCATAAAAATCACTTTTAATAAATAATTTTTCTTTTCTTCCACCCCACACCCAAATTTAGGTTATCATGTTACAAGCCCCAAAAGGAGGTATAAGGATGAAGAGGCGTGTAAAATACATCATTGATATAGGCCATGTAAATCAGATTCCTAAAGAGGAAAGAGAAAGACTTAGGGAAGTTACGGATAAATTCGCCTTCCGTACAAACGATTATTACAATTCCCTTATAAATTGGGAAGATCCCGAAGATCCCATAAAAAAAATAGTCATTCCCACCATGGATGAACTTAAGGTGTGGGGTAAATTGGATGCATCCAATGAAAGTAAATATACAAAAGTACATGGTCTTGAACACAAATATCCCGATACAGCCCTTCTACTTGTTACAGATGTATGCGGGATATACTGCCGTTTCTGTTTCAGGAAGAGACTTTTTATGAACGATAATGACGAGGTTGCAAGGGACATTACGGAAGGTTTAAACTACATAAAGGAAAATACTGAAATAAACAATGTCCTTCTGACAGGAGGAGACCCCCTTATTCTCTCCACAAAAAAACTCGCCAAAATTCTGGAAAGCATGGCGGAAATACCTCATGTCAGGATTGTGCGTATAGGCTCAAAGATGTTGGCGGTTAATCCCTTCAGAATAACAGAAGATAAAGAAATACTTGAATTATTTGAATGGTTCAACAACTTACCAACCAAAAAACTATATCTTATGAACCATTTCAACCACCCGAGGGAACTGACAAAAGAGGCAAAGGAAGCTATAAAATTGGTATTAAAAACCGGCACACCTATGACAAATCAAACACCTATTCTTAAAGGTATAAATGATAATGCGGACACTTTACACAATCTTCTTGAAGAGTTATCTTTCAACGGTGTAGCCCCTTATTATGTATTCCAGTGCAGACCCACCATAGGAAATGAAGCCTACTCAACTTACATAGAAGATACAATTGATCTGGTGGAAGAAGTAAGATCAAGAATGTCGGGTTTAGGGGCGAGAGTCTTGTATGTTATGTCCCACGAAACGGGAAAGATAGAAATACTGGGCAAAACTGAAGAGTATATATACTTCCGTTATCACAGATCCGCATCGCCTGAGAACAGGGGTAAATTCCTTGTCTTCAGAAGAAACCCGGAAGCACGGTGGTTTGATGATTATACAGAACAGGTTGACAGCTTCAAAGCGGAAATAGGTAGTGAGAGTGTGGTTTAATAGCTAAGAAAAGCTTGACGCACAGCAGTTATTTGTGTATATTATTAGATTGCGCTTCGGTTAAGGCTCATTGGCAACTGAATAGGGGGAAGGTGGTAAAAACTGGGGTGATTTAAACTAAATTTCTTTGAAGAGTTTGATCCTGGCTCAGCGCGAACGCTCGCGGCGCGCCTAACACATGCAAGTCGTGCGCAGGCTCGCTCCTCCCGGAGCGGGTGCTGAGCGGCAAACGGGTGAGTAACACGTGGGTA
>JALWWX010000186.1 GCA_027078675.1 Aquificales bacterium | reverse complement strand
CCGGCAGCAAAAACCCAGAGAAGCGTTCGGAGAAATTGCTGGTTGCGTTGCAGCGCTTTGTAATCTTTGCGTATTTGCGCCAGCGTTGCTTCCACTTCCGCAAGATGGTGCTGCAACTGCTCAATGGAAGCAACGTCGGGTGGTGTTGCTGCTTCGATCAACCGCTGGATATCAGCCCGAGCCTGTTGCACCCGGTTTTCCAGTGATTTTTCGGTATCAGACAAAATCGAGTTGATGATCTGCATCGCCTCATCAACTAAAAATTTCGTTTCTGGAATCCGGTGGCGAAAATCATCTAAGTCGTTCCGTAACGCCTCGTTTTCTCGCCGAAGTCGGTCATACAGGGACAAAAATCGATCTTCTATCGCCGAAAGCGATTTTTCCAGTTTGTCGAATTGAAAATTCATTCGGCGTTCGAAACTCTCCAGCAATGCCGTTGTGCGTTCTGCCACAAAAATATCCAGGGACTGGGTCAGCTTTTGAAAATCCTGCAATTGTTTCTCTATCTCCTTTTGCAGTTGCTTCAGATCGTGCTTCAGATGGACAATGTCGCTGAGTTCATTGTAGAGATGCAGAATCGCTTTGGACTTCTCCTTGAGCTCCGCTTCGGTCGCTTTAGCAGTCTGGTGAAACTCCTCCAGATGGCGACGCACGGTCTCCTCCAGTTCGGACAATGCCGTTCGTACCTGCTGTTGCTGTTGCTGGAGCTCTGAGGATAATTGCTGCAACTGATCTAAAACCGTGCAATATTGTTGCACCTGCTGCTGAATAGTCTCATACAGGTGAGAAACCTGCTCTATGAGATTTTCTTTTGAGAGCATTCGCTGACTCCCTGGAGAAACGTACGAAAAGCGTTGGACAATTGCTGGAGCAGATAGAAATGAACAAGGAGGGCATCGGTCGCTTCTGCGCGAAGGAGTATTGTTGCCATCCGTTCCTGAAATTCCGCTTCCTGTTCCAGCCTATCTGGAAAGTATTCCAGCAGAAAATCTTCCAGCACACCTTCCGCTGCCAATTCATCAAAAAAGGTTAAACCCTCCAGTTGCTGCC
>JALWWX010000185.1 GCA_027078675.1 Aquificales bacterium | reverse complement strand
CTATTTCAATGGCTTCTTTAAGTAAGTATTCAGCCCTTTCCGTATCACCCATGGCAAGGCATATCCTTCCTCCCAAGAGGGAGATTTTGGGATCCTTTTTAACTTCAAGGGCGCTGAGGCAGTAGTTTAGAGCCTTTTTAAGATGAAACTCCCTCATTTCCCTCTCCGCTATTCCTGAGAAGACGAGTTCCCAGTGAAGGCTTGCGAGCTTGTAGAGAATATTTGGCTTTTCCTTTTTATCCGATTGAGAAAGCCTTCTGTTTAAAATATCTATCTTTTTGAAAATCTCCTTTTCTATATCGGAAAAAAGGGAAAATATAAGAAGTCTTATTTCTTCTCTTGTGGATAAATGTAGTTGCTTAAAGGACCTAAACGTTTTAGGATGCCCGCTACTTATAATACGTATTACAAAATTTTCATCATTTATGCTTCCCGCTCTTTTTGTATCTACCCGCGGTATATAAGTATTTTCAATTTCTATTCTTTCTACCTGCGGGTGTCTTCTATATCTTGAAAATGCACCTACAAGGGTGAGGAGCAGACCTGCAGGTCCACTCAGGACTATTATCGGTAAAAATATAATAAATCTTAAAACCTTCAACCTTGCCCCCTTCACGGCTTTAGTTTTTATAAATCTTCCCTGTCCCTATAATAAGTCTTTTTATTATTCCGCCCTTTATAATTTAGCCTTGTCCTTGTCTGTTTTCAATTGAAAATTTTCAAGCATTTTATCATCTTCTAAACCTTTTATGTCTAAAAGCTTCAAGGTCTCATAGTTATTTTCAATCCTCCTTGCTACGGACTCCGCCCCGTGGAAGGAAGTTAGGGGACAGAGAATGAATACCTTCCCTTCTTCTTTCCTTATGCATATTAAGTCTGTGTGTCTCAAGTTTTTTGTTATGGACTGTTGGGATATATTGCCTTCCGCTATGTCAAAGATAAGAATGAAGCTGTCTATACCCAGATTTCTTTTTAGTTCCCGTGCTTTAAACAGCTCTTTCAAAAACTCAAAGGAGCAATGTTTTTCATTGTTTTTTATAAACTCTCTAAGTTTTTTTGAATATACAATATCTTCAACGAGATAATTGAAAAGTATATTTATTTCCCTTAGCACCTCCTCATTCATATTTTCAAAGGGCATTTCTTTGACAGTAAGTAAATATAGGCAGTCCTCATATTTATAAACAAATACCGCCAAACAGCTTAGATCCTTTCCACCTATTATGTCTTCCTTAACATCCTTAGGGGTTAAAAATATAGATTCACCCTCATGTACCGCCCTTTTTACCAGTGGATCATTGAAGTTAACACCTTTCCTTTCACCCTCTATAACTTCATATTTCCCTTCCTTATACCTTATAAGGCAAGCATCCGTTATTTGAAAATACTTATTAAGTATGTTAAGGAGCAATTTGGCTATTCTCCTTTCATCTTTTTCCTTCGGCAAGCCTTTTCTTATATCCGCCAGGATGTTTCTTATATTTCGCGGATTAATAAGGAAATCTATCTCAAGCTGGTCATGGGAAATTTTTAAAAAATGTAGGTCCGACCTTAATTTATCAACCATCACCTTGAGGGATTCTATTTCCTTCTCTTTTTCCCAAATTCTTCTTCTCCAAAGATAGCTGAATTCACATGCGGTGAGTGTCAGCAGGGTGTTCCACAGCAAGAATTCCGTGTTGGGTTTTATTGGGGTAAAGAAGGATGCAACCGTATGAAGTGTTAGGAATGTAAGTCCACCTTTAAAGCTGTGAAAGAGGGAAAGAAGGAGCTGTGCAAATATATAGGGTGAAGCATACATATTAACAAAGAGGGGATTTTCTCTATGGAATATGTGCCCTAATAAGTATAAAAGTGAAAAAACTGCCCATATGTCTAACATAAAAAGTATGAGACTCCTTAAATCAGTCTTCACTTTATCACTTCATCAATAACTCTTTGGAGCAGGGTGCCTACAGATTCGTGAGACCATCCCGTTGCGGATATACTTCCACTGTAAACGGGTTTCCCTGTTTTCGTATCGTATATATAAAGCGAAATGCTAACAACAGGTTTACCCTCCAAGCCCGCCTTGTATCCGTATTCGTTAACCGTACCCCTTATTATGTAGTCCGCTTTATGGTTTATTTCATCGCCTTCCTCTGCCTTTACTATAGGGTAGCCCTTGCTTAAAAGAACCGCCTCTATTACGGACGCAACCCTATGACCCGCCATGGGTGTTTCAGTATAGTTTTTGAAAGGTAATACGGCATAGGTTTTCCCCTTATCAAGCTCTTTGAAGTTTTTGTTTATTACCGTTGAACACGAAAGGCAAAGGATAAAAACCGATACAAATACTTTTAAGTTTTTCAATTCCTTAACCCCCTTCCGGTTTAATATATTTATATTCTTAATGCTAAGGTCATACATTGTAAAGAGGTTTATAAAAATAACCTATCTTACATCACTGTACCTATCCCTTTTCTTTATAGCTATCCAACTGTTCAGAATAGGTTTTGTTTTGACGGGACTGTCTCCGCTTCACACACTCACTTTTTTATCAATCTGGATAGCTTTTTATTTTATATACTTCCTTCCCGACGGTATGGCGGTGTCCACCGTCTACAATGTTTTTACCCTTAAGGAAAAGAAACTTCTTCACATAATGTACTCCTTCGGTATAGAGTCAAAAAAAATACTCGTTTATATTCTTATGGGTACAATAAGCGTGTTTATGGTCGGTGTTGTCTCAGCCTTCCTTCTCCATGAGGAGGATCTTAATTTTGCGAGAAATATTTTGCTTATCCATCATCAGGAGAAGGTTATGAAGACCTTGCCCGAGAAGACATTTTATAACATGGGTGGGTTTGTCATATATGTGGGGGAAAAAGAAGGAAGGAAGTTAAATGATGTGTTTTTCAGGTACAAAGATTTTACCGTCATAGCAAGGGAAGCGGTTTATGAGGGTAAGGGAAGATTCAGATTTAAAGGGGGATCCTTGATCGTTAAAATGGAAGGAAAGTACTTTATTACCTTTTTTGATAATTATACCCTTGATACTATCAAGATAGTAAGTCCTAAGAAGAGGGAACTGCGCATATCAAAGGAAAGGATATACAATCTTGTAAATATATTTACCTCTTTACCTCTCACATTATTGGGATTTTTTATCGCTATCAAGATGTTGCGTTACCATACTCATATTTACTATGCATCCGCGGTAATTATAATCTTTAAGGAAATATTCATGTTTATCTTTAAACTTTATCTGTTCTAAATCACTTTTTCACTTCCCTTCCTATCTTTTCTTCAACCGATTTTATCTTCTGCTGAAGCCTTCCCTCTTTACCCTTCCTGTAATCTATCTTCATGGTTATGCTTATACGGTTGCAATCCTTTGCCATTGCTTCAAATCCCTGCTTTAAAACATTCATCACTTCATCCCAATCTTTTCCCTCTATAATGGTACCCATGGGTGTCAGCCTGTATTCAAGACCAGACTTGTCCACTATGTCAACCACCCTGCTTACATACTCACTTACACTTTCACCCTTGCCGAGGGGTGTCATGCTTACGAACACCAAGAAACTCATGTTTTATATAATAATAAAATTTTGATGAGATTTCTTTTCATTCTCCTATTTATAGGATTATCGCTGGCAACCCCGTCCATCCATAAGTATCTGGAAAAGGGCAAGGTAGAACCCATCATAGAGTCAGTTCTTGAGGGTGAAAAGAAAGAGGAAGCGTTACTTATTTTTAAAGCCTATGCTGATGAACTGGTTGGAAATAAGGAGGTGCCTGCTTATCTCAAAAGATATGTGAAGGGATTGATGGAGGAAAGAAAGGGCAATTTAGAAGAAGCCATAAAGCACTATATAGATTCAATCTATATTAAGTACGATTACAATCCTTCCTACTACAGATTAAACGAGCTTATAAGGAAAACGGGTAATGCGGAGGAGTTCAGGAAAAAAATAAGAAACATACTTAAGGTAAGATTTGCTGAAACGCCTCCTGTAATAGTTGATAACGCCCCTGATAAGTACGTTTTTATAGTGGAAAAGATGAGCCAGTATATGTTTGTCTATAAAGGGAAAAAGCTGGTAGGCATGTTTCCGGTAACAACTGGTCAGGCATGGGAGGATAAACGGAGGGAAGGGGATAA
>JALWWX010000184.1 GCA_027078675.1 Aquificales bacterium | reverse complement strand
GTTTCAGTATATGTCCCTCATTCTTAGTTATACATCTTACTTTTACCCTTCTTGTTTTTTCATCAACCTCATGGTGAATAAAATCAATAGTGCAGGGAAGTCTTTTACCTAAAACGGAAACAATACCCTTTGTATTTTCCTTAAGATTTCTTGCACTTTCGTAAGGCACATATCCGTAAACCCACAAAACCTCGTGAGAGTGTATCTTGAACATAATGTCATCCAGGCCAACCGGGGAACCCTTTATAACAAGCTGTTCAACAATGAATCCATCAATTGGAGACTTTATAACCAAGTATCCGTCCTTTAACTCACCGTAGGTTTTAAGCTTCTCATTTAAAGCCTTATATATACCCTTTGCCCTTTCATACTCTATTAGGGATGTGTAATATCTTGTGTATTTTATAAGTTTCTGTTCATAGAGCTGTTTATCCCTTTCATAAATTCTTTTTGCGGTTTCAAGCTTTACCTTTGCTATGTCAAGCTCCGCCTTAAGATCAATTATGACGGGTGAATATATGAGGGCTATTAAATCGCCTTTTGAAACCCTGTCACCTTCCTTAACAAAGATTTCCTTAACGATGCCTTCCACGGGTGATGTTACTATGGCGCTGAGCAAGGGGTTTTCCTCAACCTCAGCGGGTGCCTTTATTGTTTTTCCAACGAAATCCTTCTTTACCTTTTCTACCTTTATGCCGAGATCCTTTATATATTTATCCTCAAGCTCAACAAAGTCCTTTCTGTGGCCATGCTCATCCTCATGACCATGACCATGATCATGATCTTCACCGCCAAGGGCTAAAGCGGAAAATATTAAAAAGATAATTAACATTAACCTCATCTCTTCCAACCTCCTAAGCTTATAAATTCACCCACAACAAGGTGAAGCTCCTTCAACATATCAAGCCTTTCCATAAGCAACCTGTAATAACTTTCCCTTATATTTGAAAGCTCAAAGAGACTAATTACCCTATCCTTGTAGGCTACAATTCCTATCTCTAATTCCCGCTTTGCGGATTTTACAGTATCCTCATCTATGCGTTTTACTTGTTC
>JALWWX010000183.1 GCA_027078675.1 Aquificales bacterium | reverse complement strand
TATGAGGTAGAAGGGGATTCGGTGATAGAGGTGGCGAGATGGACACTACCCTATGCGAGTTATTCACTGATGGTAGAGGACATGGATGGGGATGGTAGGTCTGAAGTAGTGTTTTATGGTTTCGGAGGAACAAGTGGTATTCTGTATTGCCATGTTTACATTCTTGAGGCGGATAGCAACAACTCCTGGACAGTTGTTAAGCATATGGTGATTGATACGAGCGGAAGGGTAATAACAGGTCGTGGCAACAGTGGGGACATAGATTTAGACGGCAGGCCAGAGTTGTTGATGGGGACGTTTGGTAAGGTGAAGGTTTACAAGGCAGTTGGAGACGATGAATATGAACTGATAGGTGTTATAGGTGGTGGTAATCGCGATGTGTCTGTTAGTAATGTGTATGACTTAGATGGAGATGGATTTATGGAGTTTGCAGTGACGTATGATTACATCACCGCTGGTTATGAGTATGTTCCAGTTGGTGTAGGTGAGGATGTGAGGGGTGTTGAAGGTTATGTTGATGTTAGAGGTGGATTTGTAGAGGTTGAGGGTGGAGGTGAGGTGGAGATATACGGTTTAGATGGCAGGAGGTTGAGGGTTGAGAGGGTTAAGGGAAGGGGTAGGATATACGTGGGAGACCTGCCCGCAGGTGTGTATTTTGTGCGCTTTAAGGGGAAGACTTTTAAGTTTTTGAGGAGGTGAGGGATGCTTTGGGTGATGCTCTCTTCTTTTCAGAATACGTGGTGGGTGCCTGATGGGACTGCCTTTTTGTATCCGGCTATATTTGAAATTTATGGAAGGTGGTATATGATCCTGGCAAGAGGACACATATGGGAGTGGAGGGAAAATACGTGGGAGAGAACAGTTGATGTAGGCATGTTTTATCTTGGACACTACGACAGCGATGGTGATGGAAGGGAGGAGTTGTATTTTTACAAGATTACCGGTATAGTTGCGGACACCTTTTACATCTTTGAAGCGGACAGTTTGGGAAACTTTGACCTATCAAGGGAAAACGCAGTGTATATTGATACGGTTTTCGTGGGTTCATTAAGTCAAGT
>JALWWX010000182.1 GCA_027078675.1 Aquificales bacterium | reverse complement strand
ATCCACCCCGGACCCTTACTACCTTGCATTCCTCCTTCTCTCCCGCTAACACCTATTCAATTGCCAATGTGCCAAAACGCAATCTATTAATATATACCACCCACCTCCTAAAGTCAAGATGTAAAAAGCCTGTTGGAAAAATACCCTAAGGCTTAAGAGAAAACCAAAAGAACCTCTGATATACCCTCAAAAGATTAAGACACAATAAAAGGAGCTTATACAAGAGAAGGAGATTGTAAAGAGCAAACCTTGCAAGAACATACAAACTCGCTGTATGAAAATCCCTAACCCTATCCCTATCCCCAAACCTGTTCTTCACTATCCCTATAACCTGCTCCACCCTAAACCTGTTCCTCCTATAAACCTTCCTCTTCCTCTCATAGTTCTCCTTAGCCCATAGCCTTATTGAATGCCTCACCCTCGTATGTACCGTGTCCCTAACAGGTACCACCGCACACATATTAAGCCCCTTCACCTTCCTCAATATCTCCACCTTTCCATAATAGGCATCTCCAAGAAAATACCTCACCCTGAAATTAAGTGCCTTTAGCATAGGACTTAGTAGTTTGCACTCATCCGAATAAGCAGTTCCTGTGTTTACACCCACTACTACCGCTTTGTTTTTAATCACTCCTACAAGCACCTCTGTTTTTATGTGAGATTTTACTTGTCTTATTTCTTTGCCTTTCATCCAGAGGAGTTTGAAGGTGTCTGAGTATCCGAAGCCTGTTCCATCTGCTATAAGGCAGTGAAACTCTTTTTTTTTGATGGTTTGTTTTTGATGGAGTGGCATAGTTGTTTGGATTTTGCTAAAATGAGTTTCATCAATTTTTTGTTGTTCTTTGTCCTCATTCTTCCTTTTTTATTCCCCTTCCCCCTTTTTGTCTATATTTTTTAAACGGGCTCAGAGGTTAATTAAATATGGTCAAATGCTCAAGCATTTTCTATAATAATTCTCATGGAGATTGTTAGGATATTACACAGAAAATACGGGGAACTTTTGGATGATCTTGAACTTAATGAGGAAGGGCTGAGAAAGATGGTTTACTCATCAATTGCGGTATCAAAAGCAAAAAGAAAGAGGGGAAATAAAACCTACGGGTGGCTTATATTAACCGGAAAAGCAAAAAAGGACGGAAAATTAAAGACGGAACTTATAAAGAACTTCTATAAGGTTACGGAAGAAACAGAACGAAAACTTCGCCTTCTCGTCAAACTCTACAGGGCAATAAAGGTGCTTGAAAGCGGTTAAGGTTGCAGTGTAAAGCACAGCGCATTGTCTTCGGAGTCCGTATAATAACGCTTCCCTTCCGTATCCCACGACTCGAGTATAAGATATATACAAACGTCGGAAGGAAGATTATCCTTGGCATAACCCATGTCGCGGAAAGGTTGAACGGTTCCGTCGGGCTCCGTACATTCAATCATGTTGAAAGCGGGAAAATTCTCATTGTTTTTATATACACAATTTATCGTAAAACCCTTCTGACAGGGATCATCGGAACCGTCACAGGTAAAACCTATCGAACCGTCTCGACAAAACCAATATACATACCCCCTTTCAAAACATATAGTAACCCTCGTCTCAACCGGATTGAAATCCGTTTCCCACTTTGCGGATATCGTAAGTGTCTGACCCGGATATATGTCCGTATTCTCCTTATCCACATTCACGGAAACTATCCTTATACCTCCGCTTCCGTAAGTGTTCTCATCGGGAATAACATCCTCAACGCCGGATACTTGCCCTCCCGCACCGCAGGATATCATAACTCCCGCGGTAGCAAGAATAAAAGCGGGTAAAAATTTCTTCATGACCCTACCTCCTTGCATTTGTATCACCCGCCATGGGCAATTCCTGAAAAAATTTCTCAAGATCTTTTTTTGTTACTATCCACATCTTCCCCCACTTCCTTGCCGGAAGTTTCCCCGTATATACAAGATTATACATGCTTTTGGGCTTTACCCCGAATATTTCCGCAAGCTCTTTGAGTGTGTAAAAAGGTTTTTCCCCGCTCATTTCCCAAAACCTGGTTACCCAAACTGTGCAATTGTACACAGCTCGGGTGCCGGGCTATTTATACCCCGCCTATTCAGGGTGCCCAGAAACCCGGCAGGCGGCATTTGAGCACCCATAGGCCCTGACCCAGGTCCCAGGACCTCACGCCCTTCAAGGGTTCTCCCCACGTCCCCTGAAATGAGTAACCGCTTCAGGGGAGAGAGACACCTGGGAGTTTCTTGTCTCTCAGGGGAGAGTGCAGTCAGCACCGCTACCCCCAGCACTCGCCAGAGATTATACAAAGCCCCTTTCGGGTGCTTCGGAGCTGACAGGTTCCTTCCATCGGTTGACCCATCAGCCCTCCCTGACTCACGCTGAGGGCTTCCTTGAGCTACCTGAAGGAACACCTTGTAGTTCCTGGGCACTCCCTCAGATAGCCCCAATCCCCTACGAGCTATTACCCAGGCGGAAGCTATATCCTTAGTCAGTGATAACTGCGGTGCATACTTGAGCATCCCTATCACACTCGTGTATGCAGGGTTTACCTCTTTTACCGCTATCCCGTATCTCATTGCAAGGTGGATTATCCTCTCCTTGAGCTTCTTGTATGAGAAATTATGTTTTATCCTCCTTGATTTCCTTCCTGTGCAATCTCCTCTAAAGCCCCTTTCTTTGAGCCTCAGATCTTCAAGAACTATCCCCTTTCTCTTTTCTAAGGCAATCCTCACTACCTCATGTGCATACTGCCATGCCCAGTAATCCCTCTTTGTCTTTCTACCGTCAAAAAGGTGAGGTGTGGGTATTTCCCCGTAGCTTATCAGGTTCCCATCTTTTCCTACCTCCGCCCAGGCTATGTGGGAAGGGAAAGCGTTCAGGTCTATCCCTATAGCTCCTTTCTCAAAACCTATCTCCACTTCAGGCAAATACTCTTCAAAGGTGATGTAGGCGTAATACCTTCTGTTTTTTTTCTTGAGCCTGACCGAGTAAGGAACTCCCTGAATTAAGAAGCTTTCAAATAGCCCCCACTTTTTGTGGGAAGTTACAAGTTCTAAGAGTATCCATTTTCTACTTCCTACATTCACTCTCAGGTAATATTTATATTCTTTTTTGGCAATTCTCAGGTTGAGGTTCCCGCTTTTTGACTTGTCTCCTCTTGAGTATAGGTTGTACTGTCTTTTCTCTTTCCATTCCTTTCTAAGCATCTCCTTTTGTTTCTCCGAAAGGTGGTTTTTGGAAAGCTTTTCAAAGAGATTTCTCCCTCCGAATATGATCTTCTCGGGCTTGAAACCGAGTTCTTTGGAGAGGTTTATAATGCTCTGGGCTTCCAATATTGCATCGTCCACATAGCGGGAATTGAGGTTAAACTTGATCCGGAGTTCTCTTTTGAGATCGTTTCTCTTCTTTCCTTCCAAGAGTCTTTTGTATGCGAACCTCATACAAGATGACCACCTTCTCATGAGGTCGTCAAGGGTTTTCTTCTCTTCTCCTTTGACCTTTAGCCTTGCTTGAATGGTATAATTCTCTCCCTTTATCTCCCGCATCCCATATTGCGTTTTTGCACAGAACTGCACACTATTTTTCAACTGTTGCTAACCTCCCTCATAACTGCGGACAAGGGAAAGAACTATAAGCTCCCAGCCGTTGGCAAGGACAAACAACATTATTTTAAAGGGCAGGGAGATAATTTGGGGCGGTATCATAAGAATACCCATAGATATAAGTATAGACGCGACAACTATATCAATTATAAGAAAGGGAAGATACAGAAGGAAAACTATCTGAAAGGCAGTTGTTATCTCGCTTACCATGAAGGCTGGTATAAGAATACTTAAAGGAACATCCTTTATCTCTTTTATATTTTCCTTTTCCTCCTTATCTAAATTTGCACTGTCCATAAATACCTTTAGTGTATCCTTCCTTGTGTTTTGACCCATAAATTCCTTAATAGATAAAGCAACCCTTTCAAGGAAAACCGTATCGTTTATCTGCCTGTTAAGGTAAGGCTGTAAAGCGTTTACATTAATATCCTCAATCACGGGTCTCATAATAAAGAAGGTAAGAAATAGTGATAAGGCAATTATCACCTGATTGGGGGGTACCTGAGGAATACCTATTGCCTGTCTTAAAACGGAAAGAACTATAACTATCCTTATAAAAGATGTTGTCATTATGAGTATGGAAGGTGCAAGGCTTAAGAC
>JALWWX010000181.1 GCA_027078675.1 Aquificales bacterium | reverse complement strand
GGAGATTGTAAGGGGTGTGAGGAAGGTTATACCCGATTCAATGCCCCTCTTTGTAAGGATATCCGCAGTTGACTGGGTTGAGGGTGGATGGAGTATAGAGGACAGCGTAAAACTCGCAAAGGAGCTTAAAGATGAAGGCGTTGATGTTATAGATTGCTCTTCCGGTAGGATAATTGAAGAAGAAAGTATAAAGGAATACCCGGGATTTCAGGTCCCCTTTGCGGAAAGGATAAAAAGGGAAACGGGTATAAGAACAATGGCGGTGGGGATGATAAACTCATTGGAACAGGCGGAAGATATAGTAGGAAACGGAAGGGCGGATCTTGTTGCCTTCGGAAGGAAGTTTTTAAGGGATCCCTATTTCCCTTTAAGGTGGAGCAAAAGATTAAATATTGACAATTTAATACCGTGGCAGTACAAAAGAGGCTTTTTAAGTTGAAATGGATAAGATAATAATAAGAGGTGCAAGACAGCATAATCTTAAGAACATAGATGTTGACATTCCAAAGTATAAACTCGTTGTCATTACCGGACCTTCCGGATCAGGAAAGTCTTCCTTAGCCTTTGATACCATATATGCGGAAGGACAGAGGAGGTATGTTGAATCCCTCTCATCCTACGCAAGGCAATTCCTCGGCGTTATGGAAAAGCCCGATGTTGAGCTTATAGAAGGGCTTTCTCCCGCCATAGCCATAGATCAAAAAACCACCTCAAAAAATCCCCGTTCAACGGTGGGAACAGTAACGGAGATATACGACTACATAAGGGTATTGTGGGCTAACATAGGCAAGCCCCACTGTCCCGTATGCGGAAGGATCCTTGAAGGTCTCTCCGCCCATGAGATATTGGACAGAATAATGGGAAAGTATGCGGGCAAAAGAATAATGATCCTCTCACCCCTTGTAAGGGGCAAGAAGGGAGAATTCAGGGATCTTATGAGGGATATTGAAAGAATGGGATTTACAAGGGTAAAGGTTGACGGTGATCTAAGAAGGGTCATAGAGGTACCACCCTTAGAGAAAAACAAGAAGCACGACATTGATGTGGTTGTGGACAGACTGGTCGTTGAGGATGAAGAGAGGGCAAGGTTACTCACCTCAATAGAGAAAGCCCTTGAGCTTTCAAAAGGATTAATAAAGGTGGAAGATACAGAAACAATGAAGGAAGAATTAATGAGCGAGAAGCTCACATGCCCCGATCACGGCTTTTCACTACCAGAGCTGTCTCCGAGACTGTTTTCCTTTAACTCACCCTACGGTGCCTGCCCCTCATGTAAAGGACTGGGGGTGAAGTGGGAGATAGATGTGGGTCTCTTGGTTGATGAGGATGAACCTGCGGTTTCCGCCTTTAGGATAACCAACTCGGGCTACTTCGGATATCTGAAATTTTCTATAGCCAATGTTCTAAGGAAGCTGGGTATAAACCCTTATACCAAATTCTCAAAACTTTCCAGACATGCCAAGGACATACTCCTGTACGGAACGAGGGGACAGGAAAGCTTTGAGTATGAAGGTATAGTCAATCACCTGCAGAAAAGATTTATGGAAGAAGATGCGGAAAGGATAAGGGAGGAGATAGAGGATTTTATTAGAGAAGTACCGTGTCCCGAGTGCGGAGGGGCAAGACTGAGGAAAGAAGCCCTTTCCGTACTTGTTGACAACAAAAGTATATGGGATGTTGTTTCAATGCCAGCGGGTAAATCTTACGAATTTTTTAAACATCTTCCTGGAAAGCTCTCAGAAAAGGAGTTGCAGATAGGCGAGAGGCTTATAAAGGAGATTACGGAGAGGTTGGGGTTTCTTGTAAATGTAGGACTTGACTATCTTTCCCTTGGAAGGAGTGCAACAACCCTATCGGGAGGGGAGATGCAAAGGATAAGGCTTGCAACCCAGATAGGATCAAAGCTTACGGGGGTACTTTATGTACTTGATGAGCCTTCCATAGGCTTACATCCGAGGGATACCCACAGACTCATAGAAACCCTTAAAGAGCTTAGGGATCTGGGCAATACGGTTATAGTTGTTGAACACGATCCAGAAACCATAGAGTCCGCGGACCACATTATTGATCTTGGTCCCGGTGCGGGAAAGGACGGCGGTTATGTAGTTGCCCAAGGGACCGTTGAGGAGATAAAAAAGAATAAAAAATCTCTTACGGGCGCCTATCTCTCCGGAAGGTTAAAAATAGAAGTTCCAAAAGAAAGGAGGAAACCCTCAGATAAATGGCTTAAGATAATAGGCGCAAAGGAACACAACCTAAAAAATATAACGGTAAGTATTCCCATAGGGCTTTTCGTCTGTATAACGGGCGTATCGGGAAGCGGTAAGTCAACCTTGGTTTACGATGTGCTATGGAAGTATGCAAGACAGCTTTTTTACGGATCCAAAGAAACCCACGGTGAGGTTGAAAGGATAGAAGGTTTTGAACATATTGATAAGGTTATAAATATAGATCAGTCACCCATAGGAAGAACTCCCCGTAGCAATCCCGCAACCTACACAAAGATATTTGATTTAATAAGGAATCTGTTTGCCAACACATTGGAGGCAAGGGCAAGAGGCTACAAGCCGGGAAGATTCTCCTTTAATGTAAAAGGGGGAAGGTGCGAAGCCTGTCAAGGTGAAGGGGTTATAAAGGTGGAGATGCACTTCTTACCGCCCGTATATGTAACCTGCGATGTGTGTAAAGGGAAAAGGTATAACAGGGAAACCCTTGATGTCTTATATAAAGGTAAGAATATAGCGGAAGTCCTTGATATGACTGTTGACGAAGCCTACGAATTCTTCCAACACAATCCCGCCATAAAGAGGAGGCTTGAGCTTCTTAAGGATGTGGGTCTCGGATATATAAAGCTGGGTCAACCCGCCCCCACCCTCTCGGGGGGAGAGGCTCAAAGGATAAAGCTCGCAAGGGAGCTTTCCAAAAAAGAAACGGGCAGGACCCTGTATCTTCTTGATGAACCTACTACGGGTCTTCATATGGACGATGTAAAAAAACTAATTGATGTCCTACAAAAACTGGTTGACAGGGGCAACACGGTCGTGGTTATAGAACACAACCTTGATGTTATAAAGTGTGCGGACTGGATAATAGATCTCGGACCAGAAGGCGGAGACGGGGGAGGAGAGGTTATAGCGGAAGGTCCCCCAGAAGAAATTGTGAAAATAAAAAAATCATATACGGGGAGATTTCTAAAAAAATTCTTAAATTAGTAGTATGGACTTACTTGACGCCCTGAAAATATGCAAAGGTATTACAAACAACTCAAAGGAGGTAAGGGAAGGATATATATTCTTCGCAATAAAAGGCTCTTCAACGGACGGTAATATGTTTATAGATGAAGCTTTCCAAAAAGGAGCATTGCTGGTTGTAACCGATCAACCCATCAAACATCCACGTGTAAAGAGGGTTGAAAATGTAAGAAAGTCTTTTGCAATAGCATCAAACATATTTTACGGATTCCCCTCGGAGGGGCTGAACATCGCAGGAGTTACCGGAACAAACGGAAAGACCACTGTAACTTATATAATTGAAGGCATATTCAAAGAGGCGGGATTTTACACAGGAGTAATAGGAACAATAAATTACAGGATAAAAGAGGATATAATCTCTGAGGGGAGAACAACACCACCTCCCCACATGTGGTTCAGTATCCTTAAAAGGATGAGGGAAGAGGGGGTAAGATATGTAAGCGCTGAGGTGTCTTCTCATGCCCTTGATCAGGAAAGGATAAGGGGAACTTCCTTTGATGCGGTAATATTTACTAATCTTTCACAAGATCATTTAGATTATCACAAAAATATGGAAGAATACTTTAAGGCAAAGGCAAAGCTTTTTAAAGAATACAGATATAACACAGCCTACATAAATACCGATGACCCTTACGGAAAGAGGCTCTATGAGGAATTAAAAAGGGCAGGAAAGGATGTAATCGGTTTCGGCTTTTCAGGTGACACAAGAATAATAGCGGTACATTCAACCTTTAAAGGTACGGATGTAAAAATATATCACAGGGGTAAGGAGATCGTACTCAATTCACCCCTCGTAGGGGAATTCCAGGCTTATAACATAACCGCAGGAGTTTCCTACTGTATTGACAGAGGTATAGAGGAAAGAATAATAAAAGAGGCTGTTAAAAAGATAAGGGTGCCGGGAAGGTTTGAGAGGATAGAAAAGCAGGGAAGGATATTTATCATAGATTATGCCCA
>JALWWX010000180.1 GCA_027078675.1 Aquificales bacterium | reverse complement strand
TCTTCTTTCGGCTCTGTTTAGACTTTTTGATTGTGTCAAAGAAGTCTTTGTAATTCTCGATCGTAGCGTAGAGGGTCCAAAGAATAACAACGGGTAGACCAAAAATCAGCATAAACAACATACCAGCGGTGAGGAAATAGACACAAAGATCGACGACGATATCGACACAATCAGCCAGCATAGCACGAACAGTCGAGTTTATACTGCGACTTCAGATCGGGACGCAGCAGGCGTGGAAATATTTTTTTAGTGGAAGAGAGCAACGACTTCTGGCAGCAGCCGCTGGAAGAAATGGAACGGGTGCGGGATTTTTTTATCGGTGCTGCGAGCAGCAAGACCGGCGAATCGCCCAGGTGATGGATTATCCGGGCTGGTGGCGGATAGAATCGCAGCGAAGCGATGAGGAAAGCGGTGAAATTATACCGATGGTTCCACCTTCCGAAGAGCTGGCGCTATTTGCAATGCAGTGCGCTGGCGGCGATCTTAGCCTTTTTCGGACTTTGTACACTGGCACCGACTTTGCCGAGCTGGTGTGGCTTTGGGCGCTGCGGGTTTTTTCCGGGCAAGGCGGTCTGGCCACTCGAAAATAACACTGAGCAGAGCCAAAAACAAACCTACTGTAGCAGAAAGCAACAAGAATATAGCGATTGCAGCGAAGATGATCTTAAAAAGGTGGGTAAAAAAGCTTTTTATGAACTCAGCCAAAAAATCCATTTATGATGGCTCGAACGATTGAACTGATATTGAAGATCATCACCGAGCCTGCCAGAAAGCAGCTCGAAGAAATAAAACGAAAGATTGCGGATCTTAGTCAAATGACCGATCCAATAGGGACGACGATCATCGCAGTGATGCCGATCGCTGCGGAAATGTAGAACACCAAATCATAGAACCATTCCATTTTTCTGCTCCGGTTATGCGACTGGTAGACGAAACGAGCGATAGTGCGCACTATTGAGCTGATATTGCGGATCATCACCGAGCCGGCACGCAAGGAGCTGGCAAAGCTGCGGGAGCGGATCGAGCAGTTACTCACCAATTGGCTGTGAATTCACTTTCCAGTTAATTCCCATATGGGATAGCACGGCAGCGAAGTTGGAAGGTCATCGATCGCTGGAATTGCTTTCGGGCGTTCTATTGTCAGAGTTGTTGGGAAACACCGGGATATTTCGACAACGTAATCAGAAAATTCTTGTTCCATCTTCCGTAGCAGTTTCTTTGCGCGTTCCTTGAGATCTTCGGTGTCTTCTCCTCTATAGTCAATCTCAAATCGGTAACATGCCCAGCCCGATTTTTCCAGTTGCTCTCGCAGGTCGATCATCGAATGGCGCCCGTTATAAACAAAAGGTTGAACAGTAAAGGCAAGACCATCTCGCCAGAAAATCAAGGCGAAACGACCCAATTCATCAGGCGGATAGTGCGGATCATTCACTTCATCAGCGAATGCCAGAATGCGATAATAAAGCTTTAAAGACTCCTTCACCGAAAACATAGCATAGATCCGTTCATCGACAAACGACAGTAAGAGGGCGAAAAACCAACGGAGAAATTGCAACAGTGGAGCCAGCGCGTCAAAATCACGGTGTACCGCTACCTAATCAGCTCAGTGCTGTAACTAAAAAATCTTTTCGGTAGTTTTTCATCCAGCGAAACAAAAAGTGTCGCAAGATCTGCAAAATTCTGTTTTTTTTTTTGCAAATCTTGTGATTATTTTGTAAATTTGTAAATCAAAGCAAAAAATAGTTCTGGAAATTGTGGGGGATCTCCGATGAGAACAGTCGTTCATTTTATTATGGGATTTGTTTTTGTTTTTACTTATGCGGGGAGGGCGCAACAGTTAGATCTAGTCTGGATGACCGGGAATGGGGAAGTGCCAGTGGAAGCGAAGAAATTTCGTTACTATCAGGAAGGGGGAAAGATATTTTTCCCTGCATCAAGCTCGAAGTATGCAATAGCAATGGATCTTCGAACGGGACAGGCATTAGGGTATATTCCTCTGAGAGGTCCTAATATTCCTGAGAAAATTCGCGCGGGAGGATGGTTAAATGATAGTATTGTCTATTTGCGTAGTTGGTCTGATCATCGAGGTACGGTGATTAGGACATATAATGTCTTGCAGGCGAAGTTTCTGGATTCTGTGTTCTTAGAACGGAGTAAGAGCTATTTCCACGAGAACAAATATTTTATTGTCCATCCCCGGTTAAAACTTGTTCTTGTTGATCCCCAGTTTTATACTGCTGAAGATAGTATAAGGGTGTGGGATTTGACGACAGGAAAGTATCTTTATGGGATCCCTAACAGGGTGGGTGCAAGCGTGCTTTGCTTGCGAAATGATTCTGATGAGATGGTTCTTGCTGGACAATACCGAATTCAGGTAGTGAATCTGCAAGATGGGCAAGAAATCGATCGATTGAATCTACCCTTTGCTCTGGAAATAGGAGGCTGGACAGAAGTTGCGATGAGTCAGGGGGCAAAACGGATCGTAGCAGCAAATATTCTCTGGGATCGTGAGAGCGGAGGATATGTGGAACTTGATGGTAATGTGTCGACCATTAGCCCTGATGGACGCTATGTAGCTGAGTATGTGATGGAGACATTAGGCAAACGAGAGATTCGAAGGTTGGATTTAGAGACCGGGGAGACGAAGTCTCTCAGGGTTTATAGGCATATTAGAGTTTTGTATAGTTCGGTTACAGGCGATACCATATATGGGGATGGTGGTAATGCTCTTTGTGTGTTTGATTTTAAGAACGATACTGTGTACTACCGTGATCTCTGGTCTCATGCTATTCCAGAGCACGCAGAAGAAAGTGGTTTACTACTTGAATTATCACGCCGGGGAAGATATTTACGCATTCAGCGTTCCAATGGACAGCTATTAATCCTTGATGTGCGAACTGGCAGTGCCGTTGTAAGAACAGTGTCAGATTCCTGGAAGCAATATGAGTCGTGGTTGCAAATGTATCCACATGCTATTGCATTTAGCTGGGATGATCAATTTGTCGCATTTGCAGGATTTCCCACTTCAACGGAGGTGACGGTCTTTTCCTTACCGGAAATGCAAGTTGTTTCACAGTTTCAAACCGATACATCCGTAACTGCTATTGCTTTCGATCCTGTGCGGTACCAGATTGCAACAGGTGAGCACGATGGGAAGATTCATATCCGGTATTTCAATGGGAATGAGATAGATGTCATTGGACGGAACGTTTATGATCCGCAACCAATGCCTCCCAGGTATCCAGAAGTAATCTGGTTTTTACGATATTGTTTTGGCGGAAATTATCTGGTCGGTATGGATGAAAGTGAAATTTTCTGGAGAGCAATATGGACTCTGGATATAGAGGAGCGAAGTTTTTCGGTGTGGGAAGGGATCACAGGTGAATTTCCGGAAATATTGGAGATGAGCAGATTTAATGGAAGGTATTTCTCAAAATTCTATAAGGATCAACATACGCTTTTGCGCTTTCATTGCTCAGGTGAAGAGGAAAGGCGATACACAATACCTTCAGATTTGGTGGACGTGGTTTCAGACGTTATAAGCAGTGATGGACGCTATGTTTTGGGAGTGGAGGGAGACAGCGTTGTAGTAGTGGTTGATCTGGAAACGCAGCGTATCGTCGCGCGCTCGCGGACACTGTTCCAGGTGAAGTCCTGGTTTTATGAATCCGGGCCATGGTATGGTGTGCCACGATTTATTGGTCTGTGCTGGAGTGCCTCCGGAGATAAAGTAGCTGGATCAGTCATTGTTACCGGAGGTGGGCTGAAGACCTTGTTCCTTTTGAGTGTTCCTCAATTTGTTACTTCAGTTCCTGAGGATAATATGGAAATTGGAGATAAGCGAATTCCGCAGAGCGGCTGGCAGGTATCGGGCGTCCATGATCAGGCCTACGTTTATAACATCATAGGAGAGCGAGTATTAACGGTGCAACAGGGGTATGCACGGGATATTGAGCAACTTCGAGCGAAGATGCGAAATGTGCTATCTCCCGGTATCTATTTTGCGATTTTTCCTGACGGGAATGGCAGCCGTATACGATGGTTAATAATTGGTCCATAGTTGGCGTTGGGGTTTGACTTTAATCTGTCACGTGAATTCATTGGCGGTGGATACGGTACACATTGATCACATCTCCGTTTTAATTTTGCTCTATCCTGCGGGTGGAGAACGATTTGTGCAGGGACAGAACGTGCAAGTTCGGTGGGTTGGGATAGAGT
>JALWWX010000179.1 GCA_027078675.1 Aquificales bacterium | reverse complement strand
GTGTATGAACCACCGCAGATCACCCGACAACCTGATAGCCTCACGGTTTGTCTGGGTGAACAGGCAATCTTCTCAGTCGCTGCTACTGGTGATAGCCTCTCCTACCAGTGGTACAAAAATGGTTCCCCCATCAATGGGGCTACTGATAGTGTCCTGATCTTGCCTGCTGTCTCTGCTTCTGATGAAGCCAGCTATCAGGTCATTGTTTCCGGTGTCTGCTCCCCACCGGATACTTCTGTGGCTGTCTTCCTGACGGTCAATGAACCACCGCAGATTACGACAGATCCTGCCAGCCTTACTGCTTGCATTGGCGACACTGTCAGCTTTACCGTCACTGCCACTGGCGACACTCTTTCCTACCAGTGGTATCACAACAACGCACCCATTGCAGGGGCGACTGATAGCATTCTGACTATTGCTAACATCACAACTGCCGATGCTGGCGATTACTTCGTCATCGTTTCTGGCGTCTGCTCTCCGCCGGATACTTCACAGATCGCCCAACTCACAGTGTATGAACCACCGCAGATCACCCGACAACCTGATAGCCTCACGGTTTGTCTGGGTGAACAGGCAATCTTCTCAGTCGCTGCTACTGGCGATAGCCTCTCCTACCAGTGGTACAAAAACGGTGTGCCTATCAATGGAGCTACTGACAGTGTGTTGATCCTGCCGGCTGTTTCTGCTTCCGATGAAGCACTGTACACCGTCGTTGTGTCGGGAATTTGTTCTCCTTCTGTTTCTGTTGACGCCCAACTCATTGTCAACGAACCGCCGCAGATTACTGCACATCCCGGCGATCTGACTGCCTGCGTCGGTGACACTGTTAGCTTTACCGTCTCTGCCACTGGTGACACTCTTTCCTACCAGTGGTATCACAACAACGCACCCATTGCAGGGGCGACCGACAGCATTCTGACCATTGCCAACATCACAACTGCCGATGCTGGCGATTACTTCGTCATCGTTTCTGGCGTCTGCTCTCCGCCGGATACTTCACAGATTGCGCAACTCACGGTGTATGAACCACCGCAGATCACCCGACAACCTGATAGCCTCACGGTTTGTCTGGGTGA
>JALWWX010000178.1 GCA_027078675.1 Aquificales bacterium | reverse complement strand
TTAGATTGACTGACCGTGGATCGTTGTCTTCGATTTCTACAAAGGCGGTGGGGAACTGCTCAGACTTCGGAGTGTACCGAATGCACAACGGCGCTTTCTGATTCGGCATCAGCACTTCTGGATACTCGAGAATTTCAAACTCACCCAGTTGATCACCGTAAATCGCAACGCTGAGGATCCGCAGGGAGATGTCGCCCATATTCTGCAAATCGACACACCCTTCGCTGCCCTGCAACCCTCCAGGGGTGATGTGTCGGGTCACTTTGATCAACGGGCTAATCGACCGCAGGAGGCGATATCCCACATAGCCTGCCAGCGCGATGTGCAGCTGTGCCGCATCGGTCGCATTGCTTTCTACCACTAAGGTCGCTGGCTGCGGTCCCAGATCCTTTCCCGTAAACTGCACCTCAAGATCATAGCTTTCCGACGGTGGAATGGTGACCGGATCGGAGAAGTTGACTGCATAACTCCGATTTGCATCATCCTGAATCGTTGCGTTGAGAATCTGCACCGGCACAGTGCCGGTATTCAGGATGGCAACGGTGCGCGTGATCGTTTCTTGGATCACCACGCTATCGGTGAGGAAGAGGGTATCAACAGCGGCAGCGATTGTGCGAACGCCGGCAAAGCCACCCAGCGGGATCTCCAGCACTGCGCCATTTTCTGCATTACTCCGAATTTGCACTGTGGCGGACTTATGTCCCGGCGTCTGCGGCATAAAGCTCACCGCAATCGTTCGCTGATCGCCGGGTTCCAGCAGCCAGGGCAAATCTCCCTGTGGTTCCGGATCTTTCCGCCACGTTCGGTAGGCAAGCTGATAGTCGTCAGCATTGGCACCGCTGAGCAGAATGTCGGTGATTTCTAAGGTCTCGCTTCCCGTATTCACAAGCTGAATACTCGCTGCCTTATACGTCGTTGGATCCCCGACCACAACAGTATCCTGAGCGAAAAGGACCGTGTCAGATCCTGTCAGTTGCACATCCAGCACTGGCACTCCTACCGCTTCTCCAAAGATAAAAGCGGAACGCCGTCCACGAGTGCTTTCTGCATTGGTTGAATCGTTGCAGTACAGTTCCAATCGGG
>JALWWX010000177.1 GCA_027078675.1 Aquificales bacterium | reverse complement strand
CTTCTGAGGAATATATTTGCATCTTCCTGAAATATCCTGTACCTGTTTTCCTCTATGCTATTTTCTTTAAAGTTCACTTTTATATTTTCAACAGCCATTCCATTCCAATCGTTTACATAAACAATATCAATTCCGTCCGCCTCCTTAAGTATCCTTATAGCTCTAACACCGCTACCAGCCAAGGGATCCGCTACCCTAAGACACCTTCCAAGAACCTTTGAGAGATACCTTACCATAAGCACGGTAAAATCCCTGTTTATCCTCATCTTCGGGTTGTAGAAAACGGGCATAT
Source organism: Aquificales bacterium (assembly GCA_027078675.1). Classification (GTDB taxonomy): domain Bacteria; phylum Aquificota; class Aquificia; order Aquificales; family Aquificaceae; genus WFWF01. The sequence continues at coordinate 13,601 of JALWWX010000177.1, read as the reverse complement.
CAGAACTTACACTTTCGGGAAGAGAAGGCAACAGTATCTTGGCGGTCCCTTCCGTAATAACTTTCATAATTTGAAGGATTTAACCGTATCAACGAGAAACTTTACCTTTTCCTGAGACATATCTGGAGCAAGTCCGTGACCAAGATTAAATATATATCCTGTTTTCCTCGGTAAACCGTTGAGGAAATCCCTTACTTTTTTCTCTATTACTTCTGTCTTTGCATACAAAAGAGACGGATCAAGATTCCCCTGCAATGTAATTTCCGTTTTTCTCATAATTTCTACCATATCTACAGACCAATCAACGGATAAAACCTCACAGGGAATACCTTTAAGCTTTTCAAAGAATGAGGAAGACCCTCTGAAAAAGTATATAAGAGGAGTGTCATAATTCCTTTTGATGTAAGAAAATAGCTCAATTAAATAGGGTTTAACCATACTTTCAAATTCAACAACGGGCAAAGAATCTAACCAGCTATCAAAAACTTGTATAACATCAGCCCCAGCTTTTATCTGATTTTCAATATAAACTTTCAGCGTCTCCGTTATAATCTCCATGGTCTTTTTAAAGTCCTCTTCTCTCTCCCACATATATGTTTTCGCCTTTCTAAAATTTTTACTTCCATGTCCCTCAATAGCATAAGCTGTTAAGGTATAAGGTGCACCCGCAAAGCCTATTACAGGAACCTCATCCTGCTCCCTTTTAACCCCTTTTATAATTTCATATACAAATTCTGTTTCCTTGGCATTAAACCTTTTCAAATTATCTGGGTTACCATCCCATTCAAGAACTGGACCCTTATCCTCTATAAACCTCACCTTTATCCCTATAGCCTCAAGGGGTACAAGTATATCCGAGAATATGATTATTGCATCAACATCAAGTATCTCAAGAGGAAGGAGGGAAACCTTTATTGCAAGATCCACATTTTTACAAAAGCTCAAGAAGTCCTTTTCCCGCTCCCTGAGTTCCCTGTAGGCTTGCATATATCTTCCTGCCTGTCTCATAAGCCAGATAGGATATCTTTCTATCTTCTCTTGACGAATACTTCTAAGCAAAAGATCCCTCTTTGCCATGGGCGGTAAGATTTTAGCACACTTTCTTATTTTTATTGTGTAGAATATTTTGGCTGTAAAGGAGGTTGGGAAATGGTAAAGATTTCTGCTTATGTAATAGCCCTATTTATCACTATTCCTATTTTTTCCTTCTCCAAGGATTTCAAACATGATGTGATCATATTCAAGAGGGAAGCCAAAAGCAGATCAAAAGCTGGAATGAAACCTGTGGTGTTTCCTCACAAATTACACGCTGAATTAATGAAATGTAACTCATGTCACAATCAGCTTTTTAAACCAAAATTAGGAGCTAATAAAATAACCATGAAGAAAATAATGGAAGGTCAAGCCTGTGGAGCATGTCACAATGGTGTAAAGGCCTGGCCCGCTTTCCACTGCGATAGATGTCACAGGGGTAAATAGATAAATGTTAAAATCCGATATTGACATAAAGGATGCTAATCTGTATCATAAAAAGGATCATTTTTGAACGGAGGTGGTAGGAGATGAAAGTAGGGAAACCAATCACCTTTTTTGCCATAATTATAGGAACGCTCATAGTAGGTACTTTTACCATAGTAGGCAGTACAGATCTTGAGTACGGTGACCTTGTTCTGGACAGTAAGATAGAAAGTATGAAAAAGGCAGGTGTAAAACCCGTAGTTTTCCCCCACTGGTTTCATAGGATAAGGTTTAAATGTAAAGTATGCCACGAAGAGATATTTATTATGAAAAAAGGTGCTAATAATATAACCATGAAAGCAATAATGGAAGGAGAATTCTGCGGAAAATGTCACAACGGTGTAATAGCATGGGAACCTATCTACTGTGACAGATGCCACAGATATGAACCTCCTCAGGAAGAGAAAAAAGTTGTAAAAATAGAAAAAGGTAAAAAGTATGATCCAAATGATCCGAATAACCCTATATATCTAAGCGGTTTAACCAAACAACTTGCAGGAACGGGTGATCCCAACAAACCTGCAAGCCAATACTATGAAGAAGGTCAAGACTGGCACCCTCAGGTGTTAAGGGAAGCGGGACTTCCCGTTGATAAATACGGTCTCGTTGACTGGGCAAAGGCGGTAAAAGAAGGTTATATAAATCCGAAGGGAACTCTTGATCCTAATGAAGAAGAGTTCCCCATAATGGACCTTGATATAGTCATTGAAGCAAAAAGTGATTATGTTAATGATGTAGTATTTCCCCATTGGATACACACCTACTGGCTTAGGTGTGATGTTTGCCATCCAAAGATCTTTGTACCTGAAAGGGGTAAAAACCCCATGACAATGGCAGAAATAGCCCAAGGAAAGTGGTGCGGAAGGTGCCACGGAAAAGTGGCATTCCCCCTAACTGACTGTCAGAGATGCCACGTAAAGCCTAAGGAAACTTCCGTTACAGCTGAAAAAGAAACCCAAGAGTAATGTTTAGAAAGCTTGGGGTCCTTATAACGGGACCCCTTTTACTACTTACTATTTTGGTAACTTTCACACAAGGGGAGGATGATATTTGGGATGTTTACTATAACATTTTAAAAGCAAAGAAAGACGATCTACCTCCAGAGTATGGAGACATAATAATGAAAAACAAAATAGAAAGTATGAAAAAGGCAGGGGTTCAGCCTGTTATATTCCCTCACTGGTTTCACAGGATAAGATTCAAATGCAAGGTGTGTCATGAGGATATATTTATTATGGAAAAGGGAGCTAATGACATAAATATGAAAAAGATAATGGAGGGTCAGTATTGTGGTAAATGTCACAACGGTGTAATAGCATGGGAACCTATCTACTGTGACAGATGCCACAGATATGATTCTAAAAAAGCCCAACGGGAACAGTATGAAGCTTTAAAAATTCTACCAAGAGATAGGCTGGGATTTATAGACTGGGCAAAAGCTGCTAAGGAAGGCTTAATAAAGCCAAAAGGTAAAATATATCCTACTGACCAGGAAGCTATACCAGAACAACCATTTGACTTGGATGTAGTAATAGAAGCAAAGGCAGACTTTATGAAAGATGTTATTTTCCCCCACTGGATACATACCTTCTGGCTAAGTTGTGCAAACTGCCATCCAAAGATATTTATACCTTCCGCGGGAGCAAACCCTATCTCAATGGTGGAGATATGGCAAGGAAAGTGGTGCGGGAAATGTCACGGAAAGGTAGCATTCCCCACATTTGACTGTACAAGATGCCATGTAAAGCCGAAAGAAAAAAAGAAGGAAAAATGAAACTATGAATGCGAGGGAAAGATTATATAATTATGATGTCAAACAAAAGAGGGGAGTAGGAAATGAAAAAGCTGGCTTTTGTGTCGGTAGTATTAGCAGGTGTAGTTATTTATATTTTGCTTATAAACAATAAAAGTATAGCCCAAGACCTTGAAGTTGCTCCTGACGGGCTTCCTATAATTAAAGATCTCGGTATGGTATTTACCTTTCAAGGAGATGCACATATAGCAGCGGAAGTGTGTGCTAATTGCCATCCTGACAGATATAAGGAATACATGAAAAGCCCTCACTTTAACAAAGAAGATCCAAGGGCTCCCATGGCACAATTTGATTGTGAAACCTGTCATTTTCCAGGTGGAACAGGTAAAGAACATGTAGCAGCAGGTGGAGGAAGGGGTATAGGCGGTGTTATAAATCCCGCTGCTGAATCTCCAATACCCGTAGAAGTTAAAAATGAAGTTTGTCTTCAGTGTCATGCAAGATTTCCTTTAAGGTTGCCACGTATAATGTGGCACGGTAGTATACATGAACAAAAGGGTTTGGCCTGTACAAACTGTCATAGGATCCACTATGACGGCCAAGACAACCCCAAACATCTCAAATTTCCGACAATACCCGAGGTTTGCTTCCAGTGTCATAAGCAAATAAAGGCACAAGTAGAAAAGCCCTCCCATCATCCAATAAGAGAAGGTAAAGTGGTATGTACTGATTGTCATAATCCCCACGGTGCTGTCTCGGACAGGCTGTTAAATGCCAACCGTATAAATGAAAAATGTTATCAATGTCACGCAGAGAAAAGAGGTCCCTTCCTTTGGGAACATCCGCCCGTTGTTGAAAAATGTATAAACTGTCACACACCCCACGGATCAAATCATGACAAGTTACTTATAGCAAAGGTACCATACCTGTGCCAAAGGTGTCACGCAACCGATATTATTCCAAAGAGATGTTCAGATTGCCACGCAAACAACATAGGAGGCGCACCTAATTTTGATCTTGAACACCCAACCAGGCAATTCGGTATTCCTCAAGATAAATTGCACCAGTCCATCTATGCACATTCCAACAACAGGATGTTTTATCGTTCCTGTCTAAACTGTCACAATCAGATTCACGGCAGTAACCATCCATCGGGTAAGTTCTTCCAGCGTTAAGGAGGGACGGAATGAAAAAGGGCGTGTTAATGTCAGCTATATTGAGCTTGGGAACCGGTATAGTAATGGCGCAGGATACTACACTGGACGGAAGTGTAGGGATTGAATATAGGAATCTTTCAGGAGATAAGGATTCTTCCAAGCTTAATGAATACAGGGACTTAAGGGACGGTTTTACGGGTGATGTGAAGATGAAGTTCAGGTGGAAAGATAAAATAGATGTAAGGCTTGATGCTACAAATATAGGTTTGAACGATCAAAAGATACATCTTCTATTTAACAAGATAGGACAGTTCAAACTTGAGGTCATATACGACAAAGTACCTCACTTATTTTCTAAGAATGTAAGGTTCGGCTTCAGCGGTGTTGGTACAGGTGACTTAAGATGGAACAACGGAAGGATATCTTATATAGATATGGGTTTAATGAGAGACTGGTTAAAGGTTTATTTTGATATTGTTGCCTTTGATCCCCTCCTTAACTTCAGAATAGAATTTATTAATGAAAAGAGAAAAGGTACAAGACCTTTTGGAGTTCTTTCTTACTTCGGTGTTGATCCTGTTCAGACAAGCGGTATAAGACACAGCGTAATAGAGGTTCCAGAACCTATAGACTACGATATTACTGATATAAGATTCATTACAGTATTCAATTGGAAAAACTTTCAATTATACAGCAGTTATTACTACTCCGAGTTCAAGAATAATATACAAGAGTTAAAGTGGGACAATCCGGAGCAGAACGGAGCACCACGAGGACTGCTTGATATATATCCGAATACAACCCACAATAATATATCTCTTACAGGAAATCTGTGGAAATTACCCCTTGATACAAAAATAACAGCGGTTTTCTCTAAGGGAGAATTCGTTCAAAATGATAAGCTGCTTCCCTACACAATAAATCAAAACGCTTATTCGGGTACCCAATATGAGAATAATCCTCCTGATCCGCCCGATCCTGGTAAGATGAAGGTTGAATCTACCGTTTATGACTTTACCATAGTATCAACACCCCTGAAAAGATTTGATGTAAAATTCCGTCATCGTTTTTATGACTGGAATAACAAAACAGCAATAGTAGTATTCCCTGGATACGTTAAGATAGATGTCAGATGGCACGAAATACCTGCAATCAATCTACCCCTTAGTTTCAACACAAATACAACATGGCTTGATATGGGATACAGGATAAGTGACTCGGTAAAGTTATCCTTCGGATATACAATTGATAGAAAAGACAGAAGGATTTACGAGGTGGTTGATCCCTCCTACTATTATAAACCTACCGTTAGGGTTGTAACACGGTCTGTTGACAGAATATACACAGTTAACCTTGATGTAAAACCCATACCTTGGAAGTGGCTTGATATAAGATCCTCCTATATAAGATCCGTTCAGAGGGGCAGATACAGAGTTGATGATCCCATAGTTTATAAATACTGGAAGTATGATGAAGCGGACAGAGACAGAGACAGATTGCAACTCATAGTAACCATGTTTCCCATGAAATATCTCGGAATGGCAACCGGTAAGGAAGGATCCTATGAAAAACCGCTCATAATTACAACCCATATAATAGTAGGTAAGGATTCCTTTGTGAACTCGCCGGTTGGTCTTATTGAGGACTCACACATAATATACGGTATAGATATAGACTATGTTCCAGTAAAAAGAGTCACCTTAAACGCTTACTATATACATGAAGAATTCAGAAATAAACAAAAAGGATGGGAAGAAAGGGATCCTAATAAAGAATGGATAGTGGAAGGTATTGACAAGGACAGCACCGTAGGAGTAGGCATAAACTTCAAAGTAATCCCGCAAAAGCTTGATATGGACCTAAGATACTCTTATGCAATGACAGATGGTACAATAAAACCCTCTGGCTTCGCGGTATTGACAATGGTTGATGATTCAGAAAGGCATACCTTAAACCTCAACTTCAAATATAAGGTAAGAAAGTTTCTACATGTAGATCTCGGAGTATTCTGGGAATCGTTTAGATTCAAGGATTATAACAAAGAGGGATTTGAAAATTATGCATATGGTCAAGACGGTAACTACTTTACAGGAGGTGCCTTAATACCAGATTACAATGTAACCATGATATACAGCAAGCTCACTTATAAATTTTGATGTATAGCTTCTAATTTCCTTCTAAGTGTAAGACGATTTATACCCAAAAGTTTTGATGCCTTTACCTGATTATTACCTGAAAATCTAAAGGCTTCTTCTATAAGCAGTTTTTCAACCTCAGTCATTACCTTATCATATATATCCTCCTCACCCATTGAAAGCCTTAACCTAATTTCCTCCCTTAAAGTGTCCTTCCAACCCCTTGCCTCTTTGAAGGAATAATGAATCTTTTTAAGATCCGGAATATCCTTAGCGGAAAGTATATTTTTTGAAGATAACGCAATAGCCCTTTTAACTACATTCTCAAGTTCTCTAACATTCCCGGGCCAATTATATTCAAGAAGTGTTTCCAAAAATCCCTTAGTGTAACCTTTTATCTTCTTGCCATATTCTTTTGAAAACTTTTTTATCATACATTCAAGCAAAACAGGTATATCTTCCTTTCTGTCCCTCAAGGGAGGCAAATATATATGTATAACATTAAGCCTGAAGAATAGATCCTCCCTAAATTTTCCTTCCCTTACCATCGCTTCAAGATCCCTATTGGTAGCTCCTATCACCCTTACATCAACAGGAATCTCCTCTTTTCCTCCTATTCTCCTTATCTTCTTCTCTTGCAAAACCCTTAAAAGTTTCGTTTGCACTGATAAGGGCATATCTCCAAGCTCATCAAGGAAAAGGATACCGTGATTGGCTTCTTCAATTAACCCTTTTTTCCGTGATACAGCCCCGGTAAAAGCACCCTTTTCATATCCGAAAAGTTCCGCCTCAAAGAGATTCTCCGGTATTGTTGAACAATTTATTGCGACAAAGGGTCCTTGCCATCTCTTTGATAATTTCCATATTGCCTTTGCAAAAAGCTCTTTACCCGTACCACTTTCTCCCGTTATAAGAACGGGAACATCAAGGGACGCTGCCTTACCCGCAAGTCTTATAGCCTCCGCCATATTCTTCGGATTTCCGACTATAGAACAAAGCTCCTCACACAGATAACCTTTCGGGATCTCCTCAGAAGAGATCAATGTGTACACTCTTGTTTCTTCAAGAATCCTTAACCCTTCTTTTACCTTCTCATAAATTTCTTCCTCATCCGCAGGAAGATTTATAACATCAAAGAATCCGATACTCATTAACTTCATCGTATAACCCGGAAGTTGAATACCAGTAAGGGCTATAACGATGTTATCTTCAATAATATCTGGCACAGAAGATAAACCAAGCGTATCAACATCAAGCAAAATAACATGTTCACTTATGTCCTCTGGCACTTCACCGTATTTTTTAATACCCTTTATCTCTAAATCATCAGAAGCACTGCACAGTATAACCCTATCCATTCTGTTAAATATGTATATGTAATAAACAACTATGTTTAAATGGTATACATCATAAAAAACTGCGGTGTTTACATAAGTCATTGATAAAAGGAAAAGTAAATAATTGGCACATTAAATGCATCAATTTAAATGCGGAGGTGGTTCCATGAAGGATAAATTGTTGAACGCTTCCTGGATTGAAGATGTTGAATATATAAGAAAGCTTATAGATGGCTACATTAAGGGTGAAATAGATGAACATCAATTTAAGAAGGAGAGATTAAAAAACGGTATATACGGACAAAGACAAAAGGGCTTCTTTATGGTAAGGGTAAAAGTACCCGGAGGTGAAATAACACCAGAACAGCTTAAAACCCTGGCGGAGATAGGAGACAGATATTCAAACGGTATACTACATATAACAACAAGACAGGATATCCAATACCACTGGGTAAAGCTTGAGGATATACCCCAAGTTGTAGAAATTATAAACGAGTGCGGATTAACAACAAAGGATGCGTGCGGTGATACGGTAAGGAATGTCACTTCATGTTATCTTTCTGGAATATGCCCCCTTGAATTAATAAACGCGGGTCAATGTGCAAGGATAACAACAGAAAAATTCCTCGGCATATACAGAAACCTCCCACGGAAGTTCAAGATAACCTTCTCCGGTTGCGAAAAGGATTGTGCTTACGCAAGATTCAATGATGTGGGATTAATCGCAACTGTTAAAGAAAATAAATACGGCTTTAAAGTATATGTGGGAGGAGGGCAGGGGGACACACCTTATATAGGGAATCTCCTATTAGACTTTGTAGAGCCTAAGTACATCCCGAGCGTAATAAAAGCGATCCTTGAAGTCTTCAACAAACACGGAGATAGGAAAAACAAAAGAAGAAACAGACTTAAGTTTCTTATACAGAGGATAGGTTTTGAAAAATTTAAAAACCTATTTTGGGAAGAGTACAATACAATATTGGAAGAAGAAAAGGACTTTTCTCCAGAAGTTTACACACCCTACGGAGATTTTCCTTTAGGAAATCCTATAATTCAAAAGGACGGAAGATATGCTTTAAATATACTTTTAAGAAAGGGTAACATTACCTCACCCGAGGTTGAAACAATTGCGGATATAGGTATAAGGCACTCCCTAAGCATAAGATTAACCCAGGATCAAAACATACTACTCTATAACATATCCAAAGAGCGCCTTAATGAAATAAGGAATACACTTACAGCACACGGTTTTGATACTGAAGGAGCGGGAAGTATAAGGGATATAGTATGTTGTCCAGGTTCGGAGACATGCAGTCTCGGTATAACTTCTTCACGCGGGGTCACGGAAGCCATAGAGAAAATAGTAGATAAATTTTCCCACCTATCTGTAAGGATAAAGATAAGCGGTTGTCCAAACTCATGCGGTCATCACCATATAGCGGATATAGGTCTTCATGGAGTTGCCAAAAAGATAAACGGAAAACTAGCCCCCCACTACGTTTTTCACTTCGGAGGAACACCTACAAAGATAGGAGAAAGATCCCTCAAGATACCTGCTAAGAATGTGCCTACAGCGATAGAGGATATCCTTAGCTATTATGAAGCACTGAAAAGGGAAGGTGAAACATTTACAGAATTCCTAAGCAGGGTGGGTGAAAAAGATCTCAGGGGGATCCTTCAAAAGCATCTTCACCTTAGGGAAGGCGTTGACTACTTTAAGGATTTCGGTTCCGATAAGGAGTTCTCCTTAGAGGAAGTAGGGGTAGGTGAATGCATGGGTATAGTTGCTGATATGGTTGAAACATCAATAAGTGAAGCGGAAAGGATGGTCTCCCAAGCAAAGGCACATATTCAGCAAGGATTTGAAGAAGATGCGTCCGTTCATCTCAAGGAAGCCCTTATAGTACTGTGCAAAGGAATGCTTGTACCCTTCGGTGTCAAAGCGGAAGGAGAAGAAGCCATACTTAAATTTGCGGAACACGTTATAGGAAGAAGATATGTGGATGAAAGATTTTTGAATTTACTGAAAAAGGGAAATCCGTCAGTCGGTGAGGTTGAAGAGTTTATAAGTGCTTGCAGAAAAGCTTATGAACTTCTCAAGAAGCAAACAAAGGAAAAGATAGAAAAGGGTATAAAAGATAAAGCAAGAAAGGAAATAATGGATCTCAGAAATGAAGAATGCCCGTACAACTTCATACTTGCAAAACAAAAGATAGAATCAATGGAAGTAGGCTCCGTACTCGTAGTTCTGCTTAAAGATGAGGAATCTGTAATGAGCGTATCCGCAAGCATGAGAGATCACGGCCATGAAGTTATAGATGTGGATAAAGAAAACTCACACTATGTACTAACAGTAAGGAGGAGATAGATGGAGGCAAAGGAGATATTAAAAAAATATATTCATGAGTTTGGAGAAAAGTCATGTTTCACATGCAGTTTCCAGGTTGAAGATGTTGTTATACTCCATATGCTACTTGATATAAAAAGGGATATCCCCGTTCTCTTCATAGATACAGGTTATCACTTTGAGGAAGTATATAGGTTTGTTGATAGACTTTTAAATGAGTGGAACTTTAATCTAAAAATAATAAAACCCGAACTGGAAGTAACAGAATTTGAAAAAAAGTACGGGAAACTTTACAAAAGTAATCCTGATATGTGTTGCAAATTAAGAAAGGTAGAACCTTTATTCAAAGAGCTAAGAAACTACAAACTATGGATTACAGGCTTAAGGAGAGAACAATCGCCCACAAGGGCTAATCTTGAGATAGTTGAAAGGGTAGTATTGCCAGATGGTAAGGAAATTGTAAAGTTGAATCCGTTAGCTTATTGGACATGGAGAGAGGTATGGGATTATACTGTTAGGGAAGGCTTACCTTATCTGAAACTTTATGATGAAGGTTACACAAGTATAGGATGTGAACCCTGTACTACAATCCCAACAAGGGAGGATGATCCGAGATCCGGCAGATGGGGAGGTAAAAAGTTAGAATGTGGGATACACACATTTTATAAGGAATGAAGAGATGGAAGTTATAGCAGGTCTTATAATAGGCTTACTTATAGGATTAACTGGTATAGGTGCAGGAACAATTACTGCACCTCTTCTTATAATGCTATGGAACATTGATCCTCCCACCGCAGTTGGAACAGCTCTATTTTTTTCTACTGTAGTAAAAGCTGTATCATCACTCACCTATTTCAAGGCGGGAAATATTGATAAAAGATACATAACAATAATGGCGGGAGGCGGTATACCAGGAGTTATAACAGGATCTTGGTTGATAAATGTGATGGATAAGGATTTCAGATCCCTTGTACTTTTCATTGTAGGACTAATAGTTTTAATTTCAGCAATTATAAATATATTCACGTGTTTATTCCCTTACAAAGAATACGTAAGTAAATTCGGTGAAAAATCACCTCTCTTTATGTTGCCTTTGAGCGCTCTTATAGGATTAGAGGTGGGCTTTACATCCGCAGGTGCGGGTGCATTAGGAACAGCATTTTTACTTTTATTCACAAAGATGAACATATCAAAGATAATAGGAACAGACCTTTCATTTGGACTTATAATTTCTTTGGTAGGAGCGCTTCTGCACAGCGGTTACGGAAATATAGAGTGGGACATACTAAAGCTTATGCTGATCGGCGGTGTTGTAGGCGCACTGATAGGATCCTTCTTTGGAAACAGGTATCCTCAAAATAAACTAAAGCTTGTAGTTTCTTTTATGCTTCTTATTATTGCATCAAATCTAATCTATAAATCAATAGAAGGAGGTATGATATGATTGCGGAGCCTCATGGAGGGAAACTTATACTCAGAAAAATACCTGACAGCTTTAAAGAAACATTTATGGAAGAAGCAAAATCTCTTCCTTCAATAACGGTTGATGTTGATACGATCCTTGATATGGAAAACATAGCCAAGGGTGTATTTTCCCCACTGGAAGGTTTTATGACTAAGGAAGAACTTGAGGAAGTAGCCCATAAGATGATGCTCCCGTCTGGAGAGGTGTGGACCATACCAATCTTGTTACAACTGAATGAAAGGCCTTCCTTTCCAAAGGGAGAGCGCATAGCCATAAGGGATACAAATCTGAAGATAATAGGTGTCATGGATATTGAGGATGTTTTCAAAATAGATCTTGAAAGGATAGCCAAAGCGGTATGGGGTACGGATAGCAGGGAACATCCTGGTGTAAGCCTGTTCTATTCAAAGGGTGAGTGGGCAATAGGGGGTAAGATATGGCTTGTGGAAGAGGCTGACTTTCCCCTAAGAGACTGGGAACTTGAACCTTCAGAGACAAGAAAGATATTTTCATACAGAGGCTGGAAAAAGATAGTAGGTTTTCAAACGAGGAATGCCCCTCACAGGGCACATGAATATTTACAGAGGCTTGCCCTTGAAATAGGAGACGGCTTATTTATAAACCCTATAATAGGCAGAAAGAAAAAGGACGACTTTGACTCTGGTTTGATAATAAGGGCTTATGAATTGTTGATAGAAAAATTCTTCCCTAAAGAAAGGGTTATAATGGGAGGACTCGCAACCTCAATGAGGTATGCGGGACCGAGAGAAGCAGTATTCCATGCAATAATAAGGAAGAACTTTGGATGTACCCACTTCATAGTAGGTAGGGATCACGCGGGTGTGGGTAACTTTTATGATCCCTTTGAAGCCCACAGGATTTTTGACAAGCTTCCCAAGGACATAGGTATAGAGATAATAAAGGTAGGCAATGTATTTTACTGTTCTATTTGCGGAGGTATGGCTTCAGATAAAACCTGCGGGCATGCAGATAAATACAGAACATATGTCAGTATGACAAAGGTAAGAAAGATGCTGATGGAAGGAACCATGCCTCCCTTGGAAATGGTAAGACTTGAGATAGCCAAACTTCTTGTAGAATATACACATAGTAAGATTAAAAGGATGGTTGAATGATTCTCGTTTATACAGGAGACGGGAAAGGTAAGACAGAAGCAGCCTTCGGGCTTGCCTTAAGGGCAATAGGTGCAGGATTGAAAGTCGCTGTTGTCCAGTTTATAAAGAATGAGGATTGGTTCTCGGGAGAAAGGGAAGCTATAAAAAAATTTAACATTCCCATAGATATATATGTAATGGGTGCAGGCTTTTCGTGGGAAGCTCCAAGGGGCTTCCCCTCTCATAAAAAAGCTGTGGAAGAGGCATGGAAAAAAAGTAAAGATCTGATGAACTCAGAGGCAGATCTCATTATATGTGACGAAATAAATGTTGCTATGTCTCTTAACATGCTTCCGGTTGATGAGGTAGTAGAGTTTATAGAAAATAAAAGAGAAGATAAACACATATGTTTGACAGGCAGGAATGCACCCCAAGAGATAATAAAGATGGCGGATTATGTAACGGATTTCGTTGAAATAAAACACCCGTTTAAGAAGGGCATAAAGGCTATAAAAGGTATAGACTTTTAAGTTTGAAGTAAAATTTACCCCTAATGGGAGTCAAGAAAATAGTTATAAAGGTTGGTTCAAATCTTCTAAGCACCCCTGAGGGCTACATTGATCTTTCCTTTATATCAAGACTATCGTACAGGATAAAAAAAATAATGGACAGTAATATTAAGGTACTTCTTGTATCTTCTGGAGCGGTCTTATGCGGAGCTAACAAGCTTGGAATAAAGGAAAAACCGAAAGATCTTATAGAAAAACAGGCTCT
>JALWWX010000176.1 GCA_027078675.1 Aquificales bacterium | reverse complement strand
AAGAGATTAAAAGCTTCATAGAAAGCTTCACCGATGATCGGGTTCGCAGAAACCTTTCACCCCTTATGAGGGAAATAGACAGGCTTCTCATGAAAATTTCCACAAGGATTTTTTAACCTTCTCCTTCCTTAATTTTTTAGCTTTTATTAAGTATTAAGTACTTAGTAGTAAGAATAGGGTGTGGATGTGTGAGCGGTTTGAAGGTATATCAACAACTTAGGAACAAACTTTCCACATTTATCCACATTCCGTATCGATATTATAGATTTTTCAAAGACTTATGTGTAGCACGTTTGTTAAGTAGATTCAAAAACTTCTGACTTTTCCACAATCTGTCAGGATATTTAAGGTGTTTCATTGACTTATGCAAGATAAAAATGGCAAGCAGTATCAAGGCCTTATTTATTTATCCACATTTATCCACATTGTTTTTCTTTTTTTCTGTATAATCAATAACTTACGAGTCAAGCTTTTGTGTAGTAGTATGAATGACTTACGATTTTTCCACATTTATACCCCAGGGCTGTGGATAAATTGTGGATAGATTGTGGATAAATTGTGGACAAATTGTGGAAAACCTGTGGATGGAATGTAAAATGTAAGTATGTCCATTAAGGTGCTCGTTGTAGATGACGAGGAGGGAATAAGGGAGTCCCTCAGAGGTATCCTTTCGGAAGAAGGGTACAGGGTGGATACCGCTCCAACCCTCTCCCTTGCCAGGAAAAGGATCTCCGAAGAGTTCTTCCATGTGATAGTGCTCGACGTTTGGATGCCTGACGGGGACGGAATAGAGTTTATAGACCTTTTAAAAGATGTCTCTCCCGACTCGGTGGTTGTGGTCATAACAGGGCACGGGAACGTGGATATGGCTGTGAAGGCTATAAAGAAAGGGGCCTACGACTTTATAGAGAAGCCGTTTTCGATGGACAGGCTTCTCCTGACCTTAAAGCACGCGGTTTCAGAGTTCATGGGGAGGTTCTCCGCTGGGAGGGAAGAGGACGTAGAGCTGATAGGGGACTCAAAGCAGATAAGAGAGATAAGGAAACTTATCAGCAAGATAGCGAAGAGCAGAGCACCGGTCCTTATCC
>JALWWX010000175.1 GCA_027078675.1 Aquificales bacterium | reverse complement strand
CCCAAAACGGGCAGATTTACCATAATTTCTTCCATGGCTTCCTCATCTGCTATTATCGGTCCCGCCACATATATATTTGATAGTTCGTTTATTACTACCGTATTCCTTGTTTCTATGACGAAGGAATTGAATATATCCTTATCCCTGTTGTCCATATAGTACTTATAGTTGAAGTTTATCTTGTTATAGGAAATTCCGCCTTCTGAATAATAGGCAAGAATAGCTTCATAATAATCAACATAAAGTATTGAGAAGGGAACGGGTAACTGTTTATGTAAGCCATAGTTAATGATGGATATTACTTCATAGTCAACGATGCCTATTTTAAGACCTGCACCTTCTATTATGTCTTTTAACTTGTTTATAAAATCTGTTCTTGCTATGGCTACAACCACCCTTATGTATTTATCCCCCGGTTTGCTTTCCAAAAAGTAGTAATCATGAACCGTATTTTCCTTTATCTGGGATGTTTCAACATTTATAAACCAGTTAAGGGCTTCCATAAGGTCTTTGTTTGACATTCTTGAGGGCAACTTCTGAAATTTGAGCAAACCTTCATCAACAGGCACACAGGTTATAACTGTACTTCCCGATAGGTTGTACTTATTTACTATTTCTGAGAGTTTCTTCTTTTTTTCTACATCGCTTAGATCTTCCCACATCTCTTCAATGGGTGGGAATACAGGTTTTTCTTCCCTATTAAGCTGTAACAACCTTAGGAATTTGTCAGTCATGTGTATTGAAATACCAGAGGCGGTTTTTTTCCTGAAGGAAAGGGAAG
Source organism: Aquificales bacterium (assembly GCA_027078675.1). Lineage (GTDB taxonomy): Bacteria > Aquificota > Aquificia > Aquificales > Aquificaceae > WFWF01. The sequence goes on along the minus strand of JALWWX010000175.1, from coordinate 3,490 downwards.
GAAGACGTATCTTAGGAAGTGCAAGCTTCATTTTAAAACCCCCATTTTTCTTTCCATTTCAACAATAGCAAGTGTGGTTTTGAGTACAGAATCGGGATTAAGGGATATGCTGTCTATTCCCTGTTCAACGAGGAATTGGGCAAATTCGGGAAAGTCGGAGGGAGCCTGTCCGCATATTCCTACCTTCTTCCCCTTTTCCTTTGCAACGCTTATAAGTTGTGAAATTAATCTCTTAACCGCCTCATTCCTTTCATCGTACAGGTGTGCAACGAGACCAGAATCCCTATCTATCCCGAGGGTAAGCTGGGTAAGATCGTTAGAACCTATGGAAAAGCCATCAAATATCTCTGCAAAGTGATCCGCAAGAATTATGTTGCTCGGTATCTCTGCCATTACATATATTTCAAGGCCGTTTTCACCCCTTTTCAGCCCGTACTCTTCCATAACTTCTATTACCTTTTTACCCTCTTCTGGCGTTCTACAGAATGGAACCATTACCTTTACATTTGTAAGACCCATTTTATTTCTTACCCTTAGTATTGCTTCGCATTCAAGGGCGAAAGCTTCTTTATAAATATCCGAGTAATATCTTGAAGCTCCCCTCCATCCAAGCATCGGGTTTTCTTCTTTTGGTTCAAAATATTGACCACCCAGCAAATTTGCATACTCATTTGACTTAAAATCCGAGAATCTTACTATAACAGGATTGGGATAAAATGCTGCTGCAATTTTGGCTATACCGTAGGAAAGCTTTTTAACGAAGTATTGTGCTTTGTCATCGTATCCGAATGTTAGATTTTCTATTTCATCTGCTAACTCTTTATCCTTTTCCTTTAATTCGTCAAACTTAAGGAGAGCTAAGGGGTGTATTTTTATATAGTTAGCTATTATAAACTCTTCCCTTGCAAGACCTACTCCGTCGTTTGGTATGAAGGAATTTCTAAAAGCGGTTTCTGGATTTCCTATGTTCATCATTATTTTAGTTTTAGGTTTTGGCATATCCTCAAGATTTACTTCTTCAACCTCGTATTCAATCCTTCCCTTATACACATAGCCTATTTCACCTTCCGCGCAGGATACGGTCACCTCCATTCCGTTTTCAAGGATCTCTGTTGCATTTCCTGTACCTACTACCGCAGGAATACCAAGCTCCCGGGCAACTATGGCAGCGTGAGCGGTTCTCCCGCCCCTGTTTGTTATTATGGCGGATGCTTTCTTCATTATGGGTTCCCAATCGGGATCCGTTATATCGGTTACGAGTATTTCACCCTCTTTAAAATCACTTGCATCTTCAAGATTATAAAGTATCCTTACCTTTCCCGTAGCTATCTTGTCCCCAACCGCTATGCCCGATACTATCCTTTTCTTTGCCCTTTTCTCTTCATCCTCAAGTATATTCCATATCTTAAGAATTTTATTTTCTTTTCTTGAATGGACAGTTTCTGGTCTTGCCTGAACTATAAAAAGCTCCCCCAGTTTTCCATCCTTTGCCCATTCAATATCCATGGGGGTCCATTTCCCTTTTTTCTTTGAATAATGTTCTTCTATCATAATCCCCCACCGTGCAAGTTTTAATATTTCATCGTCACTTAGGGCAAACTTTTTCTGGTCAGTTAAAGCTACATTTATAATCTTTGTCCTTTCTTCTTTTGCTCCATATACCATCTTCCTGTCTTTTCTTCCGAGTTTCTTTTCTATAATGGCGGAATATCCCTGCATTAATGTGGGTTTGAAAACCATGTATTCATCTGGGGTTACAACACCCTGCACTATTAACTCGCCGAGACCGTATATTGCATTTATAACCACAACATCCCTAAATCCAGACTCTGTATCAAGGGTGAACATAACCCCAGAGGCTCCGAGATCGGATCTTACCATCTTCTGTATTCCCACCGCTATACCCACGCTGAAGCTGTCAAATCCGAAGGATTTCCTGTATGAGATTGCCCTATCAGTAAATAGGGAGGCAAAGCACTTTTTAATTGCTGTTAATACATTCTCCGCGCCCACCACGTTAAGGTATGTTTCCTGTTGGCCAGCAAAGGAGGCATCTGGCAGGTCTTCCGCTGTTGCGGATGATCTTACCGCCACATCCGCCGCGTGCATCCCGTACTTTTCAGAAAGTTTTGAATAGTATTCTTTTATCAGCTCCTCAAGATCAGGGGGAAACTCTCCTCCCTTTATAAGTTCCCTTATCAAATATGCTTTTCTGTGTAAGTCCGCTACATCATCGTAGTTTATCGTTTCCAGAATATCACCTATTTTCTTTTTGAGATTGTTAAACTCAATAAACTTTTCATAGGCCTTTGAGGTTACAACAAAACCGTCTGGGATGTTTATTCCCATGGGACTCAGATTTCTTATCATCTCGCCAAGGGATGCATTTTTTCCTCCCACAAGGGGTATATCTTCTATTGTTACATCGCTGAGCCAAAGGACAAGGGATCCTTTATCCATTACAAACTACCTCCTTGCTGACTATTTGATCAAGATCACCGAATCTCATAAATAATTTTTTTATTTTTAATAAAAGGGCAAGCCTGTTATTTCTTAAATCTTCATCCTTTTCCATTACAAGCACTTTATCAAAGAAGTTGTTTATGTAGGGAACCATATCGTACAAATCAAGTATGTCCTCCGCATTAAGTTTATCCTTAAGCTTGTTGTAAAGTTCTCTTTCTGCTTCTTCTTTGAAAAGCTCTTCCTTTATTTCTTCCCTGCTGAAATCCTTAGGAATTATCCTGCTTATTCTTTTGTAAGCTTCAACTATCTCTTTAAACTCTTCCCTGTCTTTAATCTCGGTTAGCCTTTCAATTTTTTCCTTTATATGCAAAGGCACAAGAGGATCAGATACGGACATTACGGATCTTACCACATCGTAAGGGTAATCTTCAAAGAAGGCTATCGTTCTTTGGAGTGTAAACTCTTCAAGTTCTTGCGGTACTTTTGTTATACTTCTGAGATTTATATCCCATTTTCTGTCAAATATAATCCTTAGTATCCCCGCAAAGGCCCTTCTCAAACCGTGAGGGTCAGAATTTCCCTTCGGCGTTTCACCTACGGAGAAGTAGCTTACAAGGTTGTCCCACTTGTCCGCTATGGATAATACTGCACCTATCTCCGTTCGGGGAAGCTCATCGTCGCTACCCTTGGGTTTGTAGTGTTCGTATATGGCTGTTGCCACCTCTTCATCTTCACCCTGTTTTAGTGCGTATATATACCCCATATAGCCTTGGAGTTCGTCAAGCTCCTTTACCATTTCCGTAAGCAGATCCGCCTTAGATAAGAGAGACGCCCTTTTAAGCTTGTTTATCTTTTCTTCATCAAACCCCAACTGTGTACTTATTTTTACGGAAATGTCCTCAAGTCTTTTTACCTTATCAAACATGTTTCCTATCTTTGGATGTTGGAGGATACCCTTTAATTCCTCAACCCTCTTATAAAGGGGTACCTTTAAATCCTCATTATAGAAGAATAGGGCATCTTC
>JALWWX010000174.1 GCA_027078675.1 Aquificales bacterium | reverse complement strand
CGGTCTTGAGGTAGGCGGTAAAAGGGCTGGTACCACACTACTTATAAGATTGCTCTTAGGCGGGGGAATATTTTAAAATGCAGGCGGAAGGTGTAAAGGTAACGCGGACGGGTATAAAGGAAGAAGACAGAATAAGGGAAATTCTTGAAAAGGAAGGTTTCAGGGTTTACAAATGGTACGATCCTCCCGGCACAAGATACGATGTACATACCCATCCCGACAGGGAAGTAAGGTGGGTGATAAGGGGAAAGGTAACCATAGGTGTAGGAGATACAAAAATTGTCCTTGAGGAGGGGGACAGATTAGATCTTGAACCCCGTGTACCCCATTGGGCGGAAACATCAACGGGCGTTGAATATATAGCAGGGTCTAAGTGACTCCTACCTCCTCCTGAACCCGTGGATAATTATCTTGGCGGAGATGAAAAAGAGCAATGCACCCATGGTTAGAATCAGGGAGGCAGCCCATGCCTGACCGTGCCACTCTTCGTAGGGACCCATAGCATACTGGAATATGGTAACCGTTAGGGAAGCCATAGGCTGGGTGGGATCAAGGGTAAGGAAGTTGTTGTTAAAGGCGGTAAAGAGGAGGGGAGCGGTTTCGCCAGACACCCTTGCTATACCCAGTATCACTCCCGTCAAGATACCTCTTTTAGCAGCGGACAAAGATATATCCTTTATAACCTGCCATCTGCGTGCTCCTAAGGCGTAACCCGCCTCCCTCAAGGAATTGGGAACGAGTTTAAGTATCTCATCGGTGGTTATGGCTATTACCGGTATCATAAGAAGGGCAAGGGCGACGGAACCAGAAATACCAGAAAAATGCCCGACCGGTTTTACCATAAAGGCATAGACAAAGGTACCTATAACTATTGAAGGGAAGCTAACAAGTATATCCGTTATACTCCTTAAACCCTTTATAAATCTTGAATGCCTTCCGTATTCCGCAAAAAATATACCCGTACCTATACCTACGGGAACACCCATCAGCGTTGCCATTAAGGTTATTATGAAATGACCCACAAAGGCATGTCTTAAACCGCCCCCCTCTATACCAGGAGGCGTAGGATCATTGGTGAACAGGTTAACACTGAGAAAGCTGAACCCTTCAATTACAACATCCGCAAGTATCCAGAAGAGCCAGACCATACCGTAAAGGGCTGTAAGGGAAGAGAGTCCCAACATTAAGATGTTAACTATCTTTCTCCTTAAGATAACCCTACTTATATACTCTTCGCTCCCCATCTTTTACCCAACCTTCCCAGAATAAAGAACCTTGCAAACATAAGCAAGCCGAAGGAGAGGATAAAAAGTATCAAGGCAAGGTAGTAAAGGGAAGAGAGATAAATGTCCGAATCCGCTTCCGTAAATTCATTCGCTATGGTAACCGTTATAGTTGTAAGAGGATCAAACAAGCTTAAGGGTATCTGATGAACATTTCCTGTAAGGAAGGCAACCGCCATTGTCTCGCCGAGCGCCCTACCCACTGAAAGGACAGTACCGCCCACAATACCTGGAAGTGCGTAAGGTATAACTATATTGGTAACAACCTCCCATTTTGTAGCTCCAAGACCATAACCCGCCTCCTTTAATAAGGCGGGTGTCATTTCGAAACTGTCTTTCACTATGGCACTCATGAAGGGAATAATCATGATAGACAGAACAAAGCTTGCGGTGAGGGCATCAACACCCGTGGGTGCACCTTCAAATAATCTTCCTAATAAGGGTATCTTTCCCAGTGTTTCCTGGAGAAAGGGTTCAACATAATCCGCCATTAAAGGAGCTATTACAAACAGTCCCCACATCCCGTAAATGATGCTCGGTATGGCGCCGAGAAGTTCTATGGCTGTAGAAAAAACGGGCTTAAGCTTTTGGGGTGACAGTTCCGCAATAAATATGGCTATTCCTATACTTACAGGAATTGCTATGAGAGACGCAATAAAGGTAATAAGGAGTGTACCGAATAGGGCTGGGAGGGCGCCGAAGATCTCCGCCACAGGATCCCATGTTGTCCCAGTTAGGAAATCTATAAGCCCGAATCTATTTATGGCGGGGAGGGATTCATAAAACAATACAATAAGGGTAAGCAGAGGGAAAAGGAATCCGACGGAGAAGGCGAAAAAGCCGAGGACGGATGCGGTAACCGCTTCTATAAGCTTATCCTTTTTTCCCATATGCCCGTCAATAGAATTATAACCTTAATACCAACCGTTGGCTTTCCAGTAAGCGCGAACCCTTTCTTTAACTTCTTCGGGCAGAGGCACATAATGAAGCTTAATCGCTATATCATCCCCTTTTTTATAAGCCCAGTCAAAGAATTTCACCACCTTACTGTTCCTCTCCTTCGGATAATCCTTAGCAAGGAGAATAAAGGTAGCCCCAGCTATAGGGTAAGCATCCTTTCCCCTTTTCCATGTAAGCACCTCATAAAAATCCTTCTTAGGATCCCATTTTGCACCCTTAGCTGCGGACTGGAAGGTCTTTATTGAAGGCTTAACAAAGTTTCCGTCCCTGTTTTGTATTTCCGCTACCTTCAATTTATTCTCCAACGCATAGGCAAACTCAACATAACCTATACTCCCCCTTACCCTTCTTATATAATTTGCCACACCTTCATTACCCTTAGCACCTATACCAGTGGGCCAATTTACCGCCTTCCCGTAACCTACCCTCTCCTTCCACTCGGGGCAAGCCTTTGAAAGATAGTTTGTAAATATCCATGTTGTACCTGAACCGTCAGACCTTCTTATAACCGTAATTTTCCTACGGGGCAACTTCTTATCCGGATTGTACTTTTTAATTTCCGGATCGTCCCAATATTTTATCTTCCCGAGAAAGATACCGCATATAGCCTTTGTGCTGAGCTTAAGATCCTTAAAAGGAAGGTTGTAGGATATAACAACGCCACCTATAACCGTAGGGAACTGAGCAAGATTGTACTTCTTTGCCTCCGAAGGCTTAAGGGGTGCATCCGAAGCACCGAAGTCAACCGTCCTGTTCCTTATCTGTCTTACACCACCCCCCGAACCTATGGACTGATAATTTAGTTTAACCCCCGTTTCCTTCATATAAAAGTAAGCCCACTTAGAATACAGTGGATAAGGGAAGGTAGCGCCCGCTCCGTTTATCACATCAGCAACCGCTGTAGAAGTAAGGGCAAAAACCAGGCTTCCGATCAATTTCTTCATCCTCTTACCTCCGCATGGTAACTTGAAAAAATATAGCTTTACTATTGTTAAGAATTAATTAAGATTTTTTATTATCCTATGGAAAAGATCCTTAACAGCTTAGACTTGGGCATAGTTATCTTTAATGAAAAAGAGGAAATAGTTTATGCAAACGATACATGCTTAAAGTGGGGCATAATTTCATCTGATGTTAAGGGTAAAAAGTATTACGAAGCGTTCAAAAGTCTTGAACTCATAGACATGACGGGAAAGATATTAAAGGGCGAAAAGAGGGGTGGTAAATTTGAATACAGCGGTAGGGTTTATAGAATAAATCCTATTGAAGAAGTACCCGCAATAAAGATTGAAGACATTACGGAATTTGTAAAGTTTGAAAGGCTTCAAAGGGAATTTTCTGCATCTGTAAGTCATGAGCTTAGTACACCCATATCCGCCATAAAAGGTTTGTTGGAAACAGCCCTCATGGAAGAAAATCCCGATAGAAAGCTTATAGAAAGGGCTTTAAAGCGTACACAAGATATGGAGAGAATGATAAACGCATTGAAGCTCCTTGTGCTCATTGAAACGGGAGGGAAATCAAGAAAGGAAAGGGTTTCGCTAAAAAACATCATAGGGGATGTTATACAAGATCTTGCGGAAAGGATAAAAGAAATGAAAGTAAAAGTTAAAATTGAAGGAGAAGACCTGCAGGTTATTACAGACAGGGAAAAGGTTTACATACTTCTTAAAAACATTATTGAAAATGCGGTTAAATACAACAGAAAAGAAGGAGCTGTATTTATAAGAATATTAAAAGAAGGAAAAAATCCGGTGGTAGAGGTGGAGGATACGGGAGAAGGAATATCAAAGGAAGAGATCCCTTTGTTGTTTCAACCCTTCTTCGGGGGGAAAAACAAAAAAGGTATGGGACTTGGTCTTACAATAAGTAAGAAGATAGCGGATAACCTCGGCATACAAATTGAAATAAGGAGCGGAGAGGGAAAGGGGACAACAGTAAAAGCTGTCTTTCCAGAGGAAATATAACACATTACGATACTCGCAACTCTGCAGATTCTCGTTAACCTGATAGCGGAATAGGTGGGGCACTCAAAAATATAAACGACAACGGACGTTTACATGAAGGCGGAGAAAGAAAAGCAAGTGGAGGTAATAGTTAAAAGCTTAACATTGGCGTAGTATATGTCTAAGTTTACTCTTCCCCTGTGCTTTTCTCTTTATTTTTACCTCTATCTTTCCTTGATAAAATACCGCATCTTTCCAATAATGAGATCTCATGTTCATCCTTAACTTTTAATTTATAAACTTTCTCAATAGGGTCCTCTAACAACTTTGCAAGTGTAGGATCCAAAAACTTTTCTTTAGCTTCCTCTTCATTCACATTCAACCTTTCTTTTAAGGTTTGAGCACCTATCATCAGATTTTCTGCAAGTATTTTCTTATGAGTATATTCGTCAGCAAGCAACTTTGTCTCTCTGTAGTTATTCCACAGTTTCCAACCAAGATAAAGAGCAGGGGCTATCAAAGCTACTCTTGCTATTAAAAACCAGAATCCGTTATCTTTGAAGAAATATTCTCCACCATATACTACACCTACTGAATAGATGGCTATTAGCAAGGAGAAACCTATAAATATCCAAAATCCTTTCTTCGCTTTCCCTTCTAAATCCTCAGCCCTAACTTCATAAGCTGTTTTTAATCCCGCAATTTCAGTCCACCTTAAGGTCTGCTTTGCTTGATCTTTATATTCTTCAATTTTTTCTAACTTTCTCCGTCCTTCCTCAACCTGCATAGCCAATTCCTTTTCTTGTTCCTGCCTGAATCTATCTAACATTTCTTTTGCATTCTCAAGAAATTCATCAAACCGTCCTTGCCTTTTTTCAAGCTCATCCTTAATCCCTTTCAAGGATTCCTTCAGCCCCTCTATTTCATCTAAGGTATTTTCAAAAATAGACTTCTTTTCAATAAATTCTTGATACTCCTCTTCCACTTCACTTTTTTTAGCTCGTAATTGTTCCAGGTCTTCTTTAATACTGCTAATTTGAGTATATATCTCCTCAATAGCTTCTATTTTAGTTATTGTATTTTCTACTCCCTTTAATAGTTCGTTTATTTTTGCTTTTTGAGTTTCAGCGTCTTTTAATAAACCCTCAATCTGTTTTATATTCCTTCTTACTTCGCTAATTCCTCTTTTAACGATTTCCTTTCTATACTTTATATCAAAGCCGAAATCGCTAAGGATTGTATGTAATAGCAGTAAATAAAATCTAAAGGTGTTATACCAATTTTGCCAATAGCTATGATTCGGGTTACTTACCAGCGAAGATAAATTTGAGTTTAAGTTTGTTAGAATATGGTTTAAAACATTTAACAAATTCCCGGATGGTATGTTTCTATTGTAGGGATGGGGTAAATTTGGCGGATACCATACAATACCATTAACATCTTCCTGCTTCAAAGATGCTAAAACTTCCAAGTCCTGTTTTAATAAAGGCAACCAATTCTGTAATCTCTGGTCCCTTTCTGCCCTTCCTACATTATCTTCAAGCTGTTGTATTAGATCATCAAACATTTGCTACGGTGCTTTCAGTCAATAAGTTTTCCAGTTTCATTAAGAGCCTCCTTGTTTCCAAGCTCACACTCACCACCCTCTTTATCAACCTGATGAAATATTCCTTATCCCTAGTTTCTTTAATATAATCCGCCGGGTCTATGACCATACCGCTGTCTTTGTGTATTCTTGGTCTTATGTATTCCGCTATCCACTCTAAGGGGCTTCTTCCTGCTATTTTCCACTCGTAAGCTTCCTCGGGAATTCCTTTGATGCTGATGTATTCGTTATACCTTATCACCGAAAGGTTATCTTTATCTATTCTTATGTCTGGAAAGTATGTCTCAAGCTTTTGAGATTCTCCTTTTATCTCAACTTCAAGGGGATATTCGGGAGCGCTTTCATAGTTTACGTGTAAGTCTGCCAAGCGTTTGCCTATTTCTACAAGTTTATTGAATGTCTCAAGGTCTTTAAGTAAAGGAATTCTCGGTCTTTCCCTTTTCAGGTCGTTTGCGTATTTTCTGCCGTATTCGGGGTTGCTGAGGACTGCATAAACGTAGTAGAAGATGTCTTCAGGGTTAATATCCGCTTTCAGTTGGTCTTTGAGCTTTTTATAAAACTCATATTTGATGTTCAGCCTTCTTCCGTAAGTTTTATCTCCGAGTTTAACGGTTTTATGGAACTTTTGAGGAACTGAGCTAAATAGGGTTTTCTGGGCTTTCTTCTTTGCATCTTCGGGGGATATGTAGATGTAGAGGGGTATGCAAGATACTGAAGCGAATATATGCTGGTCTGTAATCTTGTTAGTTACTATAGCGGAAAATTTTCTACCCGAACCAGGAGCTGTAAATGAAATTACACTATTCTCCGCATCCTCGGTAGGGAAGATTTGGGGGAATGCTCCAACCCTTTCATTAAATAAAGTGCTAAAGTAAAGCCACATATCCACAAATGGTCTATAAACTGCCTTTCTTATTTTTCCTGCGATTTCAAAGTAGACTTCTTTAGCATCCTTGCTAAACACAGCCTTTATAAGGGACTCACTCCAAGAAATCTTTGTCTTATCCGTAGAAAGCTCTTCCTTTTTCTTTATTTTGCCTTCTTTCACCAATCTCACATGCCTGTTATATTCCTCTATAAACTTTTTCATCTTTTCATGTAGCTTCTCTTTAGAGAAGTCATAAACCCAAAAATCTTTTGCTGTAGCTAAACCTGGTCTAATAACCTCAAATATATCCTCAACACTTACAAACCTTTTGAACTCTTCTGAACCTTGATTTATCCAGTTTCCGTCTCCATCGGGAATTATCCTTTTCCAAGGGACGTTCTTAACACTTCCAAAGTTCTTCAGAACTTCCAACTTCTGCTGACGCTTTAGGTAATCTTCAACCTGATAGTAATAGATTTCCGCAGGTTCGTTTCTGTCTTTTTTGTCTTTTACCAGAATAAGCAACGCTACACCTGCACGGGAGCCTTGACCAAAGATTTTATCTCCTTCTTTCTTCCACTCTTCACCTTGCTTTCTTGCATTACCTCTGAGGTTAAAGACGTAAATCTTCTTGAACTCCTCTGCTAAAGACTTTCTGAAACCATCAAAAGAGTTGGAGTCTATAAAGCCGTTGTTAAGGACAAAGGCTATTATTCCCTTCTCTCCTACTCTGTCAGAGGCATATCTAACAGCACGGACATAGGAGTCGTAGAGAGCGTTTTTAAGCTTTGCTTTCGACCTGTCTGCATAGGTCTGCTTTATTCTCCCGTCAAGGCTATCGTATTTGAGGGACATGTTTAAATCGGTCATATCCTCCTGACCCGCTCTCCACGGCGGGTTTGAGATTATCACGTTTATCCTTGCCTTGTTTTCTTTTTCCATCAATTCCGTATAGCTCTGAGGGAAGAAGCCAAAAGCAAGCTGGTGTCCTTTTCTTCTTTTCTCATCAAGCTCAAAGGTGTCAGTGAGGAGCAGGTATTTGAAGGGTTGATACTCACCTGTCCTGTCAAAGTATGTGCTTTCTATGTTCGTGAGGGCTATGTAGTAGGGAAGAAGGAGTATTTCGTTTCCCCATATCTCACCGTTTTGGTATTTCCTCTTTAGGGCTTCCACATCAAGAAAGCTTATAAGCCTTGTCAAGAACGTCCCCGTTCCCGCAAAGGGTTCTAAGATGACTACATTCTCATCGTTTAGGGAACTGTTGAACTCATCCTTAAGTATATCCTCCACGCTCTTTATCAGGAAATCCACCAGCTCAACGGGAGTATAGACTATACCAAGCCTATCCGCTACATCAGGGAATGCAAGCTTGAAGAAGCAGTCGTAGAGCTGTCTTAAAAATTCTTGTCTTTCCGCTTCTTTGTCTATTCCCTCAACTCTTATCCTGACCTCCCTGTAGAATTCTTCAAGGTCTTCGGTCTCTGCGGATATGAATTTGGTAAAATGGCTTGCAAGCTTTTCTATAGTCTGAGCGATGGGGTTGTCTTTTAAGAACTTGTAGCTTCCAAATATTGCGTCAAATATGGGCTTGGTTATCATGTGTTGAACGAGCATAGATTTTGCTTCATCTTCTGAAATCGCAGGGTTTATAACTTGCCTCAAAGCTTTGAGGAATTCTTCAAAATCCCCTCTTATTGCTTGGTCTCTTTTGATGGCTTCGTTTACGTGCCTCAAGATCCTCTTTACCTTTTTAGCTACGTCCTTAGCCCATGTTTCTAAGTATTTCTTTCCTCCGATCTTCTCAACTATCTTGGGAACTATGGCTTTCCTTAGTTTTTCTCTTAGTTCAGGTGGTATAGCTTCCGAAAACTCCATCATAAGTACACTGTCAGCACCCCATTCTATAGTTGCCCTTTCTCTGTCATACCTAACCTCCCCTTCTATACCTCCAGGTCCTTCTTGCACCTCTCTGTAACTACTTTGACTTATCATTATCCGTCTTACTCTTGCTGGTAGGGATTCATCCAAAGAACGTAAATCACCTACCACCTGCCATATAGTCCTGAACTCATTTCCCTCAAGTTGTTCTTCTATATCTTTATCTTCTGAAACGACAACAGGTATAACTATGTATCCATATTTCTTTCCCGGAGCTTTTCTCATAACTCTCCCCATAGCCTGAACTATGTCCACTTTAGACTTTCTGGGATCTAAGAAAACGACACTGTCTAAAGCGGGAACATCTATACCTTCTGTTAAGACCCTTGCGTTGGTTAAAACCCTGACGTCTTCATTATCTTGAGGCCCTGCTCTAAGCCAGTCAAGTAGTCTCTTCCTTTCACTTGCGGACATATTGCCATCTATGTGAGATGAGACTACGTTTAAAGAACTGTTCAATTCCTCGGCTACCCGTGGAAGTTCAGAAGAAACCTTCTTTGACCTTTGTATACTTGAGCAGAATATGACTGCCCTTTTTATATTGACCTCAGTTTCCTCTCCTTTTATCTTACCTTCAAATGCTTTTATCATGCCTACCATTTTGGCTGTATCTTCCACATTTAAGTAACCATAATTTAAATACTTAAAGAGTTTTTCCTGAACTTCTTTCTCGGATACTGTAAAGACGACAATTTTGTAGTCTGTCAAGAAACCCTCTTGAACAGCATCGTAGAATTTATAGTGGAAAAAAGTAGGTCCATATATATCCTCATCACTCATATCGTAGATTTCAAGGTCAGCTTCTTTAGCTTTTTCTTTTATAGCAACATTAAATACCTTTGGTGTTGCTGTCATATATAATCTTTTCTTGCCTTTTACATATTCATTCTTATGAACCTTCTTAAATGGGGAAAGGTCGTTTTTATCTCCAAGTCCTGTTGTGTAGTGAGCCTCGTCGCATATTATAAGGTCAAATTCTGGAAGTCCCAAATTTTGAGCCTGGGAGATAACGTCTATGGACTGGTAAGTTGAAACTATAACAGTCATATTGTTGGGATCAGGCTTACCTGCACTTTCAGCAAGTTTTTGAGGGTCGGTGGTGGGTGGTATAGTTAGAACTGTAGTTTTCTCTATGCTATCCTCATTCCTGCCCACACTCACATCGCTCGTAACCGCAAAGGGTCTTATCGGAACTTCGCTGTCCTCAAGCCAAGCCCTTAAGGTCTGGTCCGCAAGTGCTATTGACGGAACGAGAAAAAGAACGTATCCTCCTTTTCCCACAAAGGTTTCCGCTATCTTCAAGGCAACGAAGGTTTTTCCTGAACCTGGAGGCATTATGAGCTTTCCTCTATCGTTCTCCTCAAACCCTTTAACCACCCTGTAGAGTGCCTCTTTTTGATAGGGTCTGATTTCCTTCTTCCTGTAAGTTATTTCTTCAGGTTTGTTCCAGTCAAAGCCTTCCCAGTCTATAAGTTCAAGCTCATCTTTAACATCTACCACATATACGTTGTTTCTTTTCAGGGTCTCCTCTGCATTCTTCGTAAGTTCTCCCATATATACCATCATTCTGTATTTGAACTCCTCTGGAGGTGAGGAAGCTATAAACTTGGATACCATCTCATGGTCAATTCTGGAAGTCTCAAAGAACTTTGCTTGAATAGCCCATTTGCATCCTTCATGATCCTCCGCAACGAGGTCTATACCCGTATCAGGCCTTCCATTACGCTGTTGGTATTCAGACCACAACCACACGTGTCTGAATACTTTTCCCCAGTGGTTGTGGGTTTTGAGGAATGCTTTCACAAACCGCTCAAAGAGCCTTCCCGCTTCCTGCCGGTTATTTCCCGATACACTGAGAAGTTTTTGAACCACTTCTTCGGTAGATATAACCATTGTCACTCCTCTTATAAAAGGATTTTACAAGATTTACGCTATCTAAAACTTCTTGAGACTTCCAAGCATATTAAAAAGCCTGCATACATACCACTTCGTGTGTATATTCAAATATATGAAGGTCAGGAAGAATATAACTCTCTGAGGATGCGGATAGGTTTCCCAAGGAGCTTGCCAGGGAAATGGGGAAGTTCCAAAGCGAGGTAACAGAAGGGCTTATTATGGGAATGATTCAGGAATATGAAAGGAAGAAGAGGTTGAAGTTGTTTGAGGAGCTGAAGTTACCTCCTTACCAGCTCCGACCTGATAACACTTAGTAAGGAGGACTACGCAATATTATAGAGCGTATCCCCCTCAAATCTGTACCTGTAGTAGGCTGAGCATACACCCTCCGACGATACCATACATGAACCGACGGGATTCTTGGGGTTGCAAACGGAACCGAAAAGTTTACAGTCCGAAGGTTTTGCCTTGCCCCTTATTATATCTCCGCAAAGGCAGTAGGGATGATCCGAAGACCGTTTCTCCTTTAAACAAAACCTCTTCTCCCCGTCAAAATCGCGGTATTCATCCCTTATCCTAAAGGCACTTAAAGGTAAAACACCCAATCCCCTCCATTCAAATTCCTCCCTGACAGTAAAGACCTCACTAATAAAAGAAAGTGCCTTTTTGTTTCCCTCCTCCTTTACCGATCTCCTGTACTGGATATCAACCGTATGTCTGCCTTCATAAAACCTCCTAAGTAGAATAAGCAACGATTCCAATATATCAACAGGTTCAAACCCCGATATAACGAATGGTTTTTTATATCTCTCCGCAAAGGGCTTATATATACCGCATCCCGTTATGACACTTACATGACCCGGAGCAATAAGACCGTCTATATCTACATCCGCGGAAAATATACCCTCAAGGGCTGAAGGTGTCCTTACATGATTGCAAATAACACTCAAGTTTCTTATACCCTCTCTCTTCGCCTTTAAAATAAGTACCGCTGTCTGAGGTGTCGTTGTCTCAAAACCTATGGAAAAAAATACAACCTCCTTTTTGCTGTTCTCCTTTGCTATTCTAAGAACCTCAAGGGGAGAATAAACCATCCTTACATCAAATCCGGAAGCCCTCGTACTAAGAAGAGTCTTTCCGCCCGAACCAGGAACCCTCAGAAGATCACCGTAGGTGCACAAAATAACACCGCTTTCTGCAAGCTCAATGGCAAGATCAATTCTGCCTTTGGGAACCACACATACGGGACATCCAGGTCCGTGGATAAATTCTACCGCGGAATTCAGAAGCTGATCTATTCCGTATCTTATTATTACATGGGTGTGTCCTCCGCAAAATTCCATTATCCTTAAGGGCTTACCAAGACCCCCCGCCTTATCCTTAATAACCCTTGCCAATTTCTCTATAAGAAAGGGATCCCTGAGATTAGAAATATCCATCAAAATATTCCTTAAGCATCTCCGTATCTATCTTTCTTATAGCAAAACCCACATGTACAAGCACATAATCACCTTCCTTTACATCCTCTTCCACAAGCTCAAGGGATATCTCCCTCTTTACACCTTTTATATCAACCACAGCGGTATTGTCATCCCTTATCTCAATGATCCTGGAAGGAACCGCAAGACACATACCTTAAGTATAAATTCGTTTTTGATGTGAAAATATGTTAAAATCTTTACAAAATTAACGCAATTTATCAGGAGGTGCCTTATGAGAAACGGTCTCATCTTGGCAATACTCACATTTATTCCCTCCCTTGCCCAAGAGCTATATCTTGAGGGAGTGGAGATTAAAGAAAAAAGGGAAACCATGGGTAAGGAAGAGATAGCGGAAAGTACGGGAAAGGATACCGCGGAAATACTTGAGGGGAAAGCGGGTGTATGGAAGCTGAGAAAGGGTGCTACCGCCAACGATGTTGTTATAAGGGGTTTTCAGAAAGGCAATTTGAATTTCACGGTTGATGAGGGAAGGATATACAACGCATGTCCGAACAGGATGGATCCACCCCTGTTTCATATTGACCCCTCCGAGATTGAATCGGTTGAAATAATAAAGGGACCCTTTGATGTTGAAAGTTACGGAACCCTTGGAGGTTCTGTAAAGATCAAAACCCATAAACCTACTTTAGGTTTTATAGGAAAGCTTTCCCTAAAAGGTGGTTCCTTCGGATATATAAATCCCTCCGTAAGGCTCTCCTACGGGAAAGATCCCTTTTTTGGTATCCTCGGTTACTCCTATCAGTACTCCAAGCCTTATGTAACGGGTAAAGGGAGGCTGCTTACCGATTATGCAAATTACAAAGAAGAGTTCAAGGATTCAACAGCCTTCAACATAAATACCCTGTGGTTAAAGGGAGGTTACAAAAGGGGAAAAAGGAAAATTGAATTTTCCTACACCGCCCAGAGAAGCAGGGATATTCTTTACCCCTACCTTATGATGGATGCGTTAAACAATTCAATGGACAGGATAAGCATAAACCTTAACCTTAGAGGTATTGATATAAACGCCTATTACTCCAAGGTGGGTCACCTTATGAATAATTCAAAGAGGGAAACCGGTATGTTTATGGAAACGGATGCCAGTTCGGAAACCTACGGCGCAAAGATAAGGCTTAAAGGGAAAAGATTAAAGGCTGGGCTTGAAGTTCTCGGATGGCTGTGGGATACACAAACCGTTATGGGTTCATCAATCCAAAATACAATACCCGGTGTAGAATTTTTAGACCTGGGTATCTTCGGTGAATACTCAAAAAGATTATCAAAGAATATAGGTATAACAGCGGGACTGAGAATTGATAGAACAAGTATGAAAGTGGATTCTAAAAAAGCTAATACTGACATGTACTTTACCTATCACAACACGAGAAGACTTTACGCGGAAGAGATATACCCTTCGGGTAATATACAGATATTCTATGAGCCAGAGAAAAATCTGAGAATATTTGGAAAACTCGGGCATGCCTTCAGAAGCCCCGATCCTCAAGAGAGGTTCTTTGCCTTAAACAGGACTGGTATGATGGAAAACAGGTACGGCGACTGGGTCGGTAATCCGAAGTTGAAAGGAACAAAAAACACGGAGATTGATACGGGTATTGAATATAAGGGCAAGAACTTCAACATTAAGGCATCCCTTTTCTACAGCATACTTACAGACTTTATTACTGTCCACAGGGTATCTGCTGTAAACAGCACGGGGATAGGAAACAAGGCAAAAACATATACGAATGTAAACGCAAATATATACGGAGGGGAAATATCGGGCATCTTCCTTATAAGTCAAAATCTGTTTATAGATACAAACCTTTCTTATACAAGGGGGACAAAGGAGAGGGATCCCTCAAGGAATATTTACGACACGGATATAGCGGAGATACCCCCTCTTAAAGGGAGGGTTGCTTTGAGATACGACAGATGGAAGTATTTTGCTGAGGCGGAGACCCTGTTTCAGGCAACCCAAGATAATGTAGATTCTGATCTCGGGG
>JALWWX010000173.1 GCA_027078675.1 Aquificales bacterium | reverse complement strand
GCCTTCGCCTGGGGGCCATAGCGGAGGGGAAACACCCGGTCCCATTCCGAACCCGGCAGTTAAGCCCTCCAGCGCCGATGATACTGTGCCTACCCAGGCACGGGAAAGTAGGTCGCCCCCAGGTTTTTATTTATTGAAGATTATCTTATCCCAGCTTATATTGGTTTTAGCTTTTTTTATAGCTACCATCTTTTTTGTTTCAAGTTCCGCGGTCATAACCATTACTTCCTCTTCTAAAGACTTAAGAGTTATCATCTTTTCCGTGTACTCCTTAGACACCTTTAAGGCGTAGGAAGAATACAATATATTAAATAACAATAGTGAAATGGCTATAACCAATATTCTCCTACTGCTCATACCAACTTCTCCCCTGCCCTTAGTTTAGCACTTCTTGCTGAAGGATTTTTCCTCACTTCTTCTAACTTAGGCTTAATCGGCTTTTTAGTCAAGTTTTTTAATGCACCCTCTCTTTCTTTTTCCCTAAGAAAGTTTTTAACAATCCTGTCTTCCAAGGAATGAAAGGTTATCACCGCTATTCTTCCGTTCTTTTGAAGATACATTATTCCCTTTTCCAAACCAGTTTTAAGATTCTCCAACTCGTTGTTGACATATATCCTCAAAGCCATGAATGTTTTGGTAGCAGGGTGGATCTTACCGCCTTTGGGATATATTGAACTTATAAGGTCTGCCAATTCCTTGGCTGTTTCTATGGGTTTTATCTTTCTCTTCTTTATTATCTCTCTCGCTATTTTTAGCGCGTATCTCTCCTCTCCGTATTTCTTTAAGATTTCCGCTATCCTCTTCTCCGAGTATTCATTTATAACAGTAAATGCAGTAAGCTTTTGCTTCTTATCTATTCTCATATCAAGAAAGCTTTCATCCTCAAAGGAAAACCCCCTGCCCGACTTAATCTGATACATTGAAATTCCGAGATCAAACAATATTCCCTTTACCTTACTAATCCCCTCCATCCGTAACACTACATCAATATCCTTGAAGTTTGCCTTATAAAGGGTGTATCTGCCTTCAAATTCTCTTAAGTTTTCTTCCGCTATTTGCAGGGCTGTTTCATCCGCATCTATACCTATAAGGAATATATCCTCCCTGCTTTCCAATATTCCCCGTGCGTGTCCACCTCCTCCAATGGTGCAATCTACATAGATACCACCTCCGTTAATGAGTATCTTTAATGTTTCTTCAAGAAGAACGGGTTTATGCATATCAAAACATACTCGTCTGGCGTAAGGGTTTAAAACTTTTTCTGTGAATAGGTGATATGTTAAAACATTTAATCTTTTCTAAATGTTCCCGCGTTATATAGCCTTTATGTCTGTCAAAATTATACTGAGGGTATATCTTATGATACTCTTTCATTATTCTGTCCCTTAACACCTTTGCAACCACAGACGCACAGGCACATGAAATACTTCTTTCATCAGCTTTGGGAATAGGAATGCAATTAACATCCTCAAGTTTTACAAAATCAGATATGACCACATCAAAGGCTGTTTTAAGGTCCTCCAAAGCCCTTCTCATTGCAAGTTTTGTAGCTCTAAGAATATTAATTCTGTCTATTACAACACTATCAACAACTGCGGTGCCTATAGCAACTGCCTTCTCTTTTATAAGTTCAAATGCTTCTTCCCGCTCATCGGGAGACATAGATTTTGAATCACCTTTGATGAAGGGTTCCGTATGAGGTTTTAAAACAACCGCAGCAGCTACAACGGGACCCGCTATGGGACCCCTTCCTGCTTCATCAACACCCGCTACAACAAGACCCCTCTCCCATAAAGGTTTTTCTATCTCTGTCATTATTCCGTGGATTCTTGTTCATTCTTTCTTTCTTCTTCCTTTACCTCATTCACTTCAGTTTCCGATTCCTCCATTGCTTTCCTTTCTTCCTCCCTCTTTATTCTCTCTTCAGCCTTTTTCCTTTCCTTAGCTTCATAATCCCATATTTTTATCTCTTTAATTTTTCTTGCAGCTTCTTTACCTTGGAGATCCCTCAGGAAGTAAAGCTTTGCCCTTCTTACCTTTCCTATCTTGGATACTTCTATCTTTTCAATATTAGGACTGTAATAGGGAAATATCCTTTCTATACCTACATTGAAGGACTCTTTTCTTACCGTGAAGGTTTTATTCAAACCCGCACCCCTTATTCTTATCACCACACCCTCAAAAACTTGTATCCTTTCTTTATCACCTTCCTTTATCTTGTAGTGAACCCTAACCGTATCACCCACCTTGAACTTTGGGTACTCCTTTTTTGGGGTGTACATCTTTTCAATCTCATGGGTTAAACTGCTCATCTTAGAACCCTCCTTTTATCAAAAGGGAAGTTAATTATACCATATCCACCGCTGACTTAATGAGCATTTTGGTGTAGGAGTGCCTCGGACTATCAAATATTTTAAACACATCACCTTCTTCCAAAATTTCACCGTCCTTAAGTACTATAACCCTGTCCCCACATTCCGCAACCACACCGAAATCGTGGGTTACGAGTATAACAGAGGTTCCGTCTTCTTTCATTCTTCTGAAGAGTGAAAGGATACGCTTCTGTACGGAAACATCAAGGGCGGTTGTAGGTTCGTCCGCAAGTACTATCTTAGGATTACACATTATTGCATTGGCTATACAAACTCTCTGTTTTAACCCCCCCGATAAATGATGAGGGTATGCATAATATCTTTTCTCCGCGGAAGGTATACCTGCTCTCTTCATTTTATCTATCACATAATCTTTCACATTACTAAGGGTAAGATGGGCTACCGCTGTTTCTGAAAGTTGACTTCCCACCGTAAAAAGGGGATCAAGATAGGCTGAAGGTTCCTGGAATACTATACCTATCTTTGAAGATCTTATACTCCTCATCTCCCTCTCGGAAAGGTTAATAAGATTTTTACCCTCAAAAATTATCTCGCCCGATACTTTCGCATTCTTCGGTAAAAGCTGAAGGATTGAGTAAAGAATGGATGACTTTCCGGAACCAGATTCACCTACTATACAAAGTATCTCCCTTTCCTGAAGAGAAAAGTTTATGTTCCTTAGTGTGTGTTTTTCTCCGTACCATAAATTAAGATCTTTAACTTCAAGAAGTGCCATTTAGCCTTTTCTCAAGTTTTTCTTTAAGTATATCGTAAACATCCATAAGGTTCTTTGAAATTACCTTTACCTCCCCGAACACGGGCATAAAGTTTGTATCACCGAACCAGCGCGGTACTATATGAAGATGTACATGGGTTTCAAGACCTGCACCTGCAGCCTTTCCTATATTAAAACCTATATTGAACCCATGAGGACTAAAGGCTTCCTCTATTATGTCAAGGCTTAACCTTACCTGGTTGTGCATCTCCTTTATCGTTTCCTCATCAATGAGTCTGTAATCACCGATGTGTAAGGCGGGGCATACCATAAGATGTCCAGTATTGTAAGGATATTTATTCAAAATGATGAAGGCTTTTTCCGTTTTGTACAGTACAAGGTAATCCCTCAACCTTTCCTGTGGCTGTTTATAGGCCTCACATAAGAAGCACTCATTTGATTTACCTATGTTTTCAATGTACTCGCTTCTCCACGGCGCCCAAAGTATCCTCATCCTAACCCCTATTACAGAGCCTTTTAAGAACAGAGGCAATGTCTTCCCTTGACGGTATATACATATGCCTGTCAACTTCCATAGTTTCTCTGAAATATACAATTGCGGGGAATGTATCTATGCCGAAATCCTTGGGTGTTGTATTCTTTGATGCATCCATGTAGTAAAAATTTACGCAACCGCCGTATTCCTTCTCCAACTCCTCAAGGATAGAAACAAGCTCCTTATGACCAGGGGCATCTTCTTTGGATATAAAGATAAGGGCAGGCGTCTCCGAATCTATGGCTTCTTTGTAAAAATTTTCATCTCCTATTTCTCTCATACTTTTCCCATTATAACCAAAAATTTTTTCGCTTTACACTCCTTCCTTCCGAAATGTTATAATTAATAGCTACTCTTATAACGGAGGTTACGGGATGCCTAACACGAGGCAAGCGGCAAAGCGTATGAGAAGGGATGCAAAGAGAAGATTGAGGAACAGGTATCATCTATCAAGGATGAGAACATATATAAAGAAATTCAGAAAGATGGTGGAAAGCGGAAATTTGGAAGAGGCTAAGAAATTTCTTCCGGAAGTTGTAAGCATAATTCAACATACAGCATCAAAAGGTGTTATTCATAAGAGGGAAGCTGCAAGAAGGGTTTCAAGGGTAACCACACTCCTTAACAAAGCCCTCA
>JALWWX010000172.1 GCA_027078675.1 Aquificales bacterium | reverse complement strand
GTATCACCATCGGGGTCTTCTTTGCACCACAAACTGTGGGACCGAAAGACGCACAGTTGACATTCCTGACCACCGGCGGCACCCCAACAATTCAACTTCAGGGACGCGGGATCCCGCTGCCAGAAGCCACGGTCGGACTGGCATTACCAACAATCTCAGCACCGATCGGATCTCGCAATGTTCAGATTCCTATCTCCCTGATCGCTGCTGACCGGCTTTCCGAAATCCGCCAAATCCGGTCGGTTACGCTCACGCTTCGTTTCCGCGGTACTATCTTTTATCCTCACACGGTCACCCGCGGTCGAATCCTGTCTTCCGTCTTGCTACCGAATTACGACCGTGTCGTAACCATCCAGCTCACAGACCAGGATCTTCCATCCCTCCCGACCCCACCGATGACATTAACAACCCTGATTGGCGAAGCCCTGTTCGGTGATGCGACGGGAACGCCGCTGTTCATCGATTCCGTCCGCTGGGACGTGGAATTAGGCAGTGTGCAAAACACCATTCTCACACCCGGTTACCTTTCCCTCACCGGCATCTGTGAAGCCGGGGGGCGCCGGCTGATTCGCCTGCATAACAACTTTGGTATCACGGATGTGCATCCCGATCCCGCTCACACTGAAATGACGGTGGTCGTGGAATTGATTGGAAATCGTGGCACTGCAACGCTGCGATTGGTCGGTATCTCCGGAAAAACCTACTTTATCCGCCAGTGGGACCTTTCCCGTATTGCTTCCGACGGCTATGCTTACGAAGTTATCCGCATCCCGGTACAACAAATTCCTTCTGGATCGTATTTCCTTCTTCTGGAAAGTCCAAATCGCATTGACAAAAAACAAGTGCGCATAATCAAGTGATGCTGTGGTTTCTTTGTTCCTTTGTGCTTCTGGCAACAACACTTTTCGGCCATGCACAACCAGCGTTTCGGATCACTCCTGAAACGCAGGTGTTGACTCTTTTTCCTTCCGTCGGCGCCCGCATTGCTGGTGGCGCTAATCTCCATCGTGCGGACTTTAAACAACTGCCGGGATTTCCCAACTGTTGTCCGTTCTACCGGTCGGGTGAAGGGGTTGGACTTGGACTGGCAGGATTCT
>JALWWX010000171.1 GCA_027078675.1 Aquificales bacterium | reverse complement strand
ATGATGCAGTAGTAACAGTACATCCGAATCCAAATGCGAGTGCGGGATCTGATAAAGAAATATGTAATGGAGAGAGTACGAATTTAACAGCATCAGGAGGCGGAACCTATCATTGGAGTACAGGTGCAAATACACAAACAATAACAGTATCACCGTCAAGTACAACAACCTATACTGTAACAGTAACCAATAGTTACGGATGTACGGATACGGATGATGCGGTAGTGACAGTACATCCGAATCCGGATGCAAGTGCAGGTCCCGACAAAGAGATATGCGATGGAGAAAGCACAAGCTTAACAGCATCTGGTGGAGGAACGTATGAATGGAGTAACGGAGAAACGACACAAACTATAACAGTGTCACCGACGAGTACAACAACATATACAGTAACGGTAACTAATAGCTACGGTTGTACCGATACAGATGATGCGGTAGTAACTGTCAAACCTTTACCGGTATCGGGAATTAATGGACCATCATCGGTTTGTGCTGAAGAAGGTGTATTATTTGAAGCTGATAATGCAGGTTCAGGAGCTACTTATGCTTGGACTTTCCAAGACGGTACTCCGGCTACATCAAATAATATCTCACAAGTTGTAGAATGGGATACTCCCGGTGATTATACAATTGACCTTACCGTGACAAAAGATGGTTGTAGTTCATATTATACTCAACAAATAACAATAACACAAGCGGTATTTGCATGTGCAGGACCTGACGTTACTATTTGTCAGGGAGCATCAACAGAATTAGGTTGTGATCCTTCAGGACCTCCCGGAGTGACATATACTTGGACTCCAGATTTATACTTAAATGATAATACAGTTGCAAATCCAATAGCAACTCCAGGTTCTACAATCACATATACATTGACAACTACGCAAAATGGTTGTACAAGATCTGATGATGTAACAGTTACGGTAGACGTTAGTTTGAATCCGACAGCTGATGCCGGATTCGATAAAACTGATGTATGTCTGGGAGCAGAAGTTCAAATTGGTGGCAATCCAACAGGAACTGCGGGGCAAGCAGGCGATAACCTTTATTACGAGTGGGAATCTTCCACCGATGGAGGAAATACTTGGGTATCTGCACAGTA
>JALWWX010000170.1 GCA_027078675.1 Aquificales bacterium | reverse complement strand
GACCCTTTTACTGGTATAAGACTCAGCACGGAATTTCAAAGTACTTGAAAGCTAAAAAAGAAGGAATATACTATTCTAAGTGAACGGATTCGGATTACCTGTATTCTTGTGGAGTATAAAAGGAAAAAAGGGGGAGGATATATTAGATCTTTTAACTCCCAAGTCTGGGTACCAACATGGTGAGTATATGGAATTTTCGGAAATTATAACCCAGATTATGGGGGGTGTTAAGGAAGAGAGAAAAGGAGATGGTTTGCATATACTGGATAGTGTAAATTCTGAGAAGGACGATACAGGTAAAAAGAGCGTCAATGTACTACAAGGAAATGTATTACCTATCGGTGATATTAAATATGTGAAGGTTGAAAACATTACTGAGGGTGAGAAACCAGAAGAAAATAAAAGTAAACCTCAAAGTGAAACTGGTAAGACGGAATTAATTTTAGGTGTTAATACAGAAAAGGTGGAAAAGAACATTGAAAGTGCTGTTCAGAAGATATCTTTAACGGATAAGCCTGTATATGAGGCTCTTAAGGGTAATGTAAAGGATGTTAAACCCTACGAAATGGAGAAAATTAAGGGGGAGATATTAAGAAGGGAAGTGTATAGAGAGAAAGAGAATAATGAGAAGGGGGATATAAGTTTTCTAAAGGAGGATATGCTACCTCAAAGGCAACCTTATGATGTAAAATCCGAGTATAAAAGAGAGATTTTACACTCAAGAGAGAGTTTTAATAAGGCAAAGGGTAATATACACCTTGAATTTGAAAATGAACCCATTAATGAAAAAGGAGAGTTCAGAGAATTTATTAAGAAACCCGTTGATGGTGGCGGTAATGCTAATGATGTTAAGCTGCAGACAAAGGTATATGCGAAGGGTGATTATGTTACCGAATCAGTAAGTGCTGAAGTTGAAAGACATGTTAAGAGGGAGGATATAAGGGATGTTTACCATCTTCATAAAATAGAAAGCGGGAAAGAGGAAATAAAACAGTTTGAGGATGTGGCGGATGTAAGGCAAACGATAGATATTTCTGAATATGAAACAAACAACATTTCAAAGCCGAAGAGGGTTCATTTGAAGACTGAGGATATAAACATAGTCTTAAGGGT
>JALWWX010000169.1 GCA_027078675.1 Aquificales bacterium | reverse complement strand
ATCACTTTACCCTGTGTGTCTCCTCACAGATAGGTTGTGCCATAGGATGTACATTCTGTGCCACAGCTATTGACGGTCTTAAAAGAAATCTGAGAACGGAGGAGATAGTGGATCAGCTCCTACAGGTCCAAAAAATTTCTGGTGTCAAGGTAAGGAATGTTGTCTTCATGGGTATGGGTGAACCCCTTGCTAATTATGAAAATGTCAGGAAAGCTGTTGAAATACTTACCATGCCTTGGGGATTTGATCTATCAAAGAGAAGGGTGACCATATCCACAAGCGGTATAATATACCAGCTAAGGAGAATGGCTCAAGATCCAGTAATGTCGGAAGTGAATCTTGCGGTTTCAATAAATGCACCCTCTCAAGAAAAAAGGGAAGCATTAATGCCTATATGCAAAACAAACAAACTTAATCAACTTATGAACTTCTTAAAAACGTATCCTCTGAAGCCCTATAGAAGGATAACCCTTGAGTATGTACTTATAAAGGATATAAATGATTCACCTGAAGACGCACTTGAATTGGTAAGGTTAATAGGAAGGCACAAGAAAAGGTTTAAAGTGAACATAATACCCTACAACCCCTACCCCACCCTTCCTTACAAAAGACCCGAGCCTGAAAATATAATGACATTCCAAAGAATACTGTGGGAAAACGGAATATCGTGCTTTATAAGGTTCAGCAAAGGGCAAAAAGTTTTCGGAGCATGCGGGCAATTAAGGGCTAAATATGAGGGGGTGAATGTTTAATGGATAAGACAAAGAAGTGGATAATTGAGTTTGCCATTATTATTGCTGTATTTTTGGTAATAAGAACCTTCTTCGTTCAAGCTTTCAATATACCTTCCGGCTCTATGAAACCAACCCTTCTCGTGGGAGATTTTATATTGGTTAACAAATTGGTCTACAGATTTACAGAACCTAAGAGGGGCGACATAGTAGTATTCAAATGGCCCTTAAACCCAGATATAGACTTCATAAAGAGGATAATAGGAATGCCCGGTGACACAATAGAAATAAGAGGTCACAGGGTTTTCATAAACGGTAAAGAATTACCGCTTAGATTTGTTGGCAAGGATACAGACGGCGGTCACGAAAGGTTAATATATGAGGAAACTCTTCC
>JALWWX010000168.1 GCA_027078675.1 Aquificales bacterium | reverse complement strand
CAAAAGCAAAGAAAGAGACATCAAGAATTCTTGGCAAATCTGAAAAAGGGAGATAAGGTTATAACATCATCGGGTATATGGGGTACTATCACGGAGATAGGAGATAAAACGGTTACCTTGAAGGTGGATGCCAATACAAGGATAACCTTTTCAAAAGAAGCTATCTCTTCTTATCAGCCTTCCCAAGAAAAGGATTAATGCCTGAAATGTCTCGTTCCTGTAAACACCATTGATATATAATGCTCGTTACAAGCCCTTATAACCTCCTCATCCCTTATTGAACCACCCGGCTGTATTATTGAGGATATACCATACTTAACAGCAAAATCTATACTGTCCCTGAAAGGGAAAAAGCCATCGGAAGCCAAAACCGCTCCCTTAAGATCATGACCGAACTGCATTGCCTTTTCAACAGCACACTTTAAACTGGCTACCCTTGATACATTGCCCGATCCTATACCTAAGGTCCGCTTCCCTTTGGCAATAACAACAGCATTTGACTTAACATACTTGCATACCTTCCACGCAAAAAGAAGATCTTCCTTTTCCTCTTCAGAAGGTTCCCTTTGAGTCACCACTTTCCATTCATCCAACAGCTTAACATCCTCGTCCTGAACAAGATAGCCTCCGCTTATCCTTTTAATATCATAGCTTCTCTGGATACCATCGTATTTAAGCACCCTCAAATTCTTCTTTTTTGATAAGATCTGCAAGGCGTTTTCGTCATAGTCAGGTGCAACAATAACTTCTAAAAACATGGAAGTAAGCTCTTCCGCTGTTTCACCGTCAACCGTATCGTTAAAGGCGGTTATACCTCCGAATGCGGATTCTGGATCCGCATCCCTTGCCCTTCTGAATGCATCAGCAACAGTTTCCGCAGTAGCAACACCGCAAGGATTGTTATGCTTAACTATAACACAAGATTTCCCCGCAAGCTCTGAAACTACCTTTACCGCACTATCCGCATCAAGGTAGTTGTTGAAAGACATCTCTTTTCCCTGTAATATACGAACCCTCGCAATACCTATGTCTTCAAAAGGATCTCCATAAAGAACTCCCTTTTGATGCGGATTCTCGCCGTATCTCAATGTTCTTATCCTTTTCATAGGAAGCGTCATAAAGGCTGATGAGGTTTCCAAATCATGCATAATCCTTATCTTTTCCGCTATAAGAGAATCATAATAGGCGGTAAGGGAAAAAGCCTTGTAGGCTAAAAAAGCCCTATCCTCAAGGGTAAGGGATCCGTTTCTTATTTTTTCCGCAACCCATTCGTAATCCGCAGGATCCGTCACTACGGTAACCCTGTGGAAGTTTTTGGCTGATGCCCTTATAAGGGCTGGACCGCCTATATCTATAAACTCAATAAGTTCCTCCTCGGGTAAATCTTCCTTCATCTTCTCCTCAAAGGGATAAAGATTAACAATCACAAAATCAACCGGTTCTATGTTCATATCCCTTATTGAGGGTATGTCCTTCTCCCGTGCAAGTATACCTCCGTGGATAACGGGATGTAGAGTCTTAACCCTTCCGTCCAATATCTCCGGAAAATCTGTAATATCACTTACCCTAACCGCTGGAATACCTTTAGAAGTGAGGTAATCATAAGTGCCTCCACTTGAGACTATTTCATAACCTAAATCAGCCAATACTTTCCCTATCTTCTCAACACCCTCTTTATAATAAACGGATATTATTGCCCTCATTGTCCTATAGGTTTACCTATTTTAACAAGTCCAGTCTCCGTTATCTCCATAAAATGTGTCCTCGTATCATGACCACACATTCTGCACCCATCTATTCTAAACAATCTAACAATCTCCCCTATTTCTTTTTTATACAAATTGGCGGTTATCCTTGATGTTATAAGTTCCTTGGCAAGCACCATGGAACAATCAACTATGTGGCTTACAGCATAACCGCCAGCAGCCTCCGCTGTCAATTCCTCATGACCGCTCCTCTTCTGTGAAACGAATATGGCTGTTTGATACCACTTCTTCATAAAGTTAAACAGCTGTCTGACAATAGTCCTCGCCATCATCTCCTTTGCCTCATAAAGTCCCGTTACGGAGTCTATTACCGTATGTCTAACCTTGTAGTTCTTTATTGCATAGGCAAGGGTGGCAAATAAGTTGGGAAGATTTTCCCTTAGAGAGGCATGGCTTGCCGCATCTATGAGAATTATCTTATCCTCTATCTCAGAAAAGTCCACACCCATGGCGGTAGCCCTCTCTTTAAGACTCATGGTAACAAAGGGAGCAGGACTTTCCACAGTTATAAAGGCTACAGCTTCTCCTCTGCTTGCCTGTTTTATCGTGTACTGTTCCACCATAAGGGATTTACCCGTGTCAGATACACCCGTAAGATTCACAACCGCATAGGCGGGTATGCCCCCAAGAGGCTTCTTTACAACCTTTCCGTCCTTTATCTCAGCTTTATAAAAAAGCTCATCAAGTCCTTCTACACCCGTAGGCACTCCCCTTAAATCCGGCGCCTTTTTTAAGGCTTCTCCCGCAACCCATATACCTTCCTCAACTACACGGGACTTCTCCGCATGTCTTTCCTGTTCCATTTCAACCTCCACCTAACATTTTACCCCAGCCTTGCTATTGTAAACATCCTTTCCCTCGTACCTTCCCTCCTGAAAGAAGGAAGTCTCTCGTTACATATGGTGCACAGGTTAAAATCAACAATCCTTCTAAAGCCCAATCTCTCAAGTCTAAGTCGTGCTTCCCTTCTAATATCAAGAAACACCCCATTCCTTTCATAAACACTTAACGGAAAGTATTTTTTGAATTCATCACCCACCTCATAACAACAAACACCAGCGGATGGTGAAAAGAAAACATAAGTATCCAAAGGATTATTAAAATATAAAGCGGTTTCCTCTATAATACCTTTCAGTAAACCCCTCCAGCCCGCATGTATTACACCCACCTTACCCCCGCATAAAAGTACAATCGCAAGACAATCAGCCGTCTTAACCCCTATATAAACACCCTTTCTTTCGGTTATAAGGGCATCCGCCTCAATCTCATCTGCATTGTCGCAGTAAACCACATGCACATTAGCGGAGTGTATTTGCCTCGGTAATATAAGATTGTCGGGTAACTCTCCCTTATATATAACCCTGACCTCTCCGTAAGGTAAACGCAGACAAAAATTCATCCGATATTTTCCGCCCTTTTCCTCGCCTCCCTGACAGTGTTTATAACAATACCGCCGAATCCCTTCTCCTCCATGTACCTTACGCCCTCTATAGTCGTACCTCCCGGGGATGAAACCATATAAACTATATCATCCGGATCCATACCCTTTTCCTTCATAAGGGTAACAGTACCCTCAATAAGGCTTAAAACAAGCTTAAGGGATGTTTGGCTATCAAAACCTTCCCTTACTCCCGCCAAGTTTAAAGCCCTTACAAATTGGGAAACAAAGGCAGGACCGCTACCGCACAAAGCTGTAAAGGAATTCATAAGATCTTCTTTTATCTTGAATATATCACCGCATCCCGAAAATACCTTTAAAAATATTTCCTCATCCTCATTACTCACACCCTCACCGCAGGTGTAAGCTATGGTACCCTTACCCACCAATACATTTACATTGGGCATAACCCTGATAATTCTTTTTCCACCCGTCAAGGAAGCTATCCTCTCTGTACTGAGACCTGCAACTATACTTACTATAAGCTTTTCCCTTATCCTTCCCGATATATCACGAAGGAGACCCTCCACATCCGTAGGCTTTACTGCTATCAGGATTAGATCCGAAACATCGCATAGGAAGTAAGGGTCTATGGCACTGCCGAATCCGTCTTCTACCGCCTTGTTTCTCTTATTTTCGTCAATATCATAAATGACCGTATTTTCCCTCCCCACCGTCTTACCTATGCACAGGGCAAGTCCGCTACCCATATTTCCGTAGCCAAATATCCCTACCTTCATAGGTTAAGAGTTTATCATCTATATCAGGTCAAGGTTGGGTCTTTTTCTTTTCCCGTCAGTATATTAATCAATTTTTTAACACTTATCATTCCCTGCTTGTGAAGTCTGTAACCATTTGCACCGCTTATAAAGATACCCTCCTCATAGTCACCGAGCCATGCATATCCCAATCTGTCAGCTATACAGAAGCCTACCTTTTTTGCCTCCTCCCCCTTATTGCAAGGTACAACGCAATTGGAAACACAGCCATTCCATCCGTTAATCCCGTTCAAAAGCCTTTCTATAAATGGTGTTCTTATAACCCTTAAAGGGTAACCGACGGGGGATTTCAGAAGAATAATATCCTCCTTCCTCGTCTTGAGAAGAAGCTCCTTATAGATAAGAGGGGCATCACACTCATAGGTCGCTATAAATCTGGTAGCCATCTGTACACC
>JALWWX010000167.1 GCA_027078675.1 Aquificales bacterium | reverse complement strand
AAAACTAAAAATAAGCCCTTAAAAAGGCTTACCATATACGAAACTATTACTTACACTAAAAACCCTCTTAAAATCAAACCTCATCAAGACTAAGGCTAATATAAGTAGTTTATATAAAGTCAAATAATCGACTAAAAGAAAAGAGACATAAAACACATTAAAACTAAAATAATAAAGTCACATGTAATATAAAAAGCTTAGAAAAATATCCATAAGATATAATAGATAAAAACTCCAATAAATCCCATAATATAGGGCTTATAAATAGATATAAAATTGTTATTTTTTATTAGCAAGTATGCTTTTTGTAGTGTTACTGATAGTGTCAAGCTACAATGCCGTTAAGTGTGCCTTTTTGTAACATGGTTATATAGTGTGCTATTTAGTTCAAACGGTATAGTCAATTATTATGCCTTTTAAGAATACTTTAAGATTAAAAGGAATACCTATACGACTATGCCATATATCACTGTAACCTCAAGTAGCACTAAACGGCATACCATGTGTAGGTCGGTAACACCCCTCCATTTAACCTTAATTTAACCTTAACTATGGGTACATAATCTAATTAGATTATGTACCCATAGTTAAGGTTAAATTAAGGTTAAATGGAGGGGTGTTACCGACCTACACATGGTATGCCGTTTAGTGCTACTTGAGGTTACAGTGATATATGGCATAGTCGTATAGGTATTCCTTTTAATCTTAAAGTATTCTTAAAAGGCATAATAATTGACTATACCGTTTGAACTAAATAGCACACTATATAACCATGTTACAAAAAGGCACACTTAACGGCATTGTAGCTTGACACTATCAGTAACACTACAAAAAGCATACTTGCTAATAAAAAATAACAATTTTATATCTATTTATAAGCCCTATATTATGGGATTTATTGGAGTTTTTATCTATTATATCTTATGGATATTTTTCTAAGCTTTTTATATTACATGTGACTTTATTATTTTAGTTTTAATGTGTTTTATGTCTCTTTTCTTTTAGTCGATTATTTGACTTTATATAAACTACTTATATTAGCCTTAGTCTTGATGAGGTTTGATTTTAAGAGGGTTTTTAGTGTAAGTAATAGTTTCGTATATGGTAAGCCTTTTTAAGGGCTTATTTTTAGTTTT
>JALWWX010000166.1 GCA_027078675.1 Aquificales bacterium | reverse complement strand
CCAGCTTTTCAGCGGTTTTTCTCATATCGTAGTTGTTTTTTGAAAGATGATACAAGATATATTCCTTTTCAAATTCCTTTTTTGCCTCTTTCAAATTATTTATCTCAAATAGATGTTCAACGGTTGTTACATCCCTTCCAGAGGTACTTATGTGTTCCGGCTTTATTTCCTCATCATCAACAAG
Source organism: Aquificales bacterium (assembly GCA_027078675.1). Taxonomy (GTDB): domain Bacteria; phylum Aquificota; class Aquificia; order Aquificales; family Aquificaceae; genus WFWF01. The sequence continues at coordinate 4,253 of JALWWX010000166.1, read as the reverse complement.
AATGACAAGCCTTTCAATAAGATTCTTAAGTTCTCTCACATTCCCTTTCCAGGAGTGTTTTAAGAAGATTTCCTTAACTTCCTCAGATAAATACTTTCGCGGTTTTTTGTACTCTGTACAGTATTTATCCAAGAAATGCTGGGCAAGAAGTAATATGTCTTCTCCCCTTTCCCTTAAAGGCGGTAACTCTATGGTTACCACGGAAATTCTATAGAACAGATCTTCCCTGAAGTTTGAGGCGTTTCTTAAATCCTTATTTGATGCGGATATAAGCCTTATGTCAACCTCAACCGTTTGAGTACCACCGAGCCTTGTAAATGTCTTTGTTTCAATAGCCCTAAGCAGTTTTGCCTGAGCTTTCATACTCATATCACCTATCTCATCTAAGAAGAGGGTACCCTTATCCGCAAGCTCAAATTTTCCTATCTTTCTTGATACCGCCCCCGTAAAAGCACCCCTTTCGTAACCGAATAGTTCCGATTCAACAAGATCATCGGGTATGGATGCACAGTTAACATCAACGAAGGGTCCGTCCTTTCTATTTGAGTAAAGGTGTATAAGTCTCGCTACAAGTTCCTTACCAGTACCGCTTTCACCGAGTATAAGAACGGGTGCATCAGTTTTGGCAACAACGGGTATTAATTTTTTTATCTCAAGAATCTTTTTACTGTTGCCTATTAGTTCATACTTTTCCCTCTCCGCATAATCCTTCCTTTTCCTGAGGGTATCCTCATAGGCGTGTTTGATTGTTAACAATATTCTGTCAACAGAAAAAGGTTTTTCTATAAAATCATAAGCTCCCTTTTTTATTGCCTTTACAGCCATATCAACATTACCATGTCCTGTTATGGTAACTATCGCTGAATAAGGAGACAAACTCTTTACTTTGTCAATAAACTCTATACCGTCACCGTCAGGCATCCATACATCAAGAAGAACAACATGAAAGTTTTCATTCTTAAGCTTCTCTTCCGCTTCCTTAAGTGTTGATGCAAAGGAGGACTTAAAATCTTCCTCTTCAAGTATCTCCTTGAGTGAAGCCCTTATACCTTCTTCATCGTCAACTATAAGTACCCTTCCCGACATAATTTATAAAATACCTTATGATTTAGGATATTGCACCCTAACCCCTTATAACTTATACTGCACACGATGAAATTTTTAAAGCTTAACAGATCCAAGATATTGGTAAAAGGTGAGGAGCTGAGGATAAAGCTGAAGGGTATGAAGGGAAATAAGGAGGACACCGCCTTCCTAAACGGCATATTGACCAACGACATATTAAATCTTAAGGAGGGGCATTTTAACTACAATCTTATGCTTAAACAAAACGGCACACCTATGGAAGAGTTCTTCGTCTTCAATATGGGTAACGGTTATCTTCTTGATTCCGATTGTTCCGCTAATAAGATTATTGAATTGTTGAACAAATTAAAACTTTCAATGCGTGTAATCTTTGAAGATGTTACCGAATTCAACAATCACTATTTTGTCTGGGGAGAAGGTGCAGAGGAGTTAGTCCGCGAACTTGTAGGTACGGTGCCGGAAGAGGGTACCTTTGTAGTTAAAGACAATGTTGTGGTAGCTAATAACACTATGAGGTTAAGGGAGATAGGTTTTGATATCATAGGAAAGATAGGAGAGAAAGATATAAAAGGTGAGAGGGTAACACAAGAAGAATATGAAGATATAAGGATAAAAAGAAGGATTCCTGCTATACATAAGGAGTTAAGAGAAGGCTTTTCACCCCTTGAGGCAGGTGTTGAAAGGTATGCCATAAGCTTTACTAAGGGGTGTTATACAGGACAGGAGGCTATAGCACGGGTTTATTACAAAGGAAGACTGCCCCGTAAACTTGTATTACTTAGAACGGAAGGAAGGGTAACGGAAAATGAGGACATATTATATAACGGTGAGAAGGTGGGAATAATAACTTCCGTAAGTCCTTTATCACCCCTTGCGCTCGGTTATATAAATGTTAAAGCCCTTGAAATGGATACTGAATTTCAAACAAAAGATGCACGTTTATTTGTTTTGTAAAACATTTCAAATTAAATATTGTTTTAACATCGCTTATGCAGTAAATATTGGAATATGAGAAAGGTTCTGAAGATAGAGGATATGACATGTGTCAACTGCGCGAAGGTTATAGAGAAACATATATCAAAGGTTGAAGGTGTTGAGAATATAAAGGTGTCTTTTACACTGAAGCAGGCGGAGATAGAGTTTAATGAGTTTCTTGTCAGTGAAGAGGAGATAACAAGGGAGATAGAAAAGCTCGGCTATAGGGTAAAGAGGGATTTAAAAAGCAGGATAAGAGAGGAGTATATACTTATCTTTTGCATTATTGCATCCGCTTATTTTATAGCGGATATGTTTCTATCCTTTCCTGGATCCTCGTATATACAGCTCCTCTTATCAACCTTTGTCCAAATTATAGGCGGTTACGGATTCTACCTAAAAGCCTTCAAGGCTCTTAAAGAAGGCATGGGCAATATGGAGGTTCTTGTATCCGTAGGTACAACAGGTGCCTATATATACAGTATTCTTGCCTTCCTTCATATAATTGAAGTTACCCCCTTTTTTGAAACTCCAGTTTTCATAATCACCTTTGTAAAGCTCGGAAAGTTTATTGAGGAAAAAATAAAAAACAGGGCATTAAGAGATCTGTTCTCCATAGCCCATCTTACGGTTGAGGACTTCAAAGTAATAAGAAACGGGAAGGAGGAATATGTGAATATAAACAGCATAAGAAAGGGAGATATCCTGGAACTGAAAAGCGGGAATCTTTGTCCTGTGGACGGTGTGATAGTTGAAGGTGATGCGTACATCAATGAAAGTATAGTAACAGGTGAAGGAATGCCTGTTTATAAAAGTAAGGGAGATAGAGTAATTTCTGGTTCCATCTTGGAGGGAGGTAAAGTACTTATAAAGGTTGAAAAGCCCTTCAGGGAAAGTTATGCCTTTCAGTTATCAAAGGCAGTGGCTTCAACCTTTTCAAAAAAACCCAAAATTCAAAGGCTTGTGGACAAGGTATCAACCTACTTCGTGGAAGGTGTTATACTGTTCTCCTTCTTTACATTTATATTCTGGTTCTTAGTATCAGGTGATATATACAAAAGTATTCAGTTTACCCTATCAATACTTGTTGTTTCTTGTCCGTGTGCACTTGGTATAGCCACACCCCTTGCTATAACTTCCGGTGTAAGTAGGGCTCTTAAGAAGGGTGTGATTATAAGAGACACCTCTGTATTTGAAAAGATGCCCTTCGTTGACATATTCATATTTGACAAAACAGGAACCTTAACGGAGGGTAAAATGTCTGTTGAAAAGGTTGATGTATTTGATGAAAAGGGACTTGGAATTGCCCTTTCAATAGAAAGCACATCAAATCATCCCATTGCAAAAGCCATATATGAATTTTGCAAAGAAAGGGTTAAGGACGCTCCCCCATTAAAAAACTGTAAAGAAATAAAGGGATTTGGGGTAAAGTGTGGAGATTATATAGCAACGAGTGTTTCAAAGTGGGGTATTGAAAATAAGGACGGCTACATAACCGTGGGTGTCGGAACAGAAGAAAAACCTTTTGTCATCTTTTATCTTAAAGATAAGATAAGAGAAGAAGCTAAGGAGGTCATCTCCTTTATAAAGGATAGGGGTATAAAAACGGTCCTTTTAACGGGTGATTCAAGGGTGCAGGCTGTGAAGGTGGGAAAGGAGCTTGGAATAGATGAAATATACGCTGACAGTAAACCGGAAGACAAACTAAGGATAACAGAGCTCTTTCAGAGAAGGGGTCACAAGGTGGCAATGGTGGGTGATGGTATAAATGATGCTCTCGCCCTTGCAAAGGCGGATGTTTCAATAGCGGTAGCCGAAGGTGCGGATATAGCAAAAAGGGTGGGTGATGTTATCTTACTTGAAGGAATTAAAACAATCCCTTACCTTATTGCCCACTCCGATAAAACCTACGCAAGGATAAAACAAAACCTTATGTGGGCTTTTGTTTATAACGTGCTTGCCATTCCCCTCGCTGGGGGATTTCTATCATGGGCGGGGCTTGTGATAAAACCAGAGATTGCAGGTATGATGATGGCTTTGTCATCCCTCAGCGTTGTTATAAACTCTATAAGAAAGTGATGTTATAATCCTTACAGTCCTATGTTTAAGAAGGCTTGGGAAGGCAGATTTTCCGAGGAAACTGACAAATTTGTTGAAGAGTTTACGGAATCCGTAAGCTTTGATAAAAGACT
>JALWWX010000165.1 GCA_027078675.1 Aquificales bacterium | reverse complement strand
TTAACCTCACACTCCACGGTCTTGAACCTACTCCGATGTCTTTAATACGAAGATAGGTATCAAGATCATAGATAGAAAGGGTGTTAGTAGCGGAGTTGGTTATAAATAATTTTCCTTGAGCCTTTTCTGTACCCCTCGGGCTGTTTGAGGGGTATTCATAAAGTACATATACACCGAGATAGGGATGTTCCGTCACCTTAAAATTTCCCCTACATATATCAACCCTTTCATCATCAACATCAACACACAAATTCTGAAAGTCTGTAGTAACCCTTCTGTAAACGCCCCAAGATGTTCTGCTTATATCAAGTATGAAAAAATCATAATTGGAATCACCAATGTTAAGACCCGCATTGACCGAATAGACATAATTGTTCAAATCTATGGACACATTCCGCAAGGAGTCCATATCAATCGGTATCTTACCCGTTCTTACGCTTCCTATAAAATCTTCATTTTCATCAAATATCCATACCGGATCATTTATGGTGGAAGAGGCTATGTGGACACCTACGAGCATCCTGTAATTGCTACCCCTTCCTATAACATGTATAGCCCTCGGATCCCTTACACCCCAGATAGTGGTAATGACCCGTTCATCAACAGCATCAATTATGTATATCTCCCATGAATTAAGATTTGTAACATATACCTTTCTGCCATCGGGAGTTACCGCTACATCGTAGGGAAAATCTCCTACATTTATATACCTACTCACTTCCTCCCTTGTGGCATCTATAACCGCAATCTGATCCGATTCGGAACAGGTAACAAATGCCTTACTACCGTCAGGTGTAAATGCTATATTTCTCGGTCCCGAGCAGACATTTATTGTATTAACAATGGTTTCAGTATTTGCATCAACAATGGTGATAGTATTACTGAGATAATTGGTAACATAGAGGGTAGCCGGGCAGAAATTGAAGAGCTTTCTCCAAATCACTTCAAACAGGGAATTTCCACCGAACTTCCAACATCCATTCCAGTGTTTACCCACATAGGGGGTATAGGTGAAAAGGGCTGCAACCGCACAGTTTGCGGGTGTAACATACATTATTTGGCTTTCATTATCTACGGGACATGAGTACCATGGAATGGGTTCGTTACCTTCCCGAAGAACAAAATCTTCGGTTTCATGTTTAACACCCTTCCTCCACCCGCCGACTGTTACACCATCGCATGCGGGATAATTCAGCTGTCTCATATATCTGGCAAACTGCCACGCGGCACACCTTATCTGACCCCTGACCGTGTTAATCTCGGAAGGATCATGAACCGCTCCGCATCTTTCCCCCTCATAACCCATGAGTTTTTTTAATTTCCAATCCGGAAGCCTATCATGTTCTGTGATAGCTCCCTGTTCCTTCTGCATTGTAAACAGCAAAAGCTCAACGCTAACGCCGAACTCCCTGGAGGCTTCCCATATAACAGCGGAAGGGTTTATGATGACACCGTCAACATCTTCAAAACGTTCATTCTTCAGAAAGCTCTCATACTTTTTCAAAAACTTACTCACATCGTCAACAGAATTGAATATACCGCAACCGTACAGATACCACTCGTCCCTCATATAGGGCTGGTTGTATCTCGGCACTTCAGAAAATGCAGAAAGATAAGGCAATATGGTGATTACCAACAGTAAAAACCTCCTCATCCCTTTCCCCTCCTACCATGAGTATCTGTAGGGGGGTACACAAACTGGACCGAGAACCCTTACCACCTTCCCACCCTTCACAGCCTCAACCTTATAACAATATGTCTTCTTATCAAGATCGGGCGGATCATCCATAGCAGGCCCGCTCCTGTACTTCCAACCTATGGTATATAGCTTCTCCCAAGGCCCCTCCTTACCCTCAGACCTGTAAAACACATAATACTCTATCTCCTCCTCCTCAAATCGCGCCCAATAAATCATTACACCTGTGCTGGGTCCCCAGTTCTGCACACTCAAACTACAATCCTCATTGCAAACAGATGGATTAAGAGGTGCCTCTATTATATAAACACTCGCAAAAGATCCTGGAGGTCCCCATACTTTAACAACCATTACATTCTTTTTCCTAAGCTTAACATCAACACCCGATTTCTCACCGGGTTTAGTAGCCCTCGGTTTGTCATCAAATGTCATTACAAGCCTGCCATTAATGTAAATCTCTCCCTTTTTAACCAATTCACCCCTTCCTTCATAAAGCATATAACCATTGTCAACATCCACCACATAAGTAGGTCTCGTACTTGGCACTTCAAACTCAAAGGTCTTCTCACCTTTACCGTCCGGTCCTACCTCCACCTTCACGGGACCGAATACAAAATCACCACCAAAAGAAATACCGAGGGAAATTATTAAAAGTGTTAAGAGATTGTACATTGCCCTCATAACTCCCCCCTCCTTTATTAAAATTTTGAAACCTCTTAGGAAGTTTTTCAAGACTGTTTCTCCTCATCCCTTTCCCCTCCTACCATGAGTATCTGTAGGGGGGTACACAAACTGGTCCGAGAACCCTTACCACCTTCCCGCCCTTCACAGCCTCAACCTTATAACAATATGTCTTCTTATCAAGATCGGGCGGATCATCCATAGCAGGCCCGCTCCTGTACTTCCAACCTATGGTATAGAGCTTCTCCCAAGGCCCCTCCTTACCCTCAGACCTGTAAAACACATAATACTCTATCCCCTCCTCCTCAAATCGCGACCAATAAATCATTACACCTGTGCTGGGTCCCCAGTTCTGCACACTCAAACTACAATCCTCATTGCAAACAGATGGATTAAGAGGTGCCTCTACTATTGAAACACTTGCAAAAGATCCTGGAGGTCCCCATACTTTAACAACCATTACATTCTTTTTCCTAAGCTTAACATGAACCCCCGGTTTCTCACCGGGTTTAGTAGCCCTAGGTTTATCATCAAATGTCATTACAAGCCTGCCATTAATGTAGATCTCACCTTTTTTGACTTTCTCGCCTTTACCCCCGTACAGTATGTATCCATTACGAACATGCACCCCGTAAGTAGGTCTCGTACTTGGCACTTCAAACTCAAAGGTCTTCTCACCTTTACCGTCCGGTCCTACCTCCACCTTCACGGGACCGAATACAAAATCACCACCAAAAGAAATACCGAGGGAAATTATTAAAAGTGTTAAGAGATTGTACATTGCCCTCATAACTCCCCCCTCCTTTATTAAAATTTTGAAACCTCTTAGGAAGTTTTTCAAGACTGTTTCTCCTCATCCCTTTCCCCTCCTACCATGAGTATCTGTAGGGGGGTACACAAACGGGTCCGAGAACCCTTACCACCTTCCCGCCCTTCACAGCCTCAACCTTATAACAATATGTCTTCTTATCAAGATCGGGCGGATCATCCATAGCAGGCCCGCTCCTGTACTTCCAACCTATGGTATATAGCTTCTCCCAAGGCCCCTCCTTACCCTCAGACCTGTAAAACACATAATACTCTATCCCCTCCTCCTCAAATCGCGACCAGTAAATGCTTATTCCATTCCCTGGACCATCATTGCCTATAAGCAAACTACAATCCTCGTTACAAACAGGCGGATTAAGAGGTGCCTCCACTATTGAAACACTTGCAAAAGATCCTGGAGGTCCCCATACTTTAACAACCATTACATTCTTTTTCCTAAGCTTAACATCAACACCCGGCCTCTTACCAGATCTGGGACTGTAAGGTTTATCATCAAATGTCATTACAAGCCTGCCATTGATGTAGATCTCACCTTTTTTGACTTTCTCGCCTTTACCCCCGTACAGTATGTACCCATTACGAACATGCACCCCGTAAGTGGGTCTCGTACTTGGCACTTCAAACTCAAAAGTTTTCTCACCTTTACCGTCCGGTCCAACCTCAACCTTCACGGGACCGAATACAAAATCACCGCCGTGTGAGAAGCTTAAGAAAAGAATTATAAGTGTTAAGAGATTTAACACTGCTTTCATCTTTCCCCCCTCCTTAATTAAAAATAGTGAACCTCTCCTTCCTTACGGAAGGAGCTTCTGGTAGGGGACTATGCCCCACCCAGAAGACTCGCATGGGGATTCCTGCTTCAACGAGGGATGGCTAACACCCTCCTCTGAGAGTGCCCCGCCAGAGCCCTCTCCACAGGCGTAAGTTCGGGTCGCTCCGACCCTACCGCCCTTGAGGCGGGCGAGACCTTTTTGCAAAATGTTCACACTCGCATTGTAATCCCTGTCCATTACTGCCCCACATTCAGGGCATTTGTGCAACCTCTCAGCTAAAGTCTTTGGAACCCTGAAACCACACACAGAGCAATCCTGCGTCGTGTAGGATGGGTCAACCCTCACCACCCTTGCCCCCGCCATTACAGCCTTATAGGTGACAAAGGTGATGAGTGTGCCCCATCCCGCATCAAGTATCAGCTTCGCTAAATTGCTACCCTGAACAAGCCCCCTTACGTTCAGGTTCTCAAAGCTTATGTGGTCGTAATTGTTTACAAGGTGTCTTGAGAGCTTGTGTAAGAAATCTCTCCTCGCATTCCTTATCCTCTCGTGAATCTTAGCTACTCTCTTCTTCTGCTTCTCCCAGTTAGTTGACCCCTTCTCCTTCCTTGAGAGCTTCTTCTGTTCTCTCTTTAGTCTCTTCTCAAGTCTCTGCAAGAACTTGGGGTGCTCTACGAACTCTCCCTCTGAAGTGACTGCAAGGTTCTTTACTCCAAGGTCTATCCCTACAGCTTTCTCCTGAGCTTCTCTCAATACCTCATCAAGTTCAACCTCCGTTGTTATACACACATACCACCTGCCTGAAGGTTCTCTCTTGATAGTGACTGTCTTTGCTCTTTTCCAGTCTATCTCTCTGTGCAGTCTAATTTTGAGTCTTCCAAGCTTAGGGAGGTACAGGTATGCAAATCTACCATTCTTCTTTTCAAGCTTTATGACCTCCACGAGCTTGTTTTTTTGTTTCATCCACACCTGCGGGAAGGTGAAAGAGTTGTATTTGGAGAGCTTCTTTTTCTTTGGGTATTTTGCTTCTTCCCTGAAAAACTTTTGGAATGCGTTATCTACTCTTCTAAGGCAGTCCTGAAGGACTTGGGAGTGGACGAGCTTCAGAGCCGGGTCTTTTTTCTTGAGCTTAGGTAGAGAATCTTGCTGATGTGAGTATGTGATAGTCTTCTTCTCTTCCTTCCAAGCTCTTCTCCTTTCCTCAAGGGCATGGTTGTAGAGGTTGCAAAGAATGTAGAGCCAGTTTTCCATTCTGTATTCCAGCAGGGCGGAAGGATAAGCTCTGAACTTGTAGGTCAGTAAGAACTTAGCCTCTTCCTTGACTCTGGACATAGCGTTTTACATCCTCCAACCTTACCTGTCCTACACTTGCTATGAAGTAAGACTGAGACCAGAACTTACCACCCCAAAGTTCCTTTTTCATTACATCAGGGAACTCCTTTCTGAGCTTTCTTGACGTAACCGATTTAAGCGAATTCACGAATTTAGAAAGTGTGAGGGTTGGTTTTCCTGAAAAGAGTATGTGTATGTGGTCTTTATCCGTTTCCTGCTCAATTATTTTGACCTTGAAGCGTTCAGCTACTTCCTCAACTATTTCTTTGAGTCTTTGAGCGAGTTTTCCTACAAGGACTTTCTTTCTGTATTTGGTAACGAGGACTAAGTGGAACTGAAGAGAATAGACAGAGTGACAGCCTTTATCTAACTGGTATTCCATGGCAATAATCTATGGTAGAACCGAACTTTTGTCAACGCCCTTACGGGCGACGCCCTGTATCTCCTCCCTCACGGAAGGGGACTTAGGGCGTAGAATTAGTTAAAAATATTAAACAAAAAACCTTCGCCCATATAAATGCTAAAGGAATATAAATAAATAGAAATTCTTCTTGATTACACAATTAGCTTACCCATATCTTAACATATAGTTGCCCAATTTTAACCCTTAATGTAAATTTACTTGTATGAAAAAACCGCTTAGTCTCAAAACCTTGCTTGAATTCATGGATATTTTAGAGAAAGAAGGAGATTGGCTATGGACTGATACTTTAATGCGCACATACTTCTCTGGTAGGAAAGACACCTTCTATAAAAAGTTAAAAAAGTTCATAGATGCAGGTCTAATAGTTAGGGTGGCAAAGGGGGTTTATGCCAATCCGAGGTCAAAAAATAGGAATCCTTTTACACAACTATACGATATTGCAAATATACTTAGAGGCAGAGAGTTTTTTTACCATTCCCTTGAAAGCAGAGCCTCCGAGTTATCCCTAATATCTCAAGTGCCCAACAGACTGACCTTTGTAACCGAAGGAAGAAGCTACACATACAAAACTCCCTTCGGTATAGTGGAGTTCGTTCACGGAGACATAAATAGGGAAAAGGCTAAGGAATTTTTGGAAAAGGGTTTAATTGTATGGAATGCAAAAAAGAAAGTATTTGAAGCGTCTCCAGATCTTACAGAGAGGGACTTAAAGAAACACAGAAGGAGCATTGATCTTCTGGAGGAGCAAAGGTGGAAAGAACAGGGGCTATACTTCTGAAGGCAAAGCCTACAGAGGGTGCGGGAGAAAGTCATTATATAAGGGAAGCTATACAGCTTGCGATTTTGGAAGTTATAAGCGGTGATAAAGAGCTCGCGGATAGCATGGTCTTCCAAGGGGGTACCGCTTTAAGATTGTGTTACGGGTTAAACAGGCTTTCCGAAGACCTTGACTTTGTAGCCGGGGAGAGATTCATCAGTGCAGGTGAGAAACTTGCCGTCTCTGTGAAGGAAAATCTACCCGAGATCAGATTGAAAGAAAAGCAAACGGAACACCTCTACATACTTGATCTGAAATACAGAGGATTAAGGGTTAAAGTAGAAATAGCCCGTGTCCCCGCCTATACTTCCTGCATGAAGAAAGTAAAAAGCGATCTGTTCTTTGATATACCCAATATCTGGATAAAGGTAGAAAGGCTTGAAGAAATACTCGCTGACAAGATAGTGGCTATGGGACTGAGGGCATTTTCAGAGAAATTACCTTTCAAGGCAAGAGATATATGGGATATACACTGGCTAATAGACAGGGGTGTTAAAACTGATATTTACATGGTTCTTCGCAAAGTTACGGATTACAAGAGAAGTCTGGAAGAGTTTTCACACGGGCTAAAAAGAAGAATTGAACTGATGAAAAAGAAAGAAGCTATAAAACCTTTTTCCGCGGAAATGGAAAGATTTTTATACGGAAAGGACTATGATCTATTTATAAACCATAAAGAAGATTTAGCGTCAGCACTTTTAAAGGAAGTTACGGAATACTTGGAGCAAATATTTAAGGAATTAAAAATCCATTATAAAAACTAATCCCTCCCCGCTATTTTTATCTCTACCATGAGTATCTGTAGGGGGGTACACAAACGGGACCGAGAACCCTTACCACCTTCCCACCCTTCACAGCCTCAACCTTATAACAATATGTCTTCTTATCAAGATCGGGCGGATCATCCATAGCAGGCCCGCTCCTGTACTTCCAACCTATGGTATATAGCTTCTCCCAAGGCCCCTCCTTACCCTCAGACCTGTAAAACACATAATACTCTATCTCCTCCTCCTCAAATCGCGCCCAATAAATCATTACACCTGTGCTGGGTCCCCAGTTCTGCACACTCAAACTACAATCCTCATTGCAAACAGATGGATTAAGAGGTGCCTCTATTATATAAACACTCGCAAAAGATCCTGGAGGTCCCCATACTTTAACAACCATTACATTCTTTTTCCTAAGCTTAACATCAACACCCGATTTCTCACCGGGTTTAGTAGCCCTCGGTTTGTCATCAAATGTCATTACAAGCCTGCCATTAATGTAAATCTCTCCCTTTTTAACCAATTCACCCCTTCCTTCATAAAGCATATAACCATTGTCAACATCCACCACATAAGTAGGTCTCGTACTTGGCACTTCAAACTCAAAGGTCTTCTCACCTTTACCGTCCGGTCCTACCTCCACCTTCACGGGACCGAATACAAAATCACCACCAAAAGAAATACCGAGGGAAATTATTAAAAGTGTTAAGAGATTGTACATTGCCCTCATAACTTCCCCCTCCTTTATTTATTTATTAAAAAGATTAAATTATCTCCCTGTAAACTATTTTATCCTTCCGCCTGTCATATATAACTCTAACGGTAACCTCCGCATCCCCCACTTTAACAACAATCTCTATGTTAAAAAATCTGCTTTTTACATCCGCAAATTTCTCAATATTGTAAACAACAAATGGATTTATACCTTCAACAAGGCTTAAGTCACTTAGCCTTTTAAAGGGCTTTACCTGTCTTCTTTCTATTATCCGCTTTGCTATGGTTTCATCAATGGAAGGATCAAGAGCCATAAGAAGGGTTTTCGGAGCTGTATTTATGTTTATCTTACCGGAGGAATAAACCGTTACAAGGGATAAGAGACCCTCATAAAATTTGTTACCTATCATTTTTCCGTAAAGATCTTCATCGGACATACCCAAGTATTTAAGCTCAAGGGTACTGTCAAAGGGTTTACCCTTCACCGGATAATCCGTATCTACACCGCCCAACCTTTCACCTATCCATACAAGCATGGAATCTATGTAGTAAGGATCTATGTTAAGTAATAGAAACAGCCTTTCCAGAACCTGTCTATGCTTTTCATTCGCCACATAGTTGAGATTGAAAAATCTATCCTCATCGCTTATGGTAACCTGTATGCTACCCTCCTCCGTAGCAAATTCAATGGGCAAAGCCCAAGTATCAGATAAACTGTCATAGGAAGGATCATCCCTTTTTATCAATTCCTTTATAAGAGGGATGGCGGAGGTAGCTATATATAGCCCTTGTTCTTTTAGATAGATCTTTTCAACAGTTTGTCTGACAGCATTAGCTTCCTGAAATGCACTTATAACATAGTTTGACAACGCTACAAACATCAACAGGGTAATTATTATGATCATATAATAATTTTTAATTCTAAATTAAAAAAGAAAAAGAACGAGAGGGGAAAAGGAGGTGGGCGGGCGTGCCCACCAGCTGTTGTACATTACTTGAATTTAAGGATGTAATCTGCAAGAGCAGCAAACTCCTCATCAGAAAGATCCTTAATCCTTGCCAGTTGCATTTTCATAACTGAAGCCTTGGCAGGATCTACAATAGCTTCTCCCTGACCCTTCAGGAATTTGATAAGATCTTCCCTCTTGCCTGCATAGGCCTGGGCTATCTTCTTAAGAGAGGGACCTACAGTATCCATATCGGGCCTGTGGCAAGAGGTACAACCCTTTTGTTTAAATATAGCTTCACCGTCCGCAGCCATAACCATAAAGCTGCTACCCAGTCCCAAAATTAGAAGTTTTATCATAGTACACCTCCCTTAAATTTTAGTTATAGCATTATAAACTAAATTAATAAAACTTGCATGAGAAAATTTTACTTAATGCAAAAAAGGTAAATAACAAGGCTTAGAAAAAACCATCTTAAAAAAGCGCTGGTAATATATCCAGAATTCCTAATATACAACAGTATCCAGAGGTATAACGTTCGTTACATCCCGGTAAAATAAGTCTAATTTATGATTAGTTAAACAACTTGTATCTTGCCAGACTCCTGCCATTCCAAAAGTCTTCTGCGGGCTACCTCCTCAATTTCATCAGGATGAGGAGTATACATCTTCTTATCCCGTACTTTGGGCGGTACAAATTCAAATCTTATAAGCTCGGGTAATTCAAGGAAGTGAGACAGATCTTTATCTTCTATATCATCCGCGTGGATACGGACATCCCTGAGTTTCTTTAAAGATACAAGATTCTTAGTAGTTTTAAGCTTCTTTGCACAGATGAAAAACTCCTGTAGATTTGTAAGATTCTCAATACCTTCCAAACTCTCAAGTTTTTCACAAAGATGTCTACGTGCCTTACCTTCAAGATAGGAAGCATCTTCATGCCAAATACTCCTACCGTCCATGCGCTTTGTAATCAATCCAAGATGGAGTACCTCAAGATTCTTAAGATTCTCAGCACCCTTTAAACTTTTCAGCTTCTTAGGAGCTCCGTCAAAGCACAGCTTTTTTAACTTCTTCATATTAGAGAAAAGGGTCAAATCTTTTCCGTCGTACACGGGATCCTTGTTTGAAAACATGCCTATCCTGAGTTCCTCAAGGTTCTCAAGGGTCTCTATGTTCCTAATACCCTTCCACCATACTGTATAAAGAATCCTCAGCTTTTTTAAATTTGAAAAATCTATCCATGTGTCATCATCGGGTTTCCTTGATATAAATAAAAGCTCAAGGTTATGAAGCTCATTTATGGGAGTAAGATCTACACCCCTTATATCTCCTACAATATACAGCCTTTTGAGATGGGGAATTTTCCTTAAAAAGTCAATCATGGCACTTATGCCTGACATTCCGAGGTGTAACTCGTCTATACCTTCCCCCTTTATAATGTCAACAAGCTTATCCCTCTCATACTGATTCAATTCGGTAACAATACATGCCCTTTTTTCACCTATATTCATTATCTTGCAGTCCATAATGTTATATTCTATCCAATACCCGCTTAAGAAAATAATAAAATACTTCCCTATGAGAATAATAAGCGGTATGAGACCGACGGGAAAGTTGCATTTAGGACATTACTATGGAGTTATAAAGAGCTGGATTGAGCTTCAGGAGAAGGAGGAAACCTTCTTCTTCATAGCGGATTGGCATGCCCTAACAACCTCATACAAGGATGTTAATGAATTGGAAAAAAATATAAAAGAACTTATGGTAGATTGGCTTTCACTGGGACTTGATCCCAAGAAGAGTGTATTGTTCCGCCAATCTCATGTAAAACAGCATGCGGAACTTTACCTGTTACTGGGCATGATAACTCCGAAAAGTTGGTTGGAGTGGAATCCCACTTACAAAGATATGAAATACAACCTATTGAAGATTCAGGATCTTGAAATACAATTCAGGGGTGGGATAAGGGATGCGGTTAGACAGTTTATAAATATGTTACCCTACAAGGTTGAAGATTTTGAAGGTTTTGAAGAGCATCTTATGGACTCCTTGGCTGAAAATCTTGTTGAAGCTTTATTCAACGGTCTGATAGAGAAAGAAATGCTACAAAAAATAAATGTGTCAAAGAGGGAATTTTATGAAACGGATACTTACGGATTTTTGGGATACCCCGTTTTGCAGTCCGCAGACATACTTATATACAAAGCGGAAGGCGTTCCGGTGGGTGAGGATCAGTTGCCCCATATAGAGATGACGAGAGAGATAGCACGGAGGTTTAATCATCTATACGGCAATACTTTCCCGGAACCTAAAGCCCTTCTGACGGAAACGCCCAAGATACCAGGTACGGACGGAAGAAAGATGAGTAAATCCTACGGAAATGCCATATTCTTTTCCGATGAAAATAAGGAGATAGAAGAAAAGATACTAAAGATGTTTACCGATCCTCAAAAATTAAGGAAAAATGATCCGGGCAGACCCGATATATGTGCGGTATTTACGTATCACAAGATTATGAACCCGAACAAGGATGAGATAGATGAGATCTACAGGGATTGTAAGGAAGGTAAACTTGGTTGTGTTGAGTGTAAGCGCAAACTCCTTCCTAATGTTATAAATGTTATTGAACCGGTAAGGGAAAAAAGGAAGACAATAGCGAAAGATATAGGCACAATCCATGATATTTTTGAAGAGGGAAGCAAAAAAGCACGGGAAATAGCGGAAAGGACCATGGAAGAAGTAAGAGAAAAAATGCATATAAAATGACCGTACTTTTCCTTCTACTGATAATATATATTTTTCTCGGTATATGGCTCTTTTTACTACCTGTAAAATTTCTAAGGGCTAACAGGTGTGAGACAATTATTGACATACCGAATCTTTATATATATTCATTTCAGTTTCATATACACACACAGTTTTCTTATGATTCCCTCGGAAAGGTTGAAGATATAAAAAAGGCAAAAGAAGAATGCGAGATAGATTTTGTAGTTATCTCTGATCACAGAAACAAAGAGGTTGCCCATCATGTAACCGATGACTTTATAGTAGGGGAAGAAAGAAGGATAGAAGAGGGAGACATTATAGACCTTGGAGGGATAAAAGTAATAGCTCACCCCTTTAATCCCAAGTATATATGGAGGGGAAGGGTTGATAAAGGAACACCGTTGGAAGTTATAAATGTCAAGGATGTACTTAAAAAGAATAAAGTCGGAGCTGTGCTTTTATTCTTCTCCTATATTCTTTTTTATCCACTCCTTAAAAACAAACTGCCCTATTATCTGAGAAGGCTTATTGATATAGAATACTATGCAAAAAAGATAATAGAGAAGAACTGGTTTATAAAGACGGTAGGAGGTTTGGATCACCATGTAAAGCTTTATTATGTTGACTCAAAGAAGAAACTTATTTTTCCTGACTACTCCTTTTCCTTCAAAATATTCAGAAACTATATACTCTCTGAAAAACCCATAAAAGGCGGGAAGGATTTCGTAAACGCCCTTAGGGAAGGGGAAACAGTCCTTGTATTTGACGAAAAACCTTTCATGTTATGGATAGAAAACAAGCGTATAAATATCTATTCCACTAAAAAGAATATTGTATGGTTTATAAAATCTTACAAAGACGGGGAAATATGCTGTTGTTCCGGTAACAGATCTCCCGAACTTGAGGAAGGAAGATATATAATATACGGATACACTTACAGATTCAAATTCTTTAAAATATATTTTGGATTGATGCCCTATTTTGTTAGTAGTTCCTTGGAGGTTGAGAGTGGAGGAGATACCTTTACCACCTGAGGTTAAAGATAGAATTATCAAAGAGCTTGGTGATACTCCCTTAGTTAGGGAAGCCCTCAACTATATCTATATAAGAGTTACAAACGGAGAAAAACAGGTAATAGAAAGATTTGACCGGTGGGACAATCACGGACTTATGTTTGCGGTACACTCGTGCCTTAAAAAGGCTAAGGAGATTATAGGCTGAGATATAAGAGCTAAGAGGTTTTATAGTGCTTTCCGAAAACATATTTATCTTAGAACTCGTCATTTTCCTGATATTCACAATAACTATAACAGTGATCCTTATTTTAAACAAGGATTTCAGGAGATACCTTTTAATACTATTAACGGGTTTTCTCTTTCTCCTATCTTCCAGATTATTCATTCTTTTTATTGAAAAACCCAATTTGTCACTTACACTAACCTTTGTCGGTTTGTTTATCATATTCTACTCCTTTTATCGCCTTGTAAAAATAATACTTTCAATAAAAAGGCTTGAAAAAATAGCAATCTACGATTCCCTTACGGGCGTTTACAACAGGGTGTTCTTAGAAGAATTACTGAAAGATAAAATTGAAAAGGCTATAAAATTTGATCATGTCTTCAGTATAATCTTAATAGATTTGAACAATTTTAAACTTATAAATGATAAATTCGGGCATGTTACGGGAGATGCGGTACTTTCAATTATAGCGAATAAGATAAAGGATTCCCTGAGACACAATGATATAGTGGGAAGATGGGGAGGTGATGAGTTTCTTGTGTTTATACCCGATGATCCTTGCGTCAATGTACTTAACATAATTTACAGACTGCAGAATAAGGTATTTTTTGAAAAGGAAGGTATTAAAATTACACTAAGTACGGGATATGCATGCTTTCCCAAGGACGGCAAAGATCTTGAAACACTGTTAAAGAAAGCGGATGAAAGAATGTATAAGGTTAAGAGGATAATAAAGGAGGCGGAAAGATATGGCATGGATAATAAGGGTGAAAAGGAAGTTTAATGCTTCCCACTTTCTAACGGACTATCACGGCAAACCCGAACCTCTTCATGGACATACCTGGATGGTGGAGCTATACATAGAAGCAGACAAGCTTGATAAGGGAGGAATGGGTGTTGACTTTCTTGAGGTTGACAGATTTTTAAAAGACATTCTCCCCGACTACAAACACTTGAATGATATATTTGACTTTTCACCAAGTGCGGAAAATGTAGCAAAGTGGATTTATGAAAAGGTGAAGGAAAAGTTTCCATCGCTTAAAAAGGTTGTTGTGTGGGAAACGGAAAATTGTGGTGCGGAATACTTTGAGTGATATATTATATTTGCTATGGTTATTACCTATTATACTAAGGATGAACTGACTAAATTACTCGTAAACAGCGGATTTGAAAGATACAGGGCGGATCAGGTCCTTAAATGGATATACAAAAAGGGGATTACGGATTTTGAAGCAATGACGGATCTGCCCAAAGGGTTTCGCAAATATTTAAAAGAAAACTTCAGGGTTAATACCCTTTATTTTGTAAAGAGGGTTCCCTCTTCTGACTCGGAGAAGTTCCTTTTTAGAACAGAAGACGGATACATTGTAGAAACCGTACTTATAAAAGAAAGGGATCACTTTACCCTGTGTGTCTCCTCACAGATAGGTTGTGCCATAGGATGTACATTCTGTGCCACAGCTATTGACGGTCTTAAAAGAAATCTGAGAACGGAGGAGATAGTGGATCAGCTCCTACAGGT
>JALWWX010000164.1 GCA_027078675.1 Aquificales bacterium | reverse complement strand
CCCACCACTATATCAACATCTTTAATCTCCGCAAGCTCCTGCGGGCTTACCTGTGCATAACACCCCGTTGCTATAACTATAGAGTTGGGATTTTTCCTCTTAAACCTATAAATAGCCTGCCTGGAGGATCTATCTCCTCCCTTCGTTACCGTACATGTATTAACAATGTATATATCCGCCCCTTCTTCCGGCGACACCACTTTGTAACCCTTTTCTTCCAAAAGGGTCTTTATAGCATAAGAATCAAAGTAATTGCTTCTGCATCCCAAGGTCTCTATGGCAACCCTCATCAGAAGAAATTATAAGTTAATAGGAAAGTATGAGATATGATAGAACTTCACGAGATTCCCTACGGAATGTTTGACAACCACCTACTAAGAAATATAATTAAAGCATGCTTGAGAGGGCTAAGGGGCTCGTAAAGAAAGTAACCCTTGAAGTAGTTTATGAAGTTGTTGATGAAAGGACAAAGGAAATACTGGAAGTAATCAAAAAAATAGAGGAAAGACAGGAGGAAGACTTCAGATACCTGAACCAGAAAATAGACACCCAGATGGGCCAGGTAAGAAACGAAATAGGGCAATTAAGACAGGAAATGGGACAACTCAGACAGGAAATGACCCGGATGAGGGAGGAGTTTAAAACGGATATCCATAGACTTGACGAAAAGATGGATAGGATGAGTCAGGAGTTCAAATCAGAAATCCAAAGACTGGATGAAAAAATAGACAGGATGAATCAGGAATTCAAATCGGAAATCCAAAGGCTGGATGAAAAAATAGACAGGATGAATCAAGAGTTCAAGTCTGAAATCCAGAGACTTGATGAAAAAATAGACAGGATGAATCAAGAGTTCAAATCAGAAATCCAAAGACTGGATGAAAAGATTGACAGGATGAATCAAAGGATTGACACGGTTATACAGATGCTTTCGGAGATTATAAGATCAAAATAAGCCCGCGAGGAGCGGGCTTGGGAAACTTAAGGCAGTGTGGAGGAATAAGTGGGGTCATATTCGTAATAAACGGTTACTGCTTTTAAACCAAGATCCATACCCTTTTGATCGGTTGAATAATATGCATAGAGTACATAGGAAACATCTGGTCCGCCTTCAACGATTTCGGGATTGCCAGTAAGATCTATTTCCAGATTCTCATAGCCAGCGTTTGATGATTGTGCTGTGGATCCCACCTCGGTTGAGGTTGTGGGTTCTGATCTGTATAATCCCACAACTATATGTGCGGCATCCGCCGTGGAGTCGTAAACCCGCGCTACAATTTTCAATATCTTTGAACCCTCTGGCAGTGTAATAGGACAGTATGTATTGTTCCATTCGTCTGTATTATTTGTATCCTCTAGGTGTTGGTAGCCTGTGAATGTCCGAGGTGTGGATGCTGATGGTCTGAGTACAGCGGTGAAGCAAGACGCATGGTAGGTTACTGCGCGTATTTTCGGGCTTTCCATATTGGTTTTAAACTGTTCCAGGGTTTCTATTCTGCTGTTGTTGTCATTTACAGCATCCTTGATGGTATTGAAGTTTTGATTCACTTCCGAAGATTTGGCAGTTGTGTTGGGCTTAAACTGGATCAGGTTGCCCACTTCCCCCGAAAGAGCCAGATGACCGCTTAGCAATAATGCTGTGATAGATAAATTCCTCATGGTGCCTACCCTCCTTAAAAGTTTTTTAGAGAGAAGGGAAAATTGAGTAAAGGAGCGGAAATTTACCAACCTCCCCTTATCTCTGAAAAGGTATTCTAACATAAAAAATTTTTCAAGATTTTTCAAATTGAAATTTATATCCTTATAGCCAAAACTGATATTGTAAGGGAGGAGGTAAATATGAGGATACTTATCCTTTTTATTTTGGTCGGTTCTCTTTATGTCTTTGCAGGGAACAGGATTCAGTTTCCCGCAGACTGGCCGGATATGAAATTTGTTGAAGAAGGTGTCATACTCAAGGGTAATCCCCTCTACGGAATGGTTCCGGGTTATCACGTGACCTTAATGAACGATAAGGCGTGGAAGCATTTCAAGAAGCATTTCAGGGACTTTAAAATGAAGAAAGAGGTTCCACCTTTCCCGGTCGGATCAAAGGTAGTTTTTGTAAATTTAAAGGGAAAACACAGTAAGACACCACGAATAATACTAGTTATGTTAAAAACGGGTAAACCCGGGGATGTGGGGGGTTGGAAGTGGGAAGGTTTTGTTATGCCAGAAAAAAGACGCATTGTTAAAAACCCTTTAAAAGATTGTGCTAATTGCCATTACAAAGGCAAGAGGGATTGGGATGGAATCTTTGTCCCTCATGCAAAATAGGAGAAACGGGATGAAGGGGAGAGAGACTATCCCATAAGATAACTATAACTTTGTTTTTTGCGATAATTTTCCCTTTTTATACTGTTGTCTTCCATTTCCTCGGGACTCGTGCTTTCTTTAATAACTAAAGCAAATGAGAAAATGGGAGACATAACCCTTGAACTTTCAAGGTTAGCGGATAGGTCAGCGACAGTCTCTGAAAAACTTTATGGTGTGGTGGAAAATGCTGACCAAATGACCAATTCAGTTTTAAGTATTCTTTTGAATTCTTTTTCCTCTATATTAAGATCCGAGAGTGAAACCACAGCATCCCTGATGTCTCTTTTTAAAAGCTTGCATATTTTACCGCTGTTAAGATAAAGGAACAGGGAGCCGTGGGCTAATAGCACTCCCTTCTCCGTACGGGTGGCATAGGCTACGAGTTTTTTATTGTTAAAGGTTATCTCACCGAAGGAAGGTGCAAACATGCAAAATTTATTAAGATTTCTGACTCCCTTAGATCTTGTTATGGAGACCTTTAACCCGAGCTTCAGGAATACATTTTTTATTACTTTTGCAATATTCATATAAACAATAGCGGGGCTGTTTCCCCATTTTTCCGCATAATCAATTATAGAGAAGGAAAGATCAAAGCCGTGAAGGAGTGCCCTTCCTCCAGTAGGTCTTTTTACTACGGGAATACCCAGATCAAATTCCTCTTCTTTCTGGTGTAAACCTATACTCAGGGTAGGCTCTTTCCATTTGTAAAATCTGAGGGTAGGCTCTCCTCTGCCCTCTATGAGGGATTTAAACAGATAAAGGTCCTTTTCCATATTTTCCTTACCGGTCAGCTCTTTATCTTCTATAACCTTCAAATCTTTCCCCTCACAAGTTCCCACACAGCGATTGCACAAGCATTGCTTACATTGAGTGATGAAACCTTGCCAGCCATAGGTATGGAGACTGTGAAATCCGCCAGATTAAGCAGTTTTTTTGACACGCCTTCTCCTTCTGACCCGAGCACTAAGGCTGAAGGTGTAAACATTTCCGCTTCCCTTATATCCTTACCTCCCTTTTCTACCGCAAATACCCATCCTCCCATATTTTTAAACTTTTCTATGGTTCTTGATAGATTTGTAACCTTGGCTATCTTGATATGAAACACCGCCCCCGCGGAAGCTTTTACCACCGTTTCATTAACAGGTGACGATCTGTCCTTAGGAATAATTACACCGTGTCCACCGAACACCTCACATGTCCTTATTATATTTCCGAGATTTTGAGGATCGGTTATATGGTCAGCTACAATAACGAAAGAATCTTTTTCTATAACTTCCTTCAAAAGGATATCCTCATCTGTGTATGTTACCGGACTCAATATAGCTAAAACACCCTGGGTCTTTTTAGTTTCAGCCATCTCTTCTATTCTTTTCCTTGAAACCCTTTGGACCTTAACCCCCCTTTTCTTTGCCTCTTCAACTATCTTCCTCGGAAGCGTTGTATCGTGGGCTATAAATATTTTTTCTATAGATCTTCCCGATCTTAAGGCTTCAAGTACGGGATTTCTTCCCCATATAACCATCCTTAGTTTATATTATTCTAAGAATTATGAAAATAGGACATATCCTGAGGAAAACAAGTTTCAGCATATCCTTTGAATTCTTTCCGCCTAAGACACCCAAGGGGGAAGAGGAACTTTTTAATACGATAAAAAAATTGGAGCATATAAAACCCACTTTCGTTTCTGTAACTTACGGTGCAGGCGGTAGTACGAGGGAAAGGACCCAAAGGGTGGTAACAAGGATTCACAGGGAAACGGATATAACGGTCATGGCACATCTAACATGTATCGCTCATACGCGGGAAGAGTTAAAGGAGATACTTGATTACTACAGAGATGAAGGGATAGAAAATATACTTGCCCTCAGGGGAGATCCTCCGAAGGAAGGCTTTGTTAAGCAGGGATGTAGCCATTCCACCGAGCTTATAGATCTTATAAGATCTTTATATAACAATCACTTTTCTATAGGTGTTGCATCTTATCCCGAGGGCCATCCAGAGTCGCCCAATATGGAGTGGGAGATAAGATTTTTTAAGTTGAAGGTGGAAAAAGGTGCTGAATTTTCAATAACCCAGATGTTTTTTGATAACGGATACT
>JALWWX010000163.1 GCA_027078675.1 Aquificales bacterium | reverse complement strand
TATGTCTTGCTATAAGCATGCTTATCCACACAGTGGCAAGGGCTGTTATAAGGGTTATAAGCACCATAAAAAAGACATAAATGCCCGCTATTATATCCCTTGAGCTTACAAAACTCCTGAATTCGGAGGATAGTTTTACAAGGGCATTAATAGTTTCCTGCAATTTAGTATTTTTATCTATACCTATCTCATAGTAGCCGTCGTAAGAGATACATAGCACCGCCTTTTTCCCTTCGTACATTATGTCAAAATTACATGCGTTTACCTTTTTAACATCAGAGATACCCGGTAATGTATCCCTGATTTTATTTATATCCTCCCCCTTTGATAGCATGTATAGTATTACATTTCTGTAAAACTTTATTTGATCTAATATTTCCTTTTCCATCTCCTTTCTTGCTTCTTTGGAAAGACCGTATATGGAGGTTGCCCTGTGGGATGCGTAGGTTTTTGTAGCCTGAACGAGAATTATGGAGGATGATATATTCAGAAGCAGTAGGGGTATGAAGAGATAAAGGAAAAGGATGTTGGATAATTTTTTCCTCAGTTTTCCTTTTGATTCTCTCAGATAGACCTTTATTAATTTTCTAAAGTATATTGTGAAAACAACTATCAGTACAAGGAGATCAAAGTTTATTATCAGGAGAATCCAGTAGTAGCCTGGATCTGGAAGCCTGCTGAGATTTTTAAAGAAACCGTAGTTTATTATTCCGAATAGGATAGCAAGAAGGATAAGACTAAGATAAATCCTTTTCACGATTAATCATTTTCCGAATCCTTTATATGTTTATGTTTTATCATCTCACCTTCCGCCCAGTATATTGCCGCTTCCGCTATGTTCTCCGCATGATCCGCTATCCTTTCAAAGTGTCTTGCCACAAAGGAGAGGTTTATAGCCTTCTTTATATTTCTCGGATCTTCCATAACATAGGTTATGAGTTCCCTTTCCAACTGGTGATAAAGTTCATCAACCATATCGTCCCTTTTTATTACCTTCTTGGCTATTTCAGTATCCCTGTTTAAAAAGCTTATAACACCATCTTCAACCATCTCATGGGCTATCTCCGCCATCATTGTGAGATTAACATAGGGTTTCAAGGGAGGCTCTTGGGCAAGAAGAATGGACCTCTCCGCTATATTCTCAGCCTCATCGCCCATCCTTTCAAGATCCGACACTATTTTATATATTCCCATTACGAGCCTGAGATCGCTCGCCTCTGGCTGATATAGGGCTATCATCCTTATACATTTCCTTTCTATTTCAACTTCGTATCTATCTATTACATCGTCGTTTTTTATTATTTCCTCCGCAAGCTCTATATCCTGATCGTTCAGCGACTTTATAGCTGACTTTATGGATTTTTGAACATGGGAAGCCATCTCTATAACGAGTTTTTTAGTTTCTTCAAGCTCTTCAAAAAATTTCATAGATCAGCATCCTTCCTCATCTATGGTGGAATAAAGGGGCTTTACCTTACCTTCGGGTGTTGTATCTTCAAAGTCCCTTTCAACGCCAAGCTCTTCAAGGCAGTGAACTATGTCGTGATAAAATTCCGCCACCTTTATAAGTCCCGTTTCCTTACCAACTTCATTAAACAGCCTTATCTTGTCCGTTGCCTTCCCTTTCCCCCTTTCCACTATTGCGCCCGCATGTCCGAAGGATACTCCTTCCATCTTTTCTTGAAACTTACCCGCTACAAAGGCTGCAACAGGCTTGTTCCATTTTCCTTCTTTGTAAAGTCTGAGTATGGTTTCCGCAGCCTTTTCTTCATAACTTCCTCCCACCTCTCCCTGAATTACAACCGCCTTAACATTTTCATCGTCCGCTATATTTTCTATAACATCCGCAAAGGTTGTACAGGAGATTATATCTCCTCCGAGGGCAAGTGCCATATAGGTTCCCCATCCTCTTCTCATAAGCATTTCCGCAGTTGTAGTTGTCAAACCCCCGGATTTTGAAAGTATAACTATTGATCCGTCCCTGTAAGCTATAGAAGGATTCTTACCCCCTATGGCTCCTATCCTTGCGGGTATTCTCGGAACTATACAGCCGAGAGAGGTAGGTCCTACGATTGTAACACCCCTTTCCTTTGCATAATGATAGAAGTAAACCGTATCCCTTATGGGTACATGCTCCGTTATTATGTATATAAGCTTTATACCATTATCAATAAGCTCTATAACTGCATCCTTTACAGATGAGGGTGGTACATATATAAGCCCCGTGTTTATATCCTTACCCTCCGGAGAATTCAAGGCTTCCCTGACCGTATTAAACACGGGGATCCCCGCTACCTCCATTCCCCCTTTACCTGGAGTTACACCCGCCTTTATTATTCCCGGGTACAGGGCTTCCGTCTCCGCAACAACCTGGGAAGCTTCCCTTCCAGTAATACCTATAACTATAATTCTCGTCTTATCGTTTAAATAAAGTGTCCCGACATTCCAATACTTTTCCATGGGAACCTCCTTTTAAAGTGAATATGGGAATAATTATAATATTTTAACTCAGAGTATTTATAATATCTTCTCTCAGCTCGTGAGCTCTTTTGAGAAACTTTTCTGTTTTTTTCAAAATTTCATCCGCTGTCTCTTCGCTTATATCCTCATTAGATACAAATACATCGTAGTCGGTTTTTTGCCTATACTCCATCAGTTCGTCAAATGTTTTGAGAAGATCCCTTTCTTCATATAAATGTATGTGTAGTAGCTGTCTAACCCCTTTATGAGAAACCGGGTCTTTACCGTAAAGTGAGAGAATACTTTTACTCATATTGAAAACTGCATAATACGCCCTATTAGCGAGTGTTAGGAAAAATCCTTCCTTTTTCAATGTTTCAAGTTCTTTGAAAATTTCCATCGCTTTTTTACAGTATAATTCCGAAAGCTTAAGTTTTTCGTCTAAGGATAGCCTTTCTCCTTCATTCAACTTCAACACCCTCTTCTTTTATTTTCAAGCGTAAAGGTATTTTGCTTATAAATTCATCCTCGGTAATTATTATAGGAGCTAAAAATACCCTATATCTTTCTGCGAACTCATCTATAGTACTTTTGATTTTATCAATATTTCTCTGAGAAAGCTCGTTTGGAACAACAATTAAAAGGTCTATGTCGCTTTCAGATGAAAAATCTCCCCTGGCATAGGACCCGAATACAAACATCCTTAAATTTCCTGCAGTTGTTTTAAGCTTTCTTTTTAACTCCCTCAGCGGTACACCCGCCAATTTTTCTATAGCTTCAACCGTTAATGTCATGGTTTTAATATAATGCCATTGCTAAAATTTTATTAAAATAAAAGTAATACCCTTTCAAACCTTAGGGGAGGTGCGGTTATGATAAAGAAGAGGATATTGCTTTATATACCACTATTTATATTTTTAATCTCCTGCGGTGTGGGTGTATCTGTTACTGAGGATGTGGATACTGACCAGGATTTTAGCAATGAACCTCCTGCTGGAAACAACGGGGATACAAATAAGCCCGTAGCGGACGAAAATACTATAAGGGCATTTATTCTTTCTGGAACAGTTGATAGGATAAGTATAGAGTTAAGAAGATTTTCACTTTCAAGATTGGCTGATCTTGAATATATCCTTTCTCAATTTAATGCAAATAATATTAATGCTGTTCTTGGTTGTGATTACTCTGGCAAAGTTAATGTAAACATAAACACGGTTGATAGGACATTTACTTTTACATATGACCAGTGTAAACCTAACGCTGATAGTGAGCTTAACTGTACTGTAACGGGTAGTTATAATGAAAGTGGAGGGATGATAACGGATTTGATCATGACCTTTTCTGATGGGTGTATGTTAGATAGAATTAGTCTTGCGGACATTACATTTTATGGATCCACTAACCTTTCAATGACTTTTAATAGGCGCTACTCCGACTGCGCAAGTACTGATGGATTTGAGGGAAGCATATATTTTAGTAATTTGAATGTTAGCTTCTCGTTCCTTTCGTATGAGTTTTCGGTTCAAGGTAGCGACATACGTATAGATTTTGATGCAAAATGTAAATATTCTAATTACTTCAGTTACAACCTTGCTGGGTCTTTTACCTATCAGGATAACTATTGCTTGAATTCTTCTGTCAGTGTTAATGTGCAAACGATAACTCCTGTTTCCTATTTCCTTGATAGCAACGATAATTTATACAATTGCGGAGGAGAGGTTGTGATAAACAACAGTGAAATAAGATATGTAGTTAACAACAACTGTTATGCAGATTTGTATAGTAACAATATATTCCTTAGGAGCATTGACTTCAATAATTTAACAAATTCTGTGGGAAGTTGTAGCCTTCCTGATTGAAATTTACTGATTTGATAAAATATACTATCCCTTACGGGGTGTAGCTCAGGTGGCAGAGCGTCGGCTTTGGGAGCCGAAGGTCGCAGGTTCAAGTCCTGCCACCCCGATAATAGTATCATGCCCTTAAGGGGGCTAAGTTTTA
>JALWWX010000162.1 GCA_027078675.1 Aquificales bacterium | reverse complement strand
TCCAATCCAATATCTTCAAAGCATCTTGCAAGGGAAAGGGAATCAAGGAAGTGCCTTTTTACAATCTCCTCTTCAGAATCTACAGATGTAAGATTGTGGACCCTGTTCCACCTTTTGAGTAACCTCAGGTAAATTGAAAACTTTTCATACTGCTCTTCCGAAAGTTTTATATTATTCTCTTCAAATATGTAAGCGTACTTCTTTACACTACTTCCAGCTTCCGAATTCCTTCTCAACCTGTCTTTCAAGTTCTTCCCATGCCTTCTTTGCCTGGAACATCTGCCAGAGGGCTTGCTGATTTTTATAACTTGTAATTACAGCTTCCTTAACAGCCTCACCCACCTCTTTGGAATCCAAGGAAACTAATACAAACAGCTCATTACATGGTGAAAGCCATTGAGCTTTGGCTTTTGATCCAACAAGGAGTTGATTTGCCACTTGGGTTGATACCTGTTTTGATACCCTGTCAACCGTTTCATTGTCCCCCACACCCGTAACCTGTACAAAATTCCTTACCATATTCTTAACCTTTACTCCCATTATCCTTGCTATCTCATCCCTTGCGAGTGCGGTAGCCTCTGTTTTTGCAAATTGTATTCCCGCCTTTCCTACCTTAGCGGAACCTACAGCGGAAAGTTCGCCTGCGATTTCTGGATTTATTACCCATTTTGGAGCCCCCTCAAAGCACTTACCTCTAAGGGAGGATTCAAGTTCTGGCTTTTTCTTCGCACATCCTGATATAACGAGGGCAGAGATTATAAAAATAAAAAGTATTTTTGCCTTCATCATAAAAAATATTTTACACCTCATTGAAAATGAGCAGTATCATAGAATGTTTTATGAAATTGAATTTCAATTTCTGTTAAATTACGGAAGGAGGAGTGTCATGAGGAAATTGCATGCTTTAGCGTTGGGGTGTCTTGCTTTGGTTTCTTCCGCATTTTCTCAGGATAACCTTAGAGAAGAGATAGAGGTTCTTAAGGAGGAGATAAGACAGCTTAGGCTTGAATTGGCTATGCCTGAAATAACTATGGAAACTTACTCTGGTTTGGGACCTGCAGCTTCAAAGGCTTTGCTGAATCCTAAGGGTGTATCAATAGGTGGTTACGGTCAGGTCCTTTATATGAATAAGGTTAATAAGAAGGGTGAGGGTGCGAAGGCTTTTGCTAATGTTTACAGGGTTATAATGTACTTCGGTTACTCCTTCACGGAGAAACTGAAATTCAATTCAGAGGTGGAATGGGAACATGCCAATGAAACCGCTATAGAGTTTGCCTTCGTTGATTATCTTTTCAACCCAGCCTTCGGTATAAGGGGCGGTACTCTGCTCACACCTGTAGGTATAATAAACGAGCTTCATGAACCTCCTACCTATTTTCCCGTTTATAAACCCTATCTTGAAACGGACATAATACCCACCGCTTGGAGGGAAAACGGCTTCGGTTTTTACGGTGAATACGGACCTACCGAGTACAGATTTTATGTAATGAATGGATTCAAGGCTAAGGAGGGATCCTATAAACCTTCCGCACCTTTGAAGAATCTCAGACAAAAAGCTTCAAAGGCTTTGTCAGATTCTATGGCTTTAACGGGAAGATTTGATATAAACCTTCCTAAAAGCTTGAAGATAGGTGTGTCTGGATTCTTTAGCGGTATTCAGAATGAGGATGGGAAAGAGATAGGAAGGGTTAACATGATAAGCCCACATCTTATGTGGAAATACGCAGGGTTTGATGTAAGATTCCTCGGTGTATTTGTAACAAACAATAATGCGGAAAGAGTTACCCTCGCTTTAAGCGAACCTCTATGTCAGGTAGATAAGAACAGATGTAATGTTTTTCCGGAAAGTATGGGAGGCTACTATATACAGGTAGCCTATGATATTTTCAGATTCTTTGATATGGAAGATCAGGAACTCTTCCTCTTTGCCATGTATGAGGATTACGATAGGGCAAGCAAGGTGCCTTCCGGTTATCCCAAGCCTGAAAATTCAAAGGTTAACATAATAAACTTAGGGGTTATGTATAAACCTCACCCCCTTGTAGGTCTTAAGGCGGATTATGTGAAGGAGACGGAGGGAGGTGTTGTTGAGGACATTGTAAGGACGGAGATCTCCTGGATGTTTTAAGATTTGTTACCAATTTAACAATTTTGTAAACAATTTTACATAAGGAAGGGGGGGAGGCTTTCCCTTTTAATCTGTTAAAATCGTCTTTTGGAGCAAATCTTTTATTGGCATGTTTTTTGCATAATAAAAACAAGGAGGTCGGATGATGAAAAAGATTGAGGCGATTATAAAACCTTTCAAGCTTGATGAGGTTAAGGATGCCCTTATTGAGATAGGCATAGGCGGTATGACTGTTACTGAAGTGAAAGGCTTCGGCCAGCAGAAGGGACACACCGAAATATACAGAGGAACCGAGTATGTTATTGACTTCCTCCCAAAGGTAAAGATAGAGGTTGTGGTCAAGGACGACGATGTGGAGAAGGTGATAGATGTTATAACAAAAACCGCCCAAACAGGTAGGGTGGGAGATGGTAAGATTTTTGTTATACCTGTTGAAGATGTTGTAAGAATAAGAACAGGTGAAAGAGGTGAGGTTGCTGTTTAAAGGAAAATTTTTATAAAGGAGGTACTGTTATGCCGAAATACACACCGAAAGAGGTTCTAAGCCTTATTGAACAGGAGGGTGTACAGTTTGTTGATTTAAGATTTTCCGACCCCTTTGGACAGTGGCAACACATGACATTACCAGCCTATGAGCTTTCCATGGCCTCTTTTGAAGAAGGTATAGGGTTTGATGGGTCTTCCATAAGGGGATGGCAGTCAATACATGAATCGGATATGCTTGTATTCCCAGATCCCAGCACCGCTTTTATAGATCCCTTTATAGAGACAAAGACACTTGTAATGATATGTGATATCTATGATCCCATAACAAAGGAAAGATACGGAAGGGATACAAGATTTATTGCCCAGAAGGCGGAGCAATATCTGAAGCAGACCGGAATAGGTGATACCGCTTACTATGGTCCGGAGGCGGAGTTCTTTATTCTTGATTCTGTTGAATTCGGCAACGATCAGAACTACTCCTTCTGGAGGGTTGATGCGGAAGAAGGATGGTGGAACAGGGAGATGCCCTCATCGGGTTACAAGATCCCCTATAAGAGAGGATACTTCCCCGCACCTCCCCTTGATAAGATGACAGACATAAGGAATGAGATGGTATCTATACTTTCTAATCTTGGAATAACGGTGGAGGTGCATCACCACGAAGTTGCTACCGCAGGGCAAGCGGAGATTGATATAAGATACGACTCCCTTGTCAATCAGGCGGATAAACTCTTCATCTACAAGTATGTTGTCAGAAATGTAGCTGCAAAGTACGGTAAATATGCAACCTTTATGGCTAAGGTTCTTCCCGAGGACAACGGTTCAGGTATGCACACACACTTTTCTATATGGAAGGATGGAGAGAACCTCTTTGCGGGTTCCGGATATGCAGGTCTATCTGAACTCGCCCTTTATGCCATAGGGGGAATACTTAAGCATGGACCTGCACTTACAGCCTTTACCAACCCCACCATAAACTCTTACCACAGGCTCGTACCCGGTTTTGAGGCACCGGTAAGACTTGCTTACTCCGCAAGGAACAGATCCGCCGCTATAAGGATACCCATGTACTACCAGAATCCCAAAGCTAAGAGGATAGAGATCAGATTCCCGGATGCCACATCAAATCCTTACTTAGCATTTTCCGCCATCCTTATGGCAGCCCTTGACGGTATTGAGAACAGAATTGATCCGGGTGAACCCTTTGATAAGGACATTTACTCATTGCCTCCTGAAGAGCTTGAAGGGATACCTCAACTTCCTGGATCTCTTGAGGAATCAATAAAGGCGTTGGAGAATGATTACGAGTTCTTACTTAAAGGAGGAGTTTTCACAGAAGAGTTTATAGAACTTTGGATTGAATCTAAAAAGGCTGAGATTGATCAACTCAGATTTATACCTCATCCCAAGGAGTTTGAACTTTACTTTGATATATAAAAGATAATTTATAAAAAGCCCCGCCCCTCTTAAGGGGGCGGGTTTAAATTACGGAGGTTGCGGAGATGAAAGGTTTAATCATAAGTATTATATCCCTTCTTATACCCGTAGGCACCGCCTTGGCGGAGGAAAAGTCAACCCTCAATTCTGGAGACACCGCTTGGCTTTTAACCTCTTCAGCCCTCGTTATGCTTATGACAGTTCCCGGTCTTGCCCTGTTTTACGGAGGCTTGGCTAAAAGGAAAGACATACTTAACACAATTGCCATGTCCTTTATAGCTTACTGTATTGTGAGCATAACCTGGATAATAGTGGGTTACGGTATAGCCTACGGAAGTACCATAGGTCAATTTTTTGGAAATCCCTTTGAATACTTTTTCCTTAAAGGTATGACACCGTCAACCCTGTCAGATAACATAC
>JALWWX010000161.1 GCA_027078675.1 Aquificales bacterium | reverse complement strand
ATTATTTCAAGTCCTTTATCTATTGTGGTCCTGAAGTGCATAACTCCTTTAACTGGATCACAGTGGAATAGGTACTGGGGCTTTACCCTTATCCTTAAAAGTTTTCGGAATAGTTCAAGCATAATATTTCCGTCATCATTAATACCTTTAAGGAGTACGGTTTGATTATTGACGGGTACACCATGTTTTAAAAGGTTAAAAACCGCTTCCTCCGATTCTTCCGTAACCTCCTTGGGATGATTGAAGTGGGTGTTTATCCAGATAGGCCCGTATTTTTCAAGTATCTTGAGCAATTGCTTATCATAAAACCTTTGGGGCAATAAGACAGGCAACCTTGTGCCGAACCTTATAATATCCACATGTTTTATGCCTCTGAGTCTTTTAAGGATATACTCAATTCTTTCATTATCAAGGATCAATGGATCACCGCCCGATATAAGCACATCCTTTATATCCTTATGTGACTCTATATACTCTATCATTCTGTCTATCTCTTCTTTTGTAAAAGCCCTCTCACCTTCCCTGAATATGCGTTTCCTCATACAGTGCCTGCAGTATGTTGCACAGGCTGTCGTAACAACCATCAGTACTCTGTCCCTGTATCTGTGTGTAAGCCCTTTTATTTCCTTTTCTTCGTTAAAGGGATTCTCCTCGCCGTATCTTTGAATATGGGGATCTATCTCCTCTGGAGAAGGTAATATCTGTTTCCTTATGGGATCTTCAGGATCACGGGGATCGGATAAGGAAAGGTAGTAAGGTGTAACCCCAAAAGTATAGATCTTTGAAACCCTTAATACCCACTCCCTTTCTTCCTTTGAAAGGTTAAAGTAATCCGCTATCTTTAAAGGATCCCTTATCCTGTTCCTTAACTGCCATTTGTAATCCTTCCACTCTTCTGGCTTTACCCTTCCAAACATATCCTGTCCTTCTTTACATAATCCCTTAAAGCTTCCGGTACTTCAACGCTTCCGTCCTCAAGCTGGTAATTCTCAAGGATTGCTGCGAATGTACGCCCCACAGCAAGGCCAGAACCGTTTAGCGTATGTACAAATCTTTTTCTACCCTGGGAATCTTTGAATCTTGTGTTCATCCTCCTTGCCTGAAAGTCTTCACAGTTTGAACATGAAGATACCTCTCTGTATTTATTCTGAGAGGGAAACCAAACCTCTATGTCATAGGTCTTTGCAGATGAAAATCCGAGATCCCCGGTACAAAGCTCAACAACCCTGTAAGGTAAGCCGAGAAGCCTTAATATCTCTTCCGCATCCCTTGTTAAGGATTCAAGCTCATCGTAAGATGTGTCAGGATGAACTATCTTCACAAGCTCAACTTTATCAAACTGATGTTGCCTTATAATGCCCCTTATGTCCTTGCCGTATGATCCTGCCTCCCTTCTGTAGCAAGGTGTATAGGCGGTAAGATATATGGGAAGATCCTCTTCTTTCAGAATCTCTTCGCGATAAAGATTTGTAAGGGGTACTTCTGCTGTGGGTATAAGATAAAGCTGATCCCTTTCGCATACATAAAGGTCCTCTTCAAACTTGGGCAGTTGGCCCGTACCCTCCAATATCTCTCCTCTTACAAGATGGGGCGGTAGAATTTCACGGTAGCCTTTTTTAGTATGTACATCAAGCATGAAATTTATCAATGCTCTTACAAGTAAGGCGCCATCACCCTTGAATATAGAAAATCTGCTTCCTGAAAGGCGCGAAGCCCTCTCAAGGTCAAGAATTCCCAATCTTTCACCTATTTCCCAATGGGGTTTAGGCTCAAAAGTAAACTCCCTCGGCTCTCCCCACCTCCTTACCTCAACATTATCGCTTTCGTCCTCCCCTATCGGAACACTGCTGTGGGGAATATTGGGAATCCTTAAAATAAGGGATTTAAGATCCGTATTCACCTTTTCAAGTTTATCTTCCAATTCCTCTATTTTAAGTTTTATATGCTTTACTTCCTCCTCAAGACCTGATGTATCCTTGCCTTCCCTTTTAAGTCTTCCTATTTCTTTACTTTTAACATTTCTCCTATTTCTTAATTCTTCTATTTCCCTTATAAAATTTCTTCTTTCCCTGTCCCGCTCAAGGATCTCGTCAATCAAATCCGCATAGGATTTGTCCCTTAAAGATAATCTCTCTTTAACAAAATCAGGATTCTTCCTTATAAGCTCTATATCTATCATGATGACTTTCTGACCACCTTGTGGATGGTGTCATCGCCTATATCCCATCTTTTGATTGCGGAAGACTCCCTTTTGGAAAGGGGTATATCCTTCTCTTCTATTAGATCATAAAAGACCTTTCCGCCTTCGGTTGTTATAAGCAATTCAACTTTTTCCTTAAGTGGAATAATATCCGCCACCCTGTCTCTTGTTCCCTTCGGCAGAATATGAACCCCCTTTACATACCTACCCATACGCGGAATCTCTTCACTTACTATCTTTTTAACCCTTCCGTGAGAGGTTATAACAAGAAGATAGGGTTCGTCTTTTAGTATCCTTGCTCCCACTACCTCATCTCTATCCTCTATCTTGATACCCTGAACTCCTCTCGTACCAGGCGTTGCGGGAGGCACCTCACCTACGGGGAATCTTGCCACCCTTCCCTTACCAGTGTATATAAGAATATCCGCATCATGATAAGATTGGGCTATGCTCCTTACCTCATCACCTTCCGTAAGCTTTATTATGCTAACTCCCTGGGCTTTGTATTCAAAATCAACAAGGGGTATCCTTTTCACATAACCTTTCTTCGTAGCCATTATAAGCCTGTCCGCAAACTGCTCCCTTATAAAGGCACCTATGATGCTTTCCCCAGGCTCTTTCATTCTTACCTTAGTACCTTGAAGGGCATGGGAACCAGCAATCCAGTAAACCCTTCCCCTATTTGAAACGAGGAAAAGACCTTCCGTAAAGGGAACATCAAGTACATTAACTACCGGCGATGACTCCTCTGGTATCTCTTCAAGGGGAAACACTTGACCGTTTTCAAGAATGGCAACAAGCATTGATCCTTCTTCTATGTAACCCTCTATGCCTTCCACGAAGGTTTTTCTCGCATCCCCGTGCTTCTTTATAAGCTCCTTTGTCTCCTCAATAAATATCTTCACCCTCTCCTTTTCTTCCGCAATAACCTTTCTGTAATAAGCTATCTTCTCTTCAAGTTCCTTTTCTTCCTTTTCAAGCTTTTCCCTCTCCAAGGAAGTTAATCTTTGAAGTCTCATATCAAGGACAGCCTGCGCCTGAACCTCCGAAAGCTCATAACTTTCCATAAGTCTTCTTTTAGCCTCCGCCCCGTCCCTTGACTTCCTTATCATATCAATAACATTGTCAAGATCACCTATAGCTATCAAAAGACCCTTTACTATATGTAATCTGTTTTCCGCCTTTTTGAGGTAATATTTTGTTCTTCTGAGTATAACTTCTAATCTATGCCTTATAAACTCCTGAAGTAACTTTTTTAAACCTACAAGCTTGGGTTCGCCATCTATGAGGACGACCAAGTTAACCGGAAAGTTCTTTTTAAGCTGAGTGTATCTGTACAGCTTTTCAAGAATTTTTTCGCCCTTTGCCTCCCTTTTAAGTTCTATAACTATCCTTATACCTTCCTTATCTGATTCATCCCTCAGATCCGAAATCTCCTTTATCCTACCGCTCCTTACAAGATCAGCTATCTTCTTTATAAGATCCGCCTTGTTTACCTGATAAGGTATCTCCGTTATAACTATCTGCTCCCTGTTTCCTTGAAGCTTTTCAACATGCGCCTTGGCTTTTACTTGAATAGTGCCCCTACCGTATTCATATATCTCTTTAAGCTCATTAGCATTCTCTATAATACCTCCAGTCGGGAAGTCCGGTCCTTTTATAATCTGTAACAGCTCCTCAAGGGTTGTTTTAGGATTTTCTGCAAGTTTTATAAGTGCCTTGCCTACTTCCCTCAGATTATGGGGAGGTATGGATGTAGCAAGTCCCACAGCTATACCTGTTGTACCGTTACATATAAGGTTAGGAAACTTTGACGGAAGTACTGTAGGCTCCGTAAGGGAATCGTCAAAATTTGGGGCAAAGTCCACCGTCTCCTTGTCAATGTCTTCCAGCATCTCCATTGCGAGTTTTGACAGCTTCGCCTCCGAATATCTCATCGCGGCGGGAGGATCTCCGTCTATACTTCCAAAATTACCCTGCCCTATAATGAGGGGATATCTCATATTAAAGTCTTGAGCCATTCTTACAAGGGCGTCATATACAGCCTGATCTCCGTGGGGATGATATTTACCCAAAACTTCACCCACAACCCTCGCACTCTTTTTGAAGGGCTTGTCTGGGTACAAGCCCATCTCATACATGGCGTAGAGTATTCTGCGCTGTACGGGTTTTAAGCCATCCCTTACATCCGGTATAGCCCTCCCCACTATAACGGACATTGCGTAATCTATGTACGCCTGTTTTACTTCTTCTTCTATGGGTATATTGATGATTTCCATGGGGTTATTTATTA
>JALWWX010000160.1 GCA_027078675.1 Aquificales bacterium | reverse complement strand
GAAGGAAGTTCCGCACCGGGAGGCAATTTTCCTGTTGCCCTCCTTACCGCATCCCTCACCTCCTGAACACCCTTATCAATATCTTTATCAAGATTGAACATAACTATTATCCTTGACATTCCCGTAAAACTCTGAGAAATTATTGAGTCCACACCGCTTATAGTTGCAAGCTCTTCCTCAATAACCCTCGTAACATTTGCATCAACAACATAAGGATTAGCACCCGGAAAGGGTGTTCCCACAGCCACCATGGGAAAGTCCACATCTGGAAACCTATCTACGGGAATCCTGAAATAGGAAGCTATACCAAGGATTATAAAGGCAATCATGAACATCCATGTGGTAATTGGTCTGTGGATGAAAAATCTGTACATGATGCTCAATATTATAATGTATGACTGGTCAGTCAGTGTGTTATAATCATTCCATGTTCAAAATTATCCTTCATTTAGTGGTATTATTGTCTTTAATCTACTCATGCTCCCCCCAAAAGGAAAAAAACCAAACAAAACGATCAGGAGAAGAGGCTATAGAGATTAAAGTAACTGAATTAAAGGAAGAGGAAATAGAAATACTATATGAAGCAAATACAACTCTGGAAGCGGATAAGGATGTTGTGCTTTTACCCAAAGTGGGAGGCACGGTTGTTAAGGTATTTGTTAAAGAGGGAGAAAGGGTAAAAAAGGGAGATCCGCTTATAAAGATAGATGATGAAGAAATAAAGGCTTCTATCAATAAGGCAAAATCAGAGCTTGAAGTTGTAAAAGCCAACTATGAAAATACAAAGGAGATGTATGAAAGGAGAAAAGATCTTGAAAAGGAAGACATTGTAAGTGAGGAAGAGTTATCAAAGCTTGAATCCTCATTAAAGGCTTATAAGGCACAAATTGAAAGTATAAAGGCAAATATAGAACTGTTGAAATTAAGACTCTCCTATACTGAGATAAAAGCTCCCTTCAGTGGTGAGATTGTAGAAATATTCATAGACGAGGGAGAAAATGTATCACCCCAACATAAACTGTTGAGGCTTGTCAGTACGGATAAACTGTACGGAGTCTTCAGAATACCTCAGAGATACATAACCAGAATATCAAAAGGTGAGGAGATACCCATTGAGATAGAAGGTGTGGGTGAAGTAAAGGGTAAAATCGTTTACATTTCGCCCGTTGCGGACAGGGATAAGATGATAAAGGTTAAAGCGGAAATAAAAAAGGATAAAAAATATGTAAAGCCGGGTATGTTCGGTATAGCCAAGATATCAGTTGGAAAAGAAAAGGTTTTCAGGGTGCCAGAACACGCGGTTCAGTTTTCAGGAAATACAAGCTATATATGGGTGTACGATGGACAATCCGTAAGAAGAAAGGTAGTGACCATAGTAACCAAAAAGGATAATCATCTTTTAGTAAAAGGAAGTATGAAAGAAGGTGATCTGGTGGTTACGGACAACAGCAGTAAGCTGAAGGAAGGGGTAAAGGTGAAGATTAA
This sequence comes from Aquificales bacterium, assembly GCA_027078675.1. Classification (GTDB taxonomy): domain Bacteria; phylum Aquificota; class Aquificia; order Aquificales; family Aquificaceae; genus WFWF01. The sequence goes on along the minus strand of JALWWX010000160.1, from coordinate 13,215 downwards.
ATGAGATGGCTATATATAATCTTTTCTATCCTTAGCCTTTCATGGGGTATAACATTGGAGGAGGCGGTCAAAATTTCTCTTAAAAATAATATTGAAGTGATTTCTTCCGAGCTTGACTTAAAAAAACTTGAAGAGGAAATAAGGGAAGCAAAATCGGGTATTTATCCCGTAATTAGCCTATCCGCATCATATTTAAAATGGGATCCTAATTTTATATCCGCATTTATTCCCGAAGAACAGAAGGAATACGGTATATCCGTTCAACAAGCAATTTTTAACAAGGTTGTGTTTGAGGCAATAAAGATAGCAAAGAAGGGTGTCAAGCTTCAAGAGGAAATAATAAAAGATATAAAAGCGGAAGTAGCAAATCAAACAAGAAAGATGTACTACGGGCTACTTTACAAAAAGGAAATTATAAAGCTGAAAGAAGAAACGCTTAAATACTGGAAGGAAAGGGAGAAACAGGTGGAGCTTCTTTATAAAAAAGGTATAGTCTCGGAAATTGATCTGTTGAGAACAACCTCACAGAGGAAGGTGGCGGAATATGAGTACAAAAAGGCTGTAAATGATTTTGAAAATGCAAAAAAGGAGTTCTCCGCCTTTATAGGAGGGGATATAGAAGATGTAGAGGGTGAACTTATCAAGGAACCAAAGCCCGAATACGATAAAGAAAACTTTATTAAAAATAACACCACCTACAGAGTAGCCTTAAAAACCCTTGAAATTTATAAGGATCAGAAAAATGCTTATGCGAGTAATTATTATCCTAAGCTTTTTGCCTTCTTTAATTATCAGGGAAGGAACTATATGGATTTTGAAAATTTCAGGCTTGTTGAAAAATTTAAATCGGGATACAGCTATGGTGTAAAGCTTGACTGGGTTTTGTTTGACGGTTTAAATACAAAGGCAAAGATAGCCAAAAGCGAAATAGAAGCCATAAAACAGATGGAAAAGATAAAGGATCTCAAAAAGAAACTTAGGGTGAAAGTAGAAAATATTGAGAGGGACCTTAAAGTCATTGATGCAGAAATAGAAGCTTGGAAATCCCAATTGGAAACATCTAAGAAGATACTTAATTCGGTTGAAAGGAAGTATGAAGCGGGTATAAGCACCTACATTGACATACTTGAGGCAAGGAAGACTTATGAGGAAATCAAAGTAAGGTATCTTAATGCTATACTTAACTATAACCTGAAAATAAGCGATCTTAAAAGGCTTGTCAATGAAAAACATTTTTGAGTTAAAAGATTTCCATACTTCGGCTATATAATTTATAACTGAGCTATGCCCTTTCACTCAAAAACCATAGAAGAAATCCTAAAGGAGCTAAATTCAAGTAAGGAAGGTATATCCCAGAGGGAAGCGGAAAACAGATTAAGGATCTATGGACCAAACGCTATAAAAACGGAAGAGGAAAGCAACCTTATTCTGTTTCTAAAGCAGTTCCACAATCCACTAATATACATACTCCTCGTTGCTGCGCTGATATCCCTTGCATTAAAAAATATGCTTGACTTTTACCTTATAATAGGAATAGTACTTATAAACGGATCTCTTGGATTTTTCCAAGAACTTAAAGCAAAAGCTTCACTTAAATCACTTAGAAAGATAACGGATCTTAAAACAACGGTTATAAGAGAAGGCAGAGAAATAACCATCCCCATGTCGGAGGTGGTACCAGGAGATATAGTAAAGGTAAGGGAAGGTGATGTTGTTCCTGCGGATATAAGGCTTATAACGGATAGGGAGATACTCATTGACGAGTCCATCCTTACAGGTGAATCCATACCTGTGGAGAAAGACAGCAAGGTTGTGCTTGATGAAAACACACCCCTCTATGAAAGAAAAAATATCCTTTTTAAAGGTACTGTGGTTGTAAGGGGAGAGGGTATAGGGGTTGTATTTGCAACGGGAAAAAATACAGAAATGGGAAAGATCGTGGAAAAAACACAAATAAAATCAGTTCCGAGTCCTTTTACAAAAGCCATAACAAGTTTTTCAAAAAAATGGATGTTAGTTTTGATAATTTCCCTGAGCATATTACTCATAATAGGAATACTTCAAAAAAGGGAAATTTCCCAGCTGTTTTTACTGGTTATATCAGAACTCGTATCCGCTGTCCCGGAAGGTTTGCCCCTGGTCATTACTCTTGTACTTGTGGTAGGAGCTTTAAGGCTTGCTAAAAGGAAGGTACTTGTAAGACACCTGCCTGCTGTAGAAACCTTAGGGAGTGCAACATATATAGCAACGGATAAAACAGGAACAATAACGGAGGGTAAACTTAAGCTCTTTAAAACATACGGAATAGTTGAAGGGCAATTTTTTAATAAGCTCATTTATCTGTCCTCTCATCCTTCATATAAAGATCCCGTAGAAACAGCAATAGTAGAGTGGGTTAAAGAAAAAGGCTTTGATACAGATAATTTAACACCAGTAAAGATTTTCCCCTTTGACATAAGGAAAAGATACACCGCTTCCCTTTATAAAGAGGGCGAAAGATACTTGCTGGTTATAAAAGGAGCATTTGAAGTTCTTTCCACAATGGATAACAATTCCCAAAGGAAGGAAAAATTAAATGAAGTTCATGATAACCTCGCGGAAGAAGGACTCAGGGTACTTGCAGTTGGATACGCGTATATGGAAAGTGAACCAGAAGACCCTGGTAAAGTACCTATAAACCTTGCGGGACTTATAGCCTTTAGGGATCCTCCGAAGAAGGAAGCAAAGGAAGCGGTGGAATGGTGCAAAAAGATGGGTATAAGGGTTATCATGATAACGGGCGACAATCTAAAAACCGCAAAAGCCATAGGAAGAGAGGTAGGTATATACTCCCAAGGTGACATTGCCCTGACAGGAACAAAGGTAAAGGAGTACAGTGATGAAGAGTTATACACCATCCTTAAAAGGACAAGCATAGTTGCAAGGGCTCTACCTGAAGATAAATACAGAATAGTAAAGGTACTACAAAGTAACGGAGAGATAGTAGCTGTTACGGGCGACGGTATAAACGATGTACCCGCCCTTAAAGTGGCAGATCTGGGCATAGCCATGGGTAACGGTGCGGAGGCTGCAAAAGATGTGGCAAAAATGATCATAACTGACAATAACCTATCCGTTATAACGGAAGCTGTAAAGTACGGAAAAATAATAGGAATAAATACAAAGAAGGTAATTTACTATCTGCTTTCAAGTAGCTTTGGAGAGATAACGCTTCTTACCTTAGCATTTTTGCTGAGACTTCCCTTTCCCCTACTTCCCACCCAGATACTATGGATAAATTTGATAACGGACGGCGTACAAGATAAGGCATTTCCCTTCACAAAAGAAGATCCTCAAGATATGTCTTTAAGGCCGGGCAAAATAAATTTCTTTGATGGTTTACAGGTATTTAATATATTAACAACCGCTTTATTTATGGGTTTGATAAACTTGGCTTTGTTTATATACTGCTTAGAAAGGTTCACCTACGAACATGCTGTTACTGTTACCTTCACATCAATGGTTGTCAACCAGTGGATAAACGGTATACATTCCATAAGAAATGCACCCTTTCTTATTAGTCCGGTTAAAACCTTCACGATGAATCCGTATCTCTTTTTAGGATTGTCTGTAGGATTTATACTTCAATTGGGTGTAACCTATCTTTTCCCATCACTCTTGCATCTGACCCCTTTAGCATTAACTGATTGGCTCCTTGTATTCTATTCATCCCTTTTCCTGTTCCTCCTCATAGAACTTAGGAAGTGGATAATCATATACTTTGTTATCAAGAATAGAACAATGTAACTCGCAAAGTAAGAACTCCCCGTGGAACATCCGAACAGATTTACCTCCCCCGTACCTCTTACTATTATTAAACGCTCCTTTTCCTCAGTATCATAAACGCCTTTCCAGTATACAAGGAAGTTTGCTCTCAAATTGCCTTCTCTGGAGGGTACAAATCCTAATTTGAAATAACAAGATTCTCCTTTCTTAAGTGTTTTTCCGGAACACATATCTTCCACAACCCCAAACTCACCAGCATCCTCTCCAGCCCATGCAAATCTAAGGACTACCAACGGATCGTCTCCTACATTTTTTACCAAAAGATCCCTCTCCGTATAAATGTTGACCTTTCTCTTACCGAAATCAAGTATTTCAATAGTTTCCAATGTTGCTGGCAAGTATAAAGCCTCATCGCCACTACCCTTAGCATAACCGAGTATCTGCACCTTTATGGAATCACCGTTATCAAGATATATAACAAGCAAGGCTTTCCTATCACCTTCCTCACCCACAGGCATAAAGGAAACGGTAATATTGCATGATTCCTGAGGGTTAAGCACCGAACATGTGCTTACAGCATCAAATTCACCCACATTTGTACCCTCAACCCTGACATCCGTTATGGTTACCTTAACCTTACCCGCATTTGTAACCTTAACTACAACCTGTTTGTTTGTATTAAGAGGCACCACACCGAAATCAATAATATTTGGATCAACAATTATAAGTGGAGGAGGTAGTGCGTTTCCAGAAAGATTAACACTGACGACACTGTTCATAGGATCGTTTGAGGATATCTCAACAAAGGCGGATTTATTTTGACCCACGGATTTAGGATTAAACCTTACATCAATAAAACATTGCATACTATAGGAAAGTGCATTATTGGTACAGGTATCATTAGCTATTTCAAAATCCGCTTTATCATTACCTTTTATAGTAACGCTTGATATCATCAAAGGATCTTCCCCCATGTTCTTAACCGTAATAGTCGTCTGCTTAGGATAGCCTATGCTTGTTTCTCCGAAATCATAAAGGGACGGATCAACAAATATGGTGGGATCTGGATAAATACCTTCACCTGTCAGTGTTACCACAACAGAGGGATTTAAAGGATCGTTGGAATCTATAGTAATGCTGCCTGACAAAGTGCCGAGAGTTGTAGGGGAGAAAGCAACATCAATAACACATACATCACCCGCATTAAGATTTGCACCCGTACATATATCAGTTATAATCACAAAATCATTTCCGGATAGGGTAACAGAAGATATACTTAAAACTTTTGATCCCAAGTTACTAACGGTTATTCTGGAAGGCTGGGTTCTTGTCCCCACTCCTTTAACACCAAAGTCTATTGATGTCGGATCCACAAAAATAACAGGAGCATCTGATAATATGGCATTCCCAGTGATATTCACATACAAGTAACCGTTAACCGGATCATTTGACCTTATAAGCAGTTGCATATTTATGGAACCAGGCTGAGTGGGTGCAAAGGTAAGATCATAAGTACAGCTTTGATTGGGGCTTAAAACAAAGGGTGTATTGGCAGGACAAGGGTTAGTCTGCCCAGGCGCTATACTAACCGGTTGGCTGATGTTACCCACATAAGTTATCTCAAGATCAGAAGAGCCTGTATTTGATATAGTAATTGTCCTTACAACAGAAGTGTTCACCATAACATTCCCAAAATCTACGGAGGTAGGATTAACACTTATCACAGGAGGGGGTACACCAGTACCAGTTAAAGAAACACTTACTGTCGGGGTGTCAGGATCATTTGAAGTTATATTAAGACTAGCACTCTTCTGTCCAACTGACTGTGGTTTAAATAACACATCTATGATACAAGAACCACCCGGAGGTATGTTAGCGCCTGTACACGTTGTATAGTTAACTCTAAATTCCGCGGACCCGGAAATAGAAACATCACTTATAGTCAAGTCAACAAGACCGTTGTTCTGAACAACAACCGAGGAGAAAACCTTATTAGCACCAACAAATACGTTGCCAAAATCATAGCTCATGGGTGTTACACTTATATCAGGTTCATTGGGAGCACCTATTCCAGTAACTTGTATATCGGTGGGTGATGAAGGATCATTGGAATCTATAGTGATGGTAGCACTGTAACTCTGCAAGGCAGTTGGGGAGAAGGAAATTACAAAATCACAAGAGGAATCAGGAGCCAAAGTTCTACCAGAACAGTTATTGGATGTTATTGAAAAAACGTTATCGCCTACTATTTGAATGGAATTTATAACAAGATCAAGACTTCCTCCATTTCTCACGTTAACTATCTGTGAAACAGAAGAACCCACACCCACAGGACCGAAATCAATCGGATTAGGATATACTTGTAACTTGGGACCCTTTCCTATACCTTTAAGGAATATCTGCCTGCTTGAATTAACTGGATCATTAGATTGGACGGTTAATATGGTCTCAAACAAACCATCCGCCCGAGGAGTAAAAGTTATATTAAAAGAACAATAGGAAGAAGGTGGAATGGTCGCAGGTAACTGATTACAGGGGTTAGAACCGCCTCCCAAATCAATGGAAAAGTTGGTCCTGTCATCCAATGTTAGAGAGTTTACTATAAGATCTGACCCCCCAAAGTTATATATCCTTACTTCTTTGGGAGTGGAAGAATCACCTACATTGTATATCCCGAAATCCCACACGCATAAACTTTCCATCATACGCGGGTCTGTACCCCTTGATAGATCCTTTGTAAGTCTTACCAGGAATACATCATTTACGCCCGAATCATAAACGGTATAGGGGTATTCCGGAAAGGTATAAGAAGACCTTATGGAACCTTGAGTTGCAGGAAAATTAGGAGAATCCGTCCGCCCAGCAACATATACTTCATCGTTATATATCATTATTGAGGTTGCATGATCATTCCTGCATCCACCCAAGTATGTGGTAGCAAGTACCTGAGAAAGATCGGAAGATATGGAAGCGATAAACGCATCATACAAAGTATCTTCTACATTAACTTTCGCATACTGGAAAGAAGACGGAAAAGTTTGAAGATCAGATGAATCAGAGTAACCAACTATGTATATATTTCCCGCACTATCAAAATCAATATCCATAACATTGTCTTGTCCTCGCCCCCCTACAAATATACTCGCTATCTCATTAAGGCTCGTATCATATATCTTTACAAATATGTCATGCTTACATACAACCTGGTTTGTCCCCACATCATAGTAACAGGAAGTCGGAGTACCCTGTGTTATACCAGCAACAACAAGGTTTCCTGAGCTGTTAATCTTTATAACATTAGCTGATTCCTTTTCTTGCCCTGTAAGACGGGAAGATATGGATGAGATTGCAGGATCAAACTTAGCAATAAATCCGCACCATCCAGAATTTGTACTCGTAGTGCCGGGGAAGTTACATGAATTAGGTGCACCCGTTGAACCAACTACATAAATATTGCCCGCGGTATCAATGGCTATATCATTAACCTGGCTCGCTTCAGGACCGCCTACGTAAGTTGCACCGATAACCTCCGAAAGGTTACCGTTGAATTTTACCAAAAATCCGTCACTGCATGTTGTTCCCCCCGCATTACATACACTGTCATAAGCATTTATTGGCATAAAGAGATCTGGAGAAGAAGTCCTTCCCACAACATATATGTTTCCTGCCCCGTCAACTGCCAATGAGAGAGGCTCATCCTCCCCAGAACCACCATAATAGGTGGCGGAAATCAAGGATTGTAAATCTGAAGATAGCTTTGCAATATATACATCGGAAAGACTGCTTTTACTCTGCTGAAAAGCATTATTAGAAACAGGTGCATCGGAAGAACTTGATTGAATGCTTACCACCACGTTACCAGAGGGATCTACAACCACACCCTTGCCTATATCCATACCCGAACCGCCGACAAAGGCAACAGCCAGAACACTACTAAAGGTTGGATCAACCTTTATTACAAAGGCATCACCACCAGCGGTTTCGGGAGGTGGACTTACAGAATCAGTGGGGAAATCCCAAGATTTTGTAAAGCCGACCACATATATATTACCGCTTCCGTCAACAGCTATTGACCTTCTCCCACCTGGTTCATCGTGGGATACTCCCCCCAGTAAAGTACCTGAGATCATAGGGTCTATGATAAGGTCATGTTCCTTTGAATAATTACCAACCTTAAACGTGTAATAACCCTCACCTACTTCATAATAAACGTCCACATATACCTTTTTACCATCTATTATTTGAAAACCCTTCGGTCTTGAAAAATACAATAATCCCCCCTCTCTCTCTAAAAAAAGCCCTCCGTCTTTACTAAGACCTACTTTTACTCCTCCTTCTATAAAGAATCTTATCTTTTCAGGATCAACACCCCTTCTGAAAACATACAACTTTTCAATACCTTTACTGTTTGCCTTAAATATTACATCAACACCTTCATAAACATCAGAAAGTATCAATTCCTCATAGGCACTCAACCCCCTTTTAAATGTAGAAGGCTTACCCTTGAATATGCTTACCTTTGTTTTAGTCTCATGCAAAAGCTTTATAGTAGAAGGTTTACCCAACACCTCCCCGAAATCAATATTCCCTACCCTGTAAATTACCTTTCCGTCCTTTCTAACGATTACACCATAGTCCTCACCGACACTTATATATGTCCCGTCATCATAATAAATAAAAGGTATTATGATATTACCGTTTATCTGAATACCCAAGGCTATACCATAAATGAAAGTAATAAAAACAAAAAGTATTTTTAATCCCATACCTAAATTTAATTTATCCAAGCGGATCAACCAATTCAATAAAAGCTATTAAGTACCGATATAAGGGTAATGATGATAAAGGAAGTACTTATATTCGGTCTGGGCAGAATGGGTTCGGGAATAGGCAGAAGATTGCTTAAAAATGGTTTCACCGTGTTTGGGTATGATAAGGACGAAGCCATAAAAGAGAAAGCGAAAAAGGACGGTATCAAAACACTGAACAACATAGGGGAAATTGAAAACATATTCACCCAAGAGAGGAAGGTAATATGGCTTATGGTACCCGCAACAGTTGTTGATAGTGTCATTGATGAGATAGAAGGTTTTTTGAAGGAAGGAGATATAGTAATAGACGGCGGTAACTCCTACTTCAGGGACTCTATGGTCAGATATAAAAGGCTTAAAAGTAAGGGTGTAGGATTTCTTGATATAGGAGTAAGCGGAGGTGTATGGGGAGAAAAGGAAGGGTACTGTATGATGATAGGAGGGGACAGGGAAGATTTTGAATATATTGAACCTGTCCTCAAAGCCCTGGCACCTAAGGGAACTGGATACGGTTATCTTGGAAAGTCAGGAGCAGGTCATTTTGTAAAGATGGTCCACAACGGTATAGAGTACGCTATGATGGAAGCCATAGCGGAAGGGTTTGAACTTATGAAGGAAAGTGAATTTGATCTTGATCTTAAAGAGGTAGCGAGGATCTACAACAACGGAAGTGTTATAAGATCTTGGCTCATGGAACTTGTTGAGAAAGCCTTTGAAGATTTCGGAAATCTTGATGAAATAAAAGGATATGTTGAAGATACGGGAGAAGGAAGATGGACGGTAATTGAAGCCATAAACAGTGCGGTCCCTGTTCCTAACATTGCGGATTCACTATTTATGAGGTTCAGATCAAGACAAAAAGATTCCTTCAGGGATAAACTTCTTGCAGCATTAAGGTTTGAATTTGGAGGACATGCGGTAAAGAAAGATGAAGAATAAAGGCTACGCTTTTTTCATATTCGGCGGTAGCGGTGACCTTGCGCGGAAGAAAATATACCCGGTCCTTAGAAAGCTGTACAAAGAAGGAGAGTTATCAAACCTCAGAGGTATTTACGCCCTTGCGAGGGACGAAAACGGCTTACCCGAGCTTGTTAAAGATTGGGAGGAGGATTTCAGTAAACTTTTTAAATTCATACCATTTGATGTAACATCCAACCAAAGCTATGCGGAGATAGGTAAAGAGATAGAAAACCTTAAAGGAGTGGAGCTAATATTTTACTTAGCATTGCCCCCCACCCTATTTGAAACAACAATAAGGCATCTCGGCTCCCTACTCAGGAAGTTCAGCAATCCCCGAAAGATAGTAATAGAAAAGCCTTTTGGCTTTAACTTCCTATCCGCAGACAGGCTCAACAATACGCTTCACAAGTACTTTATAGAAGATGAAATATACAGGATAGATCACTTTTTGGGTAAGGGTGCGGTACAGAGCATTTTTTCCTTCAGATTTTCCAATAGCATATTTGAGGGTATATGGAACAAGAACTTTGTTGACCATGTACAAATATCCGCCCTTGAAGATATAGGTGTGGAGGGAAGAGCAGGCTACTATGACAGAATAGGAGCATTAAGAGATATGGTGCAAAACCACCTTCTACAGATTTTGTCCTTTCTCGCAATGGAACCACCCTGTTGTCTTGAACCTGAAAGGATAAGGGATGAGAAGATAAAACTCCTCCTTTCAATAAGGGAGATAAGGAAAAAGGATGTAAAGAATATTGCGGTAAGGGGAAGGTATAAGGGTTATCTACAGGAAGAGGGTGTTGATCCGAATTCAAAGACAGAAACCTTCACTGCCCTGAAGCTCCACATTGATAACCTCCGCTGGCAGGGTGTACCCTTCTATTTGAGAACGGGTAAAAAACTGAACAGAAAGTTGACGGAGATAGTTATAGTATTTAAAGAAATCCCTGGGGGATTTGCCAAACTGCTTGATTGTTTCCCCCAACCCAATGTAATAGCCTTCCAGATAGCCCCAAAGAATGTTATAACACTGAAGATACAGCTAAGACCCCCCGCCCAGAGGTTTATCTCATGCCCGGTTGAAAGCAGGCTTGATTTTGATATGGAGGAGTATTATCACCAAAAGATACCCGAAGCCTACGAAATGCTCATAAAGGATATAATTGAAGGAGATCACAGCCTTTTCATAAGGGCGGATGAAACCCTTCAGGCATGGAAGATAGTTGAACCAATACTTGAAGCATGGGAAGAAGATGATTATATCCCCGAATACGAACCAGGCTCTTGGGGCCCAAAAGAGGCAACAGAACTTATTGAAAGGGACGGCAGGAGGTGGCTCATTGTATAAACTTATAAGGGGAGAAAATTTTGAAGATATAAGCAGAAAGGTTGCGGAATACATAATAAATAAAGCTCAAGAACACATAGAAACGAAAGGATCCTTCAATATAGCACTTGCTGGGGGTACTACACCCGTTGAGACCTACAGGATACTCGGAGAGTCGGAAATGGAATGGGATAAGATCAATTTCTTTTTAACGGATGAAAGATATGTACCCCTTGATGATGAAAGAAGCAATTACAGGATGATAAGGGGTTTTTTGGGTGAAAAGGCTAACATCTTTCCCTTTGACACATCCAAAGAGATAAGGGAAACATGCAGGCTTTATACGGAAGTCCTTAAAAAACATGCACCCCTTGACTTTATACTACTTGGAGCTGGAACAGACGGTCATACAGCTTCGCTGTTTCCAAACTCGGTATGGTATGACGATGACGGTTACACGTGCTGGACAGTTGATCCAACGGGTCTTAAGAGGGTCTCCCTTTCCTTAAAATTCATAAACTCTTCCAAGGAAGTTGCCCTGTTCCTTACAGGGGAGAAAAAAAGAAGCATCCTTGAGAAGATATTGAAAGGGGAAAATTTACCCGCTTCAAAGGTAAGATCCGCGAACGGAGAAACCATAATATTCACAGATATAGATATATAAAACCTTTAATTTAACCCGTCGCATAAAAAGGTTTATCTTTATTATATAGTGCGTCTTCAGGAAGGCTGGATAGCTTTAGCGTTTGTTGCCATATTGGGAGCCATAATTATACCCCTTCCCGCCTTTCTTCTTGATATACTTCTTGCCCTTAGCATAACCTTTTCTGTTTCCCTACTTATGCTTACCTTCTTTGTGAAAACACCCCTTGAACTCTCATCCTTTCCGAGCTTACTACTCCTCGGAACCTTATTAAGATTGTCCCTTAACATCGCAGCGGCAAGAAGAATTCTGCTGTACGGTGATCAGGGAACGGATGCAGCGGGTCATATTATAGAGAGTTTTGGGGAATTTGTGGTGGGGGGAGATGTACTCGTTGGATTAATAGTATTCTTCATCTTTATAGTCATAAACTTCATAGTTATAACAAGGGGAGCTGAAAGGATTTCGGAGGTAGCTGCGCGTTTTACCCTTGATGCCATGCCAGGTAAACAAATGAGCATTGACGCGGACCTTAATGCGGGAATAATAACGGAAGCTGAAGCAAAGAGAAGGAGGGAACAGCTTGAAAGGGAAGCATCCTTTTATGGATCCATGGACGGAGCAAGCAAATTTATAAGGGGGGACGCTATAGCAGCGTTGCTCATACTGTTCCTAAGTCTTGTAGGCGGACTTATAGTAGGCATAATCTTTAAGGGTATGGATATAGGAGAAGCCTTCAGAACATATACACTTCTGACGGTAGGTGAAGGTCTTGCATCACAGATACCCGCCCTTATCCTCTACACATCCGCGGGTGTTGTTATGACAAAGACCTCTTCAAAAGAAGAACTCGGAAATGTTATAATTCAAGAATTTTCAAAAGAGCCGAAAGCAATAATATTAGCTTCGGGCTTGCTCGTATTTATAGGTCTTATACCCGGTTTTCCCAAAATACCCTTCTTTTTCATGGCGGGATTGCTCGGGGGTATGTATTACATGCTCGTTAGAAGTCTAAAGGAGAAACAGGTGGAAGAACTTGAAAAGGCTATCCAAGAACAGAAAAAGGTTGAGGAGGAAAAGGAAGAAGAGATAGTCCCCCAACCTGATCCCATAACCATGGAGGTGGGATACGGACTCATACCTTACATTGATGAATCACAAGGAGGAGACATACCTTCAAGGATAAGAACCATAAGAAAGCAGATAGCCAACGAATACGGATTAATAATACCCCTCGTACACATAAGGGACAATCTTAAACTTTCCCCCTATCAGTACAGGCTTCTCATAAAAGGCATAGAGGTTGACTCTTATGAGATAATGCCAAACCATCTTCTTGCGGTTGATCTCGGCAATGTAAGAGGGAAAATAGAAGGTAAAGAAACCTATGAACCAGCCTTCAAAATGAAGGCGTACTGGATAACGGAAGATCAAAAGGATGAAGCCCAAAGCCTCGGCTACATGGTTGTTGACATAAGCACACTTATAATAACCCATATATCTGAGGTTATAAAGAGAAATCTCCATGAGATCCTTGGGAGAAACGAGGTTGTTGAACTCATAGAAGCCCTTTCCAAAAAATACCCGAAGGTTGTTCAGGAGATAGTTCCAGAACAGGTACCAATCTCCGTCATACACAGGGTTTTACAAAACCTGCTTAGGGAAGGTATTCCCATCAATGACCTTATGACCATACTTGAAACCCT
>JALWWX010000159.1 GCA_027078675.1 Aquificales bacterium | reverse complement strand
GCTCCCTCAAAGGCTTTGGCATTGAAAATCGGAACGGAGCGATCGTGACGGCTGGAGTGGTGCTCCACTATTTCTATGAGACACAGCGGGGGACGGTCGAACACATCCGCTCCATCCGCCTGTACGATCCATCGGAATATATGTCGCTGGACTTTGCCACCCGCCGGAATCTGGAGATCTTCTACACGTTCGACGGCTCGCGTCAGGGCACGCTCTTCCAGATTTTAGATAAAACCCTGACGCCGATGGGTGGACGCCTGTTTAAAAAGTGGCTGGCAGCCCCATTACGTCGTCTGAAACCCATTCAGCAACGGCTGGAAGCGGTCGATGCGCTGTTTCGATCTCCCGATGTCCGCCGACAGTTGCAGGAAATTCTCCTGTCCATTGGGGATCTGGAACGCATTCTCTCCCGCATTGCAGCGAACCGGGCAATTCCCCGCGATTACGTTCTGCTCTCCCACACACTGACGGTGATCCCCACCATCCAATCCCTGCTAACATCCCTTCCTTCGGACACCCTGCGCACCATTGGAAATTCGCTCCACTCGTTGACGGAATTAGCAACAGAACTGCAACGGGCATTCGTGGAAGAACCGGCATCAACGGTGGGGAGCGGTGAAATTTTCCGTCCGGGTTTCTCACCGCAACTGGATGAACTCCTCGAAGCACTCCGATACGGGCAGCAATGGATCAAGGAATATCAGGAACGGGAGCGGCAACGCACCGGTATTCCGTCACTCAAAGTCGGATTCAACAATGTCTTCGGCTACTACATCGAAGTCACCCATGCGCACCGGAAGAAAGTACCGGCGGACTATGAACGGAAGCAAACGCTGACGGCAGCAGAGCGCTACACAACGCCGGAACTTAAAGAAATTGAAGCGAAAATTCTGAATGCAGAAGAGCAGATTGCAGAACTGGAGCGGCAACTGCTGAACGAAATGCGGACGAACGTCCTGCAGTACGCCGATGCATTGCAACACAACGCCTCCTTACTGGCAATGCTGGACTGCTTCCAGAGCTTCGCTGAAGCCGCCGAACAGTACGGCTATTGCAAACCGGAAGTGGAAGACTCCGAACGGCTGGAAATTTTCAATGGTCGCCATCCGGTCATCGAGCAATTACTTCCCGTCGGCGAGCGGTACGTTCCCAACTCAACCCGGATGGACACCG
>JALWWX010000158.1 GCA_027078675.1 Aquificales bacterium | reverse complement strand
ATTATAAGGCTTACGGTAATAAAGGCAGGAAGGTTTAAAATATAGAACATCCTCACTCGTAATACTCCTTTAACTCCCTTATCTCCTTATCCATCTTTGATAGGGCTTCCTCAGGCTTTATAAGTCCCGCAAGCACACCGTTTACATACTTTTGAATAATGTAGGATATTTGAGCATAGTAAGGCACAGGCGGACGGGCAACCGCATAGTTACAAGCCTCCCTCACAACCTTAAGGTGGGTATATTTTTCCCCGAGTTCTTCCATAACATCAATTCTCGGAGAGTTCCATCCCAAACCCTCAACCAGATCCTTCTGAACCTCGTAAGATGTTATAAATCTTATCAGCTTTTTACCTTCCTCCTTTCTATCGGAAAAGCGGGAAAGACCTATATACCAACCGCCAAGACAAGAAGCCCTCCTTCCGTCTTCAAAACGGGGAAGGGGTGCAATACCGAACTTATCCTTAACCGAAGAGTTTTCCGCCTTGTGAAGCTCGTAGGCATAGGGCCAGTTCCTTTCAAAGAGAGCTAATCCCCTTTGAAATATGAGCCTCACCTCTTCTTCCTTCATAGACACATAAGTGTCCGGGGGTGATATTTTATGTATGCGGATAATATCCCTCATAAAGGTAAGAGCCTTCAAATTTTCTTCCGAATTTATATTTTCAAAATCTCCTCCAGCGGAATAAGAGAATTCCAAGAAGGTACAAACGAGGCCCTCGTACTGGGCGCCCTGCCATACAAAACCGTAAATACCCTCATCAACAGCCTTTAAACTGCATTCAAGTAGTTCCTCCCATGTCTCAGGCACATCGCATCCGTACTCCTCAAGGAGATCACTCCTGTAATACAGAAGCCCGCAATCAATATTAACGGGTACAGCATAAAGCTTCCCCTCCCTGTGGGCAACCTCAATACTACCCTTGAAGAAAGGTTTTGTATCAAGATTTATAGGTTCAAGCCACCCGGAGTAAATGAACTGACCTACCCAAGCCACATCCATGAAAAAGACATCAGGGTCTTCTAAATGCGAGATCATTGAAAGAATCAGATGCTGTCTTCTCAGATCACTATCTGACGCCTGCCTTATAATCCTTACCTCTATCCCTTCCTCCTCTTCAAATCTCTTTATAAGCTTGTACCAATAACTTACTTCCGCGGAAGTGCCTCCCACCGCTACGG
>JALWWX010000157.1 GCA_027078675.1 Aquificales bacterium | reverse complement strand
TGTTGGTAGTAGATGGATACAGCGGGATGCCGTTGGGGGACATCGTGTATGCGAGTGAGGAGCGGTGTAGTGAGTTTCGGCAGGTAGAGGTGGTAGAGAGTCGAAACCGGATCGATGTGGTAGCAGTAGGGTGGGGGAATACGGAGATGGTGACAGGAGCGACGGTGACGTATGCTGGAGATCTGGGGAATGTATTGGGAGGGCGGATAGTGTGGAATATGCAGCCATTGCGACAGGTGGCGATGGAAGCCTTGGAGAACCGGTTGTACGACGTAGAGGTGCGGGTGGTAGCGGACACGATCGATGATGTGATGGGATTGGTCGGGGTCTATCGGGATAGCAGTGATACGGGGCAGGGGATGTGGGTAGGGAAGTATCGGACTGGAGGATATGACAAGGCACAGTACAGGGTATTCGAGATAGAGGGGGTAGATTACAATGAGTGGAACAATTGGCCCTGGATGCCGGATGAGGAGGTAAGGTGGATGGAGAGCAGTGGAGGGGAAGCGCTGTACTTAGCAGGATGGCGGAGGGATTCGGCGGTCGTGAGGCGAGTGGAGTGGCGGTTAAGTAAGAGATGGACAGGATTATGGGGAGAAGGATCGTGTAATATGGATCCATTACTGGCAGGACCGATGGATGATCGTGGGATGTATGTGGATCGATTCCGATGGGCACCGGCACTGGTGATTCCAAAGCGGGTGGATGTGGAGGTGAGATCAATACCATTGCCTCCATCCTCTCCATGTCCTGATCGGTGGCTGGATTAGGTATTACACCAAGAGTAGCAGGAGATGACGTATAGGAGAATACGTCTGCTCTGCGTGGCGTGGGCTTTGCTTTTCCAGTTGTCTGTTGCGGCGCAGGTCTGCGACCTGCGCCTGGCAAACGCCTACCTGGGTCGAGAATTCTATTTTGTCTTAGGGAACTTCCAGGGAAATGTTGCATCAGCACATGACATCTCCGAAATTGTCGTATTCGCTCCCTATGGTGCAGAAGTTCGGCTGACGGTTCCAGGAGAGGGATATCAACATATGCCGATTCAGCTTCAGGCAGGGGAAGCGTACATTTATTCAACGGGACTGGGAAACATTCCGGATTTCGTATTACGACACATTGATCAGGGGCGAAAGATCGATCGAGTGATCCGGATTGTTGCCACACAACCGGTGGCAGTGTGGGCGTTTGTAGGAGGAGGCAGTGGCGCACAGCTAACCAGATATCAGGTGTATCCCACAGCAGTATGGGGAAAACGATATCGATATGTGCTGCGGTACAACAACCACACCTGGAGATATGATCCACCAATGACACAGATTCTAAATCCCAAGGGTGCAGTGATTATTGCCAGGGAAGATGGAACGAAGGTAACAGTTCGGTTGCAGGGACAGGGTGCTGGATGGATTCGGATCAATGGACGGGATGAGTACGTGGAATTTCCCCGGGACCGAGGGAAAGTCTACACAGCGACGCTGAACGCCGGGGAAGCGTATGGGATTTGTGTCACCGGGTGGGTGGAAAGAAAAGGCAAAGATATTGATTTGACCGGGACAGAGATCATCGGATCAGCACCCATTGCTGTAGTGCAATATCATCCGGTTATGCCTGTACCATACAACCGGTGGACAGCTGGTGCACCAACTGCGGAGATGTTTCCACCGGTGGGCGCGTGGGGCAAGCATTACGTGGTGCGATCGTTTCGCCCACGGGGTGATGACTTCCGGGTGATCGCTGCCGAAGATAGCACCTATTTTGAGGTGCGGTGGTATGATGAGCAGACCGGACAGCTTCGGGGGCAGTGGTCGGGGTTTTTACGCCGGGCAGGGGATTACCAGGACTATGCTGTTACTGGTGATCAAATCGACTGGATTAGTGGATACGCTGTGTGGGAAGCGACCAAACCCATCCTTGTTGTGCCGTTTGGAGGACCAAGCGAGTGGATACTGGTCAACGTAGATGAGCCGTATGGTACCACCTTTTTATGGGCAATTGCGCCGGAGCAGTATGTGTGCGAGCATTATTTTTACATTCGACCGGGACAGGGACCACTGACCAGCTGGGAGCATCTGCTGCATTTGCTGGTCGCTGCCGGTGGGGATGTGGAGAAGATCCGGTCGATTCGGATCAATGGGGAGGCGTTGTGGCAGCAGGTGCCGGGGATACTGGGACAGCAAGTGCCGGGCACCGGGCAGTGGGCGATCCGGCTGTCGAACCTGTCGGCTGGCAGTTATCACATCCAGAGCGATGCGCAGATGGGGGTAATGTTGTATTCTGGACATTTTCGAGGTCATCGAGCTGATGAAGGGGCGACGAGTCTTGGGGCGTGGAACCGATTGGGGAAGCTGGACACGGAAGCGCCACGATTGCAGCGGCAGGATAGCTGCGGCATTGCCACCGTTACCGCCCGTGATGACTCCCTCGATCTGCCCTACGAAGATACCGGCATCAGCAGAGTGGAACTGCTCAGCGATCGGTCCTATAACTACCGCCTCCGAAAGGTCTCACCACCGGTGCTGGAAAACCGCGGCGAAGGGTACTGGCGACAGATCCGCTTCCGACTGGAAGTGATCGATCCCTCACGGGATGGCAAAGCGGTCTATGGGGTGGTGGACTGGCGGGGCAATGTGCGGCTGGATAGTGTGGTGTACGATGCACCGGAATTAGCACTGAGCGACACGCTTCTGCAGTTTGGATCAGTGCGGGTGGGGACAAAGCAGCAGCAGGTGCTTCGGGTGGTGAACCAATCGGATTCTGTGGTGGTGATTGATACAGTGTGGTTGCAGCGGGCGGAAGCATACCGGATCGTTGCAGTAACACCGCCGCTGCCTGCTGCGCTTGCGTCGGGTGATACCCTCCAGGTGGTGATCGAGTATGAGCCGAAGCGGGAGCGAGCAGATGAAACGGATTGGGAGCGGGATACGGTTCAGATCGTAGCAGCGTGTGCCCGCTGGCAGGTTACCCTGGAGGGGCAGGGCGTACAGCCACACATTGTGGTGGGCGACTGGAATGCCCGGCAGGTGGCAGCCGGGGAGCAGCGGTGTAACAGCGAAAATCTCTACGACTTTGCCCAGACGATCCGGATCGAGAATCGGGGCAGTGCCCCATTGCGGATTGATACGATCCGGGGCGTTGAGCCACCGTTTTTCATCGCCGATGATGCGGATACGTTTCCGCTGGTGATCGCACCGGGAGAGGTGGTGTACTGGAAGGGAGCGTGTTTTGCACCGCAGGTGGCGGGGACGTATGAGATCCAGGTGGAATTTGTCAGTGATGCCCCGCCGGGCGATGACAACATTTCTGTGTGGAAGGGAGAGGGAATAGCGGCAGCGCCGTACATCACGGGGTATGACTGGGGATGGCGGCGGATGAAGACAGTACACAGCGGGCAGGTGGTGATAGGCAATGGCGGGAGCAATGCAGTGCGGATCGATACGGTGGTGCTGGAAGGGCAGGTCGAACACTTCCGGATCACCGGGTATGAGTTTGCCGGGAGTGAAGTGGGAAGTCCGAAAGGGATCGTGCTGAATCCGCAGCAGGAGGTGGTGGTTCGGGTAGAATATGAGCCGCAGGTGGAAACGGCAGCCGGTGACACGCTGCGAGCAGTGATTCGGGCAGTGTTTGCGGATGCGGAGTCGGTGGAAGGAGAACTTCGAGGGCAGGCGTATGTGCCGAAGATGGGAGCGGAAGGATACCGGTTCGAGTGTGTGGAGCTGGGGAAGGAGTCGGAGGAGCGAGGAGAGGTGAAGATCTGGAATGCGGGAGCGGTATGGCAGTTGCAGATCTGGTCGGTGGAGTTTGACGATGGAGTGATGAGTGATCCGCAGGCGTTTTGGGCAGAGAACTGGGTGCAGTTTCCGGTGACACTGGAAGTGGGAGATACGCTGCGGCTTGGGGTGCGGTTTCGGGCACGGACATATCCGTCTGACAGTGTGCGGGTGCGGATATGGAGTGATGCGGCGCCGGGACCGGAGGAGGCGCCACGGGTGGAAAGCGGGGTGATGGTGCGAGGGTGTGCAAAGGTAGTGGGGCTGGAAGTGGAAGGGACAGTGATCGGACCGGTATTGGGGTGTGATGGCGGGCAAGGGGAAATTGTGGTGCGGAATGCGGGGAGCGTGGCGGTGGAGGTAGCGGATGTGCGGCTGGCAGGTGGGGATGTGAATGAGTTTGCGATCGCCGGACCACGGACGTTTACGCTTGGTGCCGGTGAGGAGCAGCGGGTAGGGGTGCGGTTGTTGCCGGGCGAGGCGGGAACCTATCAGGTAATGGTGGCAGTGGAAAGCAGCGCGGGAGTGGAGCAGGTGGAAGTTCGAGGGAGGCGGGAGCAGGTGGGGATCGGGGTATGGGTGGAAGCGGTGGATGAAGCGAAGCTACCGGGTGAGGAGGCGATGGTGCGGGTGGTGTATACGGATAGCAGTGGGGAAGCGAAGGTGGAGGCATTGCAGATTGAGCTGGAATGGGACGGGCGAGTGCTGGGGTATCGCAGGCTGGAGGCGGTAGAGGGCGAGTGGGAGGTGATAGACGAAGGGATGGGGACGGTACGGCTTGCGGGGCAGCGGTCGGGAGGATTTGGTAGTGGCGAGGTGGTGCGGCTGTGGTACGGGGTGTATGGCGGAACGG
>JALWWX010000156.1 GCA_027078675.1 Aquificales bacterium | reverse complement strand
GTTATCGCTGATGTCAATGTGCTCTTACCGTGATCTACATGCCCTATCGTACCTACATTAACATGTTCCTTCTCCCTTACAAACTTCTCCCTTGCCATCTCTCAGCTTACCTCCTCAATTATTAGCTTTTAGCAGCCATCCTTTCACCAATAATCTTTTCAGCTATTTGCTGAGGAACTTTATCATAATGAGAAAATTTCATTATAAATGTTCCCCGGCCTTGTGTCAAGCTTCTTAGAGTAGTAGCGTAACCAAACATCTCTGCCAGAGGTACCTGTGCCCTTATAAAGGTAATAATACCTTTTTTCTCCATTCCCATTATCTTTCCTCTTCTTGAATTCAAATCACCTATAACATCACCCACATATTCATCCGGAGTCTCAACCTCAACTTCCATTATGGGTTCAAGAAGCACCAAGCCCGCCTTCTTCGCAGCGTCCTTAAAGGCAAGAGAACCAGCTATCTTAAAGGCTATTTCTGATGAGTCAACCTCGTGGAAAGATCCATCAAAGAGTTTAACCTTAACATCAACTATGGGATAGCCAGCCAAGATCCCGTTTTCCATTGCTTCTTTTATGCCTGCTTCCACAGCGGGTATAAATTCCTTAGGGATAACCCCTCCTACTATTGCATTTTCAAACTCAAATCCTTTACCCCTCTCAAGCGGTTCTATTTCAATGACCGCATGGCCGTACTGACCCCTTCCTCCAGTCTGTCTTATAAATTTACCCTCACCTATTGCTTTACCTTCAATAGTCTCTTTATATGCAACTTGGGGCTTACCTACATTCACCTCAATACCGTATTCCTTTTTCATCCTGTCAACCATAACTTCAAGGTGCAATTCACCCATACCGTGTATAAGCGTCTGTCCTGTTTCTGGATCAACACTAACCTTAAAGGTGGGGTCTTCTTTCATAAATTTGTTTAATACCTGAGACAGCTTCTCTTGATCTTTCTTGGTCTTCGGTTCTATCGCAACCGCTATAACAGGTTCAGGGAATTCAAGCTTTTCAAGGAGTATGGGGTGTTTTTCATCACAAATTGTATCCCCCGTTGTTGCATCAAGACCAACAGCTGCAGCTATTTCACCGGCTGCAATTTCCTGAACATCTTCCCTTGAATTAGCATGCATTATAAGAAGTCTTCCCATTCTTTCTTTTCTGTCCTTTGTTGCATTGTAGACGTGAGAACCTGCCTCTATTTTACCGGAGAAAACCCTGAAATATGTAAGCTGTCCCGCATAAGGGTCAGCCATAACCTTAAAAACATACGCACAGAATGGAGCATCATCTAAGGGTGGTCTTTCAACCTCTTCACCCGTTTTGGGATTTACTCCTTTAACAGGTGGGAGGTCCAATGGTGAAGGTAAATAGTCTATTACCGCATCAAGAAGAGGCTGTACACCCTTATTCTTAAAAGCTGATCCGCAAAGGACTGGCACAAGATTTCTGTTTATGGTAGCCTTTCTGAGGGCGGATCTCAGTTCTTCTACTGTAACCTCCTCTCCCTCAAGATATTTCTCCATTAAAGCATCATCTGTTTCTACAATAGTCTCCACCATTTTATTTCGCCATTCTTCCGCTTTGTCCTTATATTCATCCGGTATATCAATTATTTCATACTTGGCACCTAAGGTTTCCTCCAGCCATATTATCGCCTTCATTTCAAGTAGATCTATAACTCCTTTAAAATCCTCTTCCGCACCTATGGGTATCTGAATAGCAACAGGCTTTATTGAAAGTTTTTCACCTATTTCATCAAAAACCCTATAGAAATCAGCCCCTAATCTGTCAAGCTTGTTTATAAAAGCTATCCTAGGCACATTAAATCTGTCCGCCCATCTCCAGTTTGCTTCGGACTGAGGTTGAACACCTTCAACCGCGGAAAATATAAACACTATTCCGTCAAGGACCTTCATAGATCTCACAACTTCAACGGAAAAGTCAACGTGACCAGGTGTGTCAATAATATTTATCTGATACTTTTCTCCAAATCTCTCCCAATAGCAAGCGGTTGTAGCTGCGGTTATAGTTATCCCCCTCTCCTTCTCCTGTTCCATCCAATCCATTACAGCTGCACCTTCATGAACCTCTCCTATTTTATAAGTTTTTCCAGTGTAGTAAAGTATCCTTTCCGTGGTGGTAGTCTTACCCGCATCAATATGGGCAACAATACCTATATTCCTAAGTTTTTCTATAGGTACTATCCTCGGCATCTCTATTCCTGTACTGCGCCGGGCTATTTATACCCCGCCTTTAAGGGGGTGTCCATGTACCCGGCAGGCGGCATTTGGACACCCCTCAATTTATTACCATCTGAAATGTGAAAACACCATATTAGCTTGAGCCATCTTGTGAGTATCCTCTTTTTTCTTATACGCACCACCCTTCTCATTAAGTGCATCTATAAGCTCCGCTTTCAATCTCTCTATCATCGTATAACTTCCCCTGTGCCTGGGTCTTTCCCTCGCTGCTTCAACAAGCCACTTTATAGCAAGGCTAACTGCCCTCCTCTCCGATACCTCCACGGGTACCTGGTAGGTCGCTCCTCCCACCCTTCTCGGCCTGACCTCCCACTTGGGCTTCAATATTTCTATAACCCTGTGAAGTAGTTCAACAGGTGTAAGGCCTACTTCCTTTGAAGCCTCCTCAAGAGCGGTATATACTATCCATTCCGCTATGGATTTCTTTCCATCCTTCATAACCTTGTTTATTAACTTATGAACAAGTACATCACCGTATTTGGGATCAGGCGGTATTTCCCTCGGCGGTACAGGTCCTTTCCTCGGCATACTTTTAACCTCCCTTCTGCTCTTTGGGTCTCTTTGCTCCGTACTTTGACCTTGACTGTCTCCTGTTTGTAACTCCTGCCGCGTCCAAAACTCCCCTTATTATTTTGTACTTAACGCCAGGAAGATCCTTTACCCTTCCTCCCCTAACAAGTACTATTGAGTGTTCCTGAAGATTATGTCCCTCCCCAGGTATGTACGCTATAACTTCCATGCCGTTGGAAAGTCTTACTCTCGCAACCTTCCTTAAAGCGGAGTTGGGTTTCTTTGGTGTTACCGTATATACCCTTACACAAACACCTCGCTTCTGAGGACACCCCTGCAATGCGGGAGCCTTTGACTTTTTCTTCTTCTTCTCCCTTCCGTATTTTATCAATTGATTTATTGTCGGCATACTAACCTCCTAAAAATCAGAGTCCTTTATTATAAATCATGAACCTTCTTCTTTCAAGCCCTTAACAAGATCAGCCCTCTCACTTTCAACAACCTCAACGCGTGTGTGCTCTGGTACACCTGTACCTGCAGGTATGAGATTACCTATAATGACATTCTCCTTTATACCGTACAGCTCATCAACTTTACCTTCACATGCAGCATCGTTAAGCACCTTGGCTGTCTCCTGGAAGGATGCAGCGGATATCCAGCTCCTTGTAGAAAGGGATGCCTTAGTTATACCAACCAAGACGGGTTCAACCTTAGGCAGTTTTCCTCCAAAAGCTTTTATCCTTTCAATCTCCTCTTCAAGTTCATCC
Source organism: Aquificales bacterium (assembly GCA_027078675.1). Taxonomy (GTDB): domain Bacteria; phylum Aquificota; class Aquificia; order Aquificales; family Aquificaceae; genus WFWF01. The sequence continues at coordinate 11,601 of JALWWX010000156.1, read as the reverse complement.
TTGTCAACCTCTTCATTTACAAGGAATCTGCTGTCACCTGGATCAACAATCCTTCTCTTTCTTAGCATCTGCCTGATTATTATTTCAAAATGCTTATCATTTATATCAACACCCTGAAGCCTGTAGACCATCTGAACCTCTTTGAGAAGGAACTTTTGCAACTCATCAATTCCCTTAACCTTCAAGATCTCTTCTGGTATGGGGGTTCCGTCCGTTAAAGGCTCTCCCGCCTCAACATAATCATTTTCTTTCACAAGCAAGAATTTACCCTTAGGTATAAAGTATTCCTTCTCAAGTCCTGTCTCCTTGTTGTATATTACCACCTTAAAGCCTCTTCCTTTTATCCTTACCTGCCCATCTATGTCCGCTTCAATTCTTTCGGTTATCTTCTGACCCTTTCTGACGATCTGGCCATGTTTTACAAGAATCTTTTCATCAGAAGGAATAGAGTATTTCTTAGTCTTTCCTTCAACAGGATTAAAGATGATAACCTCATCCGCATCTTCATATATTTTTACATATCCGTCTATCTCGGAAATTATAGCTACATTCTTTGGTTTCCTTGCCTCAAAGAGCTCTTCAACCCTGGGAAGACCGCCGACTATATCCCTCACCTTAGCCATCTCCTTGGGAATCCTCGCCAGTATATCTCCAGGTTCTACCCTGAAGTCTTTAACAACATAATACTGGTGCTGTATATCCGCCTCCTCAGCTTCTATACAGGTAGGGCAAGAGTGCCACTCAAGTTTTATCTTATCCGTAGGTATGTTGAGGATAGTATTTACTGGCAGGTCATAAGTTAATTCTTTTCCGTCATCCGTGTGTATAACTATCTTGGGTGTATGAAGCATCGCATCCTTGGGTCTCATAAATGAGACTATGGTAGCGGTCTTTCCTGTGAGGGCATCCTTTTCTTCCCTTACGGTAACATCCAGAATTATATCCCTGAGCTCAACCCTTCCACCCTCTTCCGCAATTATGAATGTGTTGAACGGATCCCACTGGGCAAGGGGAGTATCCGCCTCCACCTTCTGCCCTTCCTTAACGAGGATCTTAGCACCGTATGGAACAGCATGTCTCTCAACACTTCTTCCCTCTTCGTCAACAATACCTATTGCACCATCCCTTGAAACATTGATAACTTCTCCCTTCTTAGTTTTTATAAGCTTTATATTAAAGAATTTAACTGTTCCAGCAGCTTCGCTTCTTAACACATCCTGAACCTTTTCCGCGGTAGCAGCACCACCTATATGGAATGTTCTCATTGTAAGCTGTGTTCCAGGCTCGCCTATGGATTGGGCAGCTATTATACCTACCGCTTCACCCACAGAAACAAGCTTTCTCTGGGACAGATCCCAACCGTAACACATTGCACAGATACCCCTACCCGCCTCGCATGTAAGGGGTGATCTTACCTTGACCTTTTCTATACCCGCATGCACTATCTTATCAGCAAGCTTTTCATCTATAACTTCATTTCTCTTCGCTATAATTTCACCCGTGTATGGGTCTTTAAGATCCTCAGCAAGGACCCTTCCAAATATTCTGTCCCTGAGGGATACTTTCTCCTCACCGCTTTCCACTATGGGTTCCATATCAATTCCCTTCATTGTTCCGCAATCGTGCATTGTAATAACAATATCCTGTGCAACATCTACCAACCTTCTTGTCAGATACCCCGCAAAAGCTGTCTTAAGGGCTGTATCTGCAAGACCTTTCCTTGCACCGTGGGTTGATATAAAGTATTCAAGAACTGACAACCCTTCTCTGAAGTTTGCGATAATTGGCGTTTCTATAAACTCACCAGAATGCTTAGCCATAAGTCCCCTCATACCTGCAAGCTGTCTTATCTGATCCCTGTTACCCCTTGCACCCGAATTAGCCATCATGAATATGGGGTTAAAGATACCTGGGTAAGTTTTACCGTTCTCAACCCTTTGACTCTTTTCAATCTCATCAAACATAGCCTTTGACACTTCATCCGTAGCTTCCGACCATATATCTATGATTTTGTTGTACCTCTCCTTGTTGGTTATAACACCGTTAACATACTGGTTCCATATCTCGTCCGTCTCCTTTAGAGCATCCTCTATCAGCTTTTTCTTCGCGGAAGGAATTTGCATATCATCAATACCTATTGAAATTCCAGCGTAGGTTGCCATCTTGAAACCGAGATCTTTAAGATCGTCAAGGAATTCTACGGTTCTCTCGTTTCCGAACTGTGTATATATCTCATAAATGATTTTGGAAAGTTTTTTCTTGTCAACAGGTTCATTAATATACCTGTATCCCTTCGGCATTATGGAGTTAAACAGAACCCTACCAGGTGTAGTCTCAACCCACTCATCTCCTATTTTCACCTTTATCTTAGCATGTAGATCTATCTTCTTATTTTCAAGGGCAAGCATGACTTCTTCGGGAGAAGAAAACGCTTTACCTTCCCCTTTTCTGCCTTCTATCATCTGGGTAATGTAATAAACACCGAGGATCATATCCTGAGAAGGCATGGTTATGGGTTTGCCGTGAGCAGGGGAAAGAATGTTTTGAGTTGAAAGCATTAAGACATAAGATTCTATCTGTGCCTCTATACCGAGAGGAACATGAACCGCCATTTGGTCACCGTCAAAGTCCGCATTGTAAGGAGGACACACAAGGGGGTGAAGCCTTATAGCTTTGCCTTCCACCAGAACAGGCTCAAAAGCCTGGATAGACATCCTGTGAAGGGTGGGAGCCCTGTTAAGGAGAACGGGATGCTGTTTTACAACCTCCTCAAGACACTCCCACACCTCAGGTGTTTTCTGCTCCACAAGTTTCTTAGCATTCTTTATGGATGTTGCATATCCTTTTTCCTCAAGTCTTCTGTAAACAAAAGGCTTGAACAATTCAAGTGCCATTATCTTCGGAAGACCGCACTGGTGCATCTTAAGTTGAGGATCAACAACTATAACGGATCTTCCCGAATAATCAACCCTTTTTCCGAGGAGGTTCTGCCTGAACCTACCCTGCTTACCTTTAAGATAATCCGCAAGGGACTTAAGGGGTCTTCCGTTCTGAGTAACAACCTTACCCCTCTTACCGTTGTCTATAAGGGCATCTACAGCCTCCTGGAGCATCCTCTTTTCGTTTCTTATTATTATCTCGGGTGCATCAAGCTCTATAAGTCTTTTAAGCCTGTTATTCCTATTAATTAATCTTCTGTAAAGATCGTTTTGATCAGATGTTGCAAATCTTCCCCCGTCAAGGGCAACGAGGGGTCTGAGTTCTGGGGGCAAAACGGGAATAACCTCAAGGATCATCCATTCCGGTCTGTTACCGCTCTTTATAAAACCTTCTACAAGCTTTAGAGTCTTAAGAGTTTTATTCAGCTTTTGCTCATAAACCTCTTTAACAACGGTTGCCCTTATATCTTCTTTTATCTTTTCAAATATGGGTATGTCACTCTTCTTTTTCCTTACATTGGAGTAGTAGGTTACTATAGCCTCCTTACCTGTCATATAATTTTCATCCTTTTCCTCAAAGGCTATCTCTCCTGTTTCTACATTCAGATAGAGTTCTCCTCTTATAAGACCGTGAATGGCTTCCTCAAGAGATTTATTTTCAGGAAGTATAAAGTTTACACCGTAGTTTCTAAAGTCGTTAGCTATAGTTTTTATGATTTTTTCGTACAGTTTCTTGTATTTTTCTTCTACTTCAGGACCAAGATCCTCAAAGGAGAGACTGTAAGGCTTTATAAGATTCCTTAGTTTTTCCGCATATTTTTCAAGGTCAAGTTCAGATAATACCTTCTTTATAATTTCCGCTCCTATTCCAGCTTCATATTTATGCTCAACGCTGAAAGCATACTGGCTTTCATAAGTCTCTTCGTCAACAACATGCAACCTTACAAAGGTGGTAGTGGTACCATCATTTAGGGGTATGGTGTCTTCCGCTTCTTCAAACTCTTGCTCCTCACCCTCACCTGGATACTCAATAACGAGGTAAGATTCAAAGTATATAACCCTCTCTGTATCCCTTGAGGACAGTCCAAGCAGGGTACCTATCTTTGAAGGTGTACTCTTTGTAAACCATATATGGGCAACTGGTGCGGCAAGTTCTATATGACCCATCCGCTCCCTTCTAACATAAGAGGTGGTAACTTCAACACCGCACCTGTCACATATGGTACCTATGTAACGTTTTCCTCTGTATTTACCACACAGACACTCATAATCCTTTATAGGTCCGAATATTCTTGCACAGAATAAACCATCCTTCTCAGGTTTCAAGGTTCTATAGTTAAGGGTCTCCGGTCTTTTTACCTCTCCGTGAGACCATGATCTTATCTCATCCGGTGAAGCAAGCATAAGTTTAACTTTTCCAAAGGGTAAAAGACCCTTCCTCATTTTTTGTCCTCCTCCTTAATTTCAACCTGATCACAAGGCACAGATTTACCATTTTCACATCTCACATCAAGGGCAAGGGCTTTAAGCTCTCTTACAAGAACCTTGAACGATTCTGGTATTCCTGGTGTGTAAACATACTTACCCTTGACTATAGCCTCGTAAACTTTGCTTCTTCCCTCAATATCGTCGGATTTAACAGTAAGCATCTCCTGAAGCGTATACGCCGCTCCGTGAGCTTCCAGAGCCCAAACCTCCATTTCACCGAGTCTCTGACCACCAAACTGTGCCCTACCTCCCAGAGGTTGCTGTGTTACAAGAGAGTAAGGACCTGTAGATCTTGCATGTACCTTATCATCAACCATGTGTATAAGTTTAAGCATGTGCATATATCCGACAGTTACCTCAAAGTCAAAGGGCTCTCCCGTCCTTCCGTCATAGAGGGTCATTTTACCGTTTTCGGGAAGACCAGCCATCCTGAGGAGTTCCTTTATTGACTCTTCACTTGCACCTTCAAAAACTGGTGTTGCCATAGGTATTCCCATCTCCGCAAAATCCTTCATTACATTAAAGAATTCCTCATCACTTAGGGAATTAAGATATTCCTCTATGGCTTTGACATTTTCACCGTCCTTGTCTCCCACCGCATATATTTTCTTTACAAATTCCGTAAGCTTTTCCCTGGTAGCTTTTTGATCAAGAAGCTCACCTATCTTCTTACCGAGTCCCTTAGCAGCCCATCCAAGATGGGTCTCAAGTATTTGACCCACATTCATCCTTGAGGGAACACCCAAAGGATTAAGTACTATGTCAACCGGCGTTCCGTCGGGAAGGAAAGGCATATCCTCAACGGGAAGGACTACCGATATAACACCCTTGTTACCGTGTCTTCCCGCCATCTTATCGCCGACCTTTATCTTTCTCTTCTGGGCGATATACACCTTGACAAGTGTTATAACACCTGGAGGGAAATCACCCCTTTTATATATACCTTTCCTCTTCTCTTCATAAATCTTACCGAGTATCTCAATTTGAGTCTTTGCCCGCTGAGAGATTTCCTTTATCTTATTGCACAATTCCTCATCCTCAAAGAAATTCTCAGGTTTGGCGGTAAGAAAGTTTATAATCTGATCAAACAGCTCTTCAGTTATCTCAGTACCCGCCTTTATATTCTTTCTTCCAACTTTAACATTCTTTTCTATTTTTCTGCCGAGTACCAATCCTTTTATTACTCCGTTCCTTCCCTCAACTATAAGCTGTTTCCTCTTTTCATGCTCCCTTTCAAGTTTCTCAAGCTCTTCCCTTTCAACAAATTCCGCAAGATAATTTTTCCTTTCTCCAGATTTTCTTGTAAATACTTGGACATCTATAACTATACCTTCAACTCCGGGAGGACATCTGAGGGAAGAATCCTTTACATCCTTTGATTTTTCTCCGAATATTGCTTGAAGCAGTTTTTCCTCCGGAGTAAGCTGGGCTTCACCCCTTGGTGTTACTTTACCTACAAGTATATCACCAGGCTTTACATAAGTACCTATCTTTACAATACCGAATTCATCAAGGTGGGCAAGAGCCCTTTCAGGTACACCTGGTATGGAGTTAGTTATTTCTTCATCACCGAGTTTTGTTTCACGCGCCTCAACCTCAAGTTCTTCTATATGGATGGATGTATATACATCATCCCTTACGAGCCTCTCTGATATGACTATAGCATCCTCAAAGTTGTATCCTCGCCACGGCATAAAGGCTACGAGAACATCCTTACCAAGAGCCAGCTCACCTCTGAAAGTTGATTGACCGTCAGCAATAACATCACCCTTTGAAACCTTCTGCCCTTTCTTAACGAGAGGTCTTTGATTTATACATGTGTTCTGATTTGTCCTCTGGAACTTTTTAAGCTCATATATATCAATACCTATATCCAGGGGATTATTGACATCTATTTCTTCTGGATTAACTCTTATCACTATCCTTGAACCGTCAACTTCTTCAACCACACCTCCCCTCTTGGCAACCACCACCGCATGACTATCCCTTGCTACCTTCTTCTCCATACCTGTTCCCACAAGCGGAGCCTGAGTAAACATGAGAGGAACAGCCTGTCTCTGCATATTTGATCCCATCAGCGCCCTGTTCGCATCATCGTGTTCAAGGAAAGGTATCAGGGAAGAAGATACAGAAATAACCTGCCTTGGAGATACATCTATATAATCAACCTGCTCTGGCTTCACTATCTGAATATCATTTTTATACCTCGCAAGAACCCTGCTTGAAAGTATCCTACCGTCCTTATCGGTAGGAGAACTTTGGGCTATTACATAATTCTCTTCTTCATAGGCTGCAAGATATTCAACCTTATCCGTTACCCTTCCGTTCTCAACTTTTCTATAAGGAGTTATAAGGAATCCTAACTCATTTGTTCTCGCATACACTGTCATTGAAGTAACAAGACCTATATTTTGACCTTCTGGTGTTTCAATGGGACATATCCTTCCGTAATGGGAAGGATGCACATCCCTTATCTCAAACTTCGCACTTTCCCTTGTCAGACCACCTGGACCAAGGGCAGAAAGTCTCCTTTTATGAGTAATTGAAGACAAAGGATTAGTGTTATCAAGATACTGAGATAGTTGCCCTCCTTTAAGGAATTCAAATATGGCATTTGTAAGGTATTTAGGATTGAGAACATCTTGAGGCTTCAAGGAAGGATCCTCTATATTGGCAACCGCAATTCTGTCCCTGAACACCTTTTCCATTCTTGCGAGGCCTATCCTCGCCTGATTTTCAAGAAGTTCCCCTACGGGTCTTACCCTCCTGTTGCCGAGGTGAGCTATGTTGTCACTCTTTTCCTTTCCAAACCTCAAGTCTATCAAATATCTCAGAATGTTGATAAGATCAATCTTGAGTATAAATCTTGCCTCATCCTCAGTATAGCTTTCAACGGGGACCTCCTTGTATTTCTTAAACAGTTCCTTCAAAATGTCAGCTGTAATCCTTTCACCCTTTTTGTATCCACCCATGTCCTCCGCAAGGGCTAAAGGTGGCCAGTTTTCAAGATTCTCAATATCTGAAGGCTTTAGTGTTTTGGGAATGTTGTGAACCTTTGCATTTATCTTTATCCTTCCTACCTTTGACAAATCATATCTCGTTATGTTCTCAAAGAATACCTTGAAGTAAGATCTTGCCCTCTCAACGAGGTGTTCAATCTCCATAGCCATGGTTTCTATAAGTCTTAATCTCTTGTAAACTTCAACGAGACCTACATCCCTTAAAGTGAATTTGGAAGGTATCTTTATAAGGCTCTTCTTATAAGGCTCCCTCGGTGTTGTTTCGTTTATAAGCGTGTCAAGTACTATCTTACTGTATTTACTTTTAACAACAGATTCCTTGGGAACCACTGTTATCCTTTCTATATTTATCCTTTCATCTTTTATAAGCCTTTCAAGGGATTCAGGATCTTCTATATATCTTTCCTCTATAAACTCTCCCTCCTGATCTTTGCCTTCTATGATTGCTTTATACCTTAAAACAGCAAATATATGATAAGCTTCAAGGTCTTCAATTGTAAATTCCTCTGAGGTATTTTCATCAACTATAATACCATTTTCTACCTTTAACTTCCTAACACCATCATAGAAAGGACTCAATATATCATAAGCGTCTTCCAGTCCGAAAGCCCTTAACAGCAGTGTACCCGAAAGCTTCTTCCTATCAACACGAGCTGAAAATATATCTGTTGCCCCAGAAAGCTCAAGTTCTATCCTTGAACCCTTATCGGGTATTATGCTCGCCCTGTACATTATCCTGACAATGGTGCTATCTTTCTGTCTTTCTTCTTTCTCTTCAAAAAATACACCAGAAGACCTTATAAGCTGATTAACTATTACCCTCTCACTCCCGTTTATAATGAAAGATCCGGTATCTGTCATCATAGGAATTTCACCGAAATACACCTTCTTAGGCTCAGTTACCCTCTCTCCCTTTTTGGTTTTAACCCTCATCCTGAACATAACCCTTAAAGGAGCGGAATAGGTTAACCCCTTCGCTTTACATTCTTCGGGTGTATATTTCTCCTTATATATCAATGTACCCCCACACTTCGGACATTTAACACCATAACCGCCCAAGAATGAAGCATCCGGCTTATAATCACACCTGTTACACTCCCAATCCCCAATCTCATATCCTAAATACTCAACAATTATGTTTTCATTGGGATCTTTAAAGGGTAGAGATGTCCTGAATACGTATTCAAGTCCTTTATTTTCCCGTTTGTCTGGCGCCTTATAAAACTGTATAAAGTTCTCAAAGGAATCCTTAGGTATAGACAGCAGATAAGGAGGCTCTATAAATTCTTCCCTCGGACCGAAATATTTCCTGGGCAATGCTTCATTCCTCATGGCCTCACCATCCTTTTAAATTTTTAAATAATATCTTAAAAAACATAAAACCCCCTTTCAAAAAGGGGGTTATATAATCCTGCAGAAAATGAAGGAAAGGAGAAATCAAATACACTCCTATTGCAGTTCTACCTCCGCACCTGCCTCTTCAAGTTTCTTCTTAATCTGCTCTGCCTCCTCCTTAGATACACCCTCTTTAACAGGTTTAGGTGCATTATCAACAAGCTCCTTAGCCTCTTTCAATCCCAATCCCGTTATCTCCCTCACCACCTTGATTACATTTATCTTATTACCGCCAGGTGCCTTCAGGATAACATTAAACTCGGTTTTCTCCTCAACCTGAGCTTCAGCGGGAGCTGCACCAGTTGCGGGAGCAGCAGCCACCATAGCAGCTGCGGAAACTCCGAATTTTTCCTCTAATTTCTTCACCAGCTCCGCCAATTCCAAAGCTGTCATATTACCTATAGCTTCCACAATTTCATCAATAGTTAAAGTAGCCATCCTTTTTACCTCCTTCAACTTTTTTGTTTTTCTATAGCCTTAAGCACCAAAACAAGTTTTTGAGGGACAGCTTTTAAAGTCATAACAAGGTTAACAACAGGTGCCTGTATAACACCCATAAGCTTACTAACAAGTACATCCTTCGGAGGAAGCTGAGCAAGGGCTTTTATATCTTCTGGTGTTAAAAATCTACCCCCATACAAACCACCCTTTATAAGAGATAGAGGATCATCACTATTAAACTCCTTGGCAAACTCGTATATAACCTTTGCAACAGGAATCGGATCCTCATAGGCAAATATAACAGCTGTAGGTCCAATTAAAACCTCCCTGTGGTCTGATATAACCGTGTCCATAAGTGCTCTATAAAACAGAGTGTTTTTGCCGACAAGCATCTCCCCACCATTTTCCTTTATATCCCACCTTAAGCGGGTTATATCATTTGCAGGAATTCCGGTAAAGTTAAAGAATATCAACAGCTGTGACCTTTTTATCCTTTCTTTGTATCCGTTGACAATTTCAGCCTTTCTTATCCAACTCCTTCTCTCCATCTATACCTCCTTAAGCGGCAAGCTCCTGAACTCTTCTTAATACACTGTTAACGTCAAGTTTAACACCGGGTCCCATTGTGGTTGATAATGTTACATTTTTAATATAGTTACCTTTAGCTCCTGCAGGTCTCGCTTTCACAACCGCCTCAATAGCTGTGTATATATTTTCCACCAATTTATCCTTATCAAAACTTATTTTACCTACAGGCATGTGCAAATTTCCAGCTTTATCAACTTTAAACTCAACCCTTCCCTTTTTAGCATCCTCAACCGCTTGCTTTATATTTGATGTTACAGTACCCGTTTTGGGATTGGGCATAAGCCCTCTCGGACCGAGTATCCTACCAAGCTTTGCAACCTTTGACATTATCTCGGGAGCTGCTATAACCACATCAAAGTCAAGCCACTCCTCCTTTAATATTTTATTTATAAGATCTTCACCGCCAACATAATCAGCTCCCGCTTCCTCAGCCATCTTTTGATATTCGCCCTCCGCAAGCACAAGCACTTTTATAGGTTTTCCCAGACCATGTGGGAGTACAACCGATCCTCTTACCATCTGATCCGCATATCTCGGATCTACATTCAAATTAAAGGCTATTTCAACAGTTTCATCAAATCCCCTTTTTGTAGTTTCCGCTATCTTTTTAAGCAAATCAACCGCCTCTTCAACAGTGTATCTCTTGCTTTTATCAACAAGCTCTAAAGCCTTTAAATACTTCTTTCCCCTTTTAGCCATGATCCTACTCCTTCCAACCTTCTATCTCTATACCCATACTTTTGGCAACTCCAGCAACGGTCCTCATCGCAGCTTCAATATTTTTCGTATTCATATCCTTAATCTTCATCTCCGCTATCTCCCTGAGCTGAGAAATATTTATTTTACCAACTTTTTGCCTCTTTGGGTCGGAAGATCCTTTTTCAACCTTTGCTGCTTTCTTCAAAAGGTAAGAAACAGGTGGTGTTTTAAGAATAAAATCAAAGCTTCTGTCCTGGTAGACAGTTATTATAACAGGAAGAACTGTTCCTGGTTCATAGGATTTACTTGCATCGTTAAACTTTTTAACAAATTCCATAATATTAACACCATGTTGTCCCAAAGCAGGACCAACAGGTGGTGCAGGTGATGCTTGCTGAGCTGGAAGCATAAGTTCTATAGTTCCCACCACCTTTTTTCCGGGTTTAGCCATGATTAGCCTCCTTATATCTTCTCAACCTGATTAAAGTCCAATTCTATAGGCGTCATCCTACCGAAAATACTTATCAATACCGTTAACTTTTCCCTTTCTGGATGTACTTCCTCAACTGTACCGGTAAAGTTAATAAAGGGCCCCTCTATGACCCTTACCTGATCTCCCTTTTCAAATAGGACTTTAACAACCTTAGCACCTTTCTGTGCTTGAGCCACTATCCTTTCAACTTCTTCTTCCTTCAATGGGGTAACCTTCCCTCCGACAAGCACGGGTTTATATATATGGGGCGTTTTCTCTATTGCCCTCAATAACCTGTCATCCATCTCCGCCTTTATAAGTATGTATCCAGGAAACATCTTATTATCAAGAACTATCTTTGCTTCCGTTTTATTTTCCTTGCAAACAAGCTTCTGCCCAGGTTTTGAAATGGGAGGAGCTTCCAAACATTCATCACCTTCCACACTTTCCACCACCCTTACCTCACCGTTCTCTATTCTGAAAGTCGTAACACCCTTTTTACCCAATACACTCACATCCCTATTGTTCGCTTTAAGAGAGAGCCTGTATCTCTCCTTAC
>JALWWX010000155.1 GCA_027078675.1 Aquificales bacterium | reverse complement strand
ACGATCCCGGTTCAACAGATATGGAGGTTGCCTTTGTACCTGATTTAAGCGGTGCCCAAGCTGTTAATGTGGGAGATACCGTATTTCCCGCAACTGTGGCAGGTGTAACAGATTCAGCCCTTTACGGTGTATGGAACGATATCTGGTTCAAATGTGATATCCTCAATAAATCTTGTTCCCTAATGACATTAACTTCTCAGGATATACCCGTATTTACGGATGCATACGCGGTGCCTGTTATGAGTTCAGTAAGCAACAGGGTAACAGTCTTGAGTCTTGTAAACGGTGAAATAATGTATGACTTTGATATATATCCTGTAAATGCTCCAGGCTTTTCCTCGGATCTATCTAAGATGGTAGATGCCCAGCCTAATCCCGGGGATTTATGTGACTCCGTTTCTGATCAACCTTTGGGCACTTATCCTCCCCTTTACTCCAATCTGGAATATCAGTATGTTGAGTCTACGCAGAATGGATGGAATAAAAAAGGTGTTATTTCTTATAACATAGTTCCTGATGTAGGCACTCCCATAGATTGTATACACAGTGTTTTACATGTATGGTGACATTACTATGCTTAGGGGTCCTTTCGGGCCCCTTATATTAATCTTGATAATTTAAGTTCACACTCAAAGAGGAATTCAAAGGCTTCTATATAGTTAAGAGCTTTTTCTATGGAATCTGACCATGTATAGATACCGTGGGCTTCAAGCAGAAATCCGTAAAGTTTGTCTTTTTTTAGTGCTGACAATATTTCTTCTATCCTTTTGGACAGGTTTTCCATATTTTGTTCGTTTTCAAATACTGGAATAATTATCTCCTCCTCATGAGTGTTTATATCCTCAAAGGCTTTTAATATTTCATAACCTTTTATTTTTAAATGATCCTTTTTTATTTTTGATATGACTGTGGCATTCGGGGAATGGGCGTGTATAACCGCCTTAGTTTCGGGAAATAGCTTGTAAATGAGGATATGAAGCAAAACCTCCGCGGAAGGTTTACCTTCCCCGTATATTTTATAACCTTCCCTATTTACTATTACTATGTCCCTCTCCGTGAGCCTACCCTTATGCTTCCCTGATGCTGTGATTGCTATGAGATTACCATCTATGAGTACGGATATATTACCGCTTGTTGCTGGTACCCATCCCTTTCTGTTTAAGAACTCACCCGCTTCAATGATTGACCTTATATCCTCTTCCCTAAGCAGTATCATCTCTTAACTATTTTACATAGGATAATACGTACTTTCCTATGAGATCAAACTCTATATTGACTATGTCGTTCACTTTTTTATATCTTAATGCTGTATTTTCATAGGTGTAAGGAACTATGTTTATCTCAACGATGGATCCTTTTATATTGTTTACAGTCAAACTTATACCGTCTATAGCTATTGATCCCTTGTATACAACAAACTTTTTAAGGTTGGGAGGTATCCACACTTTTAGTTTCCAGTGATCACCGTCTTTATAAAATGTCCTTATTACACCCGTGCAATCAACATGACCTTGAACTAAATGCCCTCCGAGTCTATCTCCTACTTTTAATGCCCTTTCAAGATTAACAAAATCGCCTTTATTTAAAAATTTAAGATTAGAAACCTTAAGTGTTTCTGTAGATACATCAAAGCTTAATATATTATCCTTTATGTTCTTTACTGTTAAACATACACCATTGACAGATATACTATCACCCTCCTTTATATCACCGAGGGATGTTTTTATATCAATACTCCAGCTTCCAGGTATCTTTCTTATGTATTCTACTTTACCCACATCTTCTATTATTCCCGTAAACATCAGATGATCACCTGTTCCTTTTCAAAAACTGGACCCTCTTTACATACCCTCAGGAAACTGTTGTCTTTACCCTTTATAACACAACCTAGACAAACTCCCCACCCGCATGCCATGGGCGATTCAAAGGACATGAATATTTTGAACCTATTCCCTCTATTATATAGGCTTTTTAGCATAGGCATAGGACCGCAGGCATGAATAACCTCCTTACCTGTAAGTTCGTTAAGTATATCGGTTGCATATCCCTTTTCACCTGCGGATCCATCTTCAGTGAATATATATACATCTTCAAAGAGGTTTTTTAAAAATTTCTCCATAGATAACATACTTTTTGTTTTAGCCCCGTAAACCACTGTCACTTTGTTACCTCTTTTGGTAAGTTCTTTACCAAGTAGGGTGAGACCTGCCATTCCTATTCCCCCTCCTATAAGTACATTTTCTTCATAATTCAGAGGGAAGGTGCCTTTTCCAAGGGGAAAAAGTATCTTTAACTTTTCTCCTGGTTTAACAAGGCTTAAAATCTTTGTACCCCTGCCCACTACGTCATAAAATAGTGTTATCTTACCACCTTCCACATCCGCTATAGCAAATGCCCTTCTAATTAATGGATCATCAGACAGATTTGAGGTTCTTATCATTAAAAACTGGCCAGGTTTAATTTTCCCAGATAGATCTGCGCCGGTATCAAGTTCCATTTTAAACGTATTTGTTCCTATCCTTGTATTTGTCAGAACGGGGACTTCAATATCCTTTATCATTGGGATCTGTTTACGGTCATAAACTCTTCAAAGTTGAGTATTTTAAAAAGATCTTTATAAGGATGCAAACTAATTTCAATTTCTTGACTGAATTTATCTTGACCGAGTGTATAAGAACCCATATCAAACAGATAGGCAAGGAAGTCTATAAGGTTTAACTTCTCCTCTTCCGTCGGAGATCTCCTCAGCTGAATTCTTCCCTCTTCGTATTTTAGAAAATCCAACTTTAACAGTTCACCCATGATATTGCTAAGTACCTTTTGCCCCGACCACTTAAGAAGTATTCCGAAAAGTATATTTATCATGAAAAGATATACAAGGGCTGAAATATTTTCCGTATCATGCTCTTTAAATATAAGGGACAGATAAAAGTTCTCTGGCAATTCTAAATTTTGCTTGTATTTAAGTTTTCCGTCTTCCAATTCTTGTATGAAACCGAGGAGATTGCCTTCCTTGAAAAAGGAAAGGGTTGTTCCCTTCTTACCGCTAACTATAAGTAAGGCTGAATTTTTCTCCTTGCTGAGACCCATAAATATCTTACTAAGTTCTATGTAAGAATTTGATACGTTATTGATAGCCCTTCTTTCACAATATCTTAAAGCATATATATCAAGAGCCTCTTTGTTCATTGATATAAGGCTTATAGTACTTCCTTTTGTTGGATTTAGAAGGAAATCAAATACATCGTAATCAACGGGGTAAACAGCGTGTAATTTGCCTTGTTTATAAAGAAGATCAACTGTTGAAGTAAGTAGATGTATTCTTAATATGCCGGAAAACTTACTGCTTTTCATACTTTCAAGAATTGCAATTATATTTATCTTATCTATTGAAATATTTTCCATGAGATAATCTATTTCTAACTCCTTTTCATAATAGGACACTTCGTCTTTAAATTCAAAAATATCTATCTTTCCTTCCACAAGATATGCATTCATTTTTCTTAATGTTGTTACGATGTTTTCCTTTGAAGTACCTATTATTTCTATCGTATTTTTTCCTTCAAACAGATCCCTTTCGTCAGGAGGTAGGCTTGCTATAGTCCTAAAAACCGCTGACGGCGATATTATCTTTTTAAGTAGCTCCTTTAGTTCCTGGTTTGCAAGTGTGGCTTGAAGTACTATTTCATCTTGCCCTAATTCCTTCTCAAGGGGAATATAATCATTACCAGTATTTTTTTCCTTAGAAAAGGTAAAGAACCCGGAAGGATTATCCATAATTTCCGAAAAGCAGTATGTCAGCAGGTTTATTTTATTCATATTATTGACTTCAAGATTGTTTAAAAGGTTACATTTGAAAGAGGTTATGAAACCGTCCTTAACTTCCATGGAAAGGAATATTCTGTTAACAAAAAGGTCCAGTATGCCACTTTTACCCGTTAGTATGTTTGAAAGAATGTCTACAAGACTTTGAGAACCCTCAATATATCCGGAAATCATGGCTTCACACTATAGCTTTTATTTTTTTTGTAAGCTCTTCAACCATAAGGTCAAAGGTTTCAGCTACGCCTATACCTTTTATCGCTACAGCTTGAGTTGAAGGTGCTTGAAATATATTCACTTCCTGCTCAAGAACCTCTGGATCAAGTGCATTAGGAAGATCCAACTTGTTGTATTGGAATATTAAGGGAACATCCTCAAGCCTTCTGCCTATGAATCTAAGATCTTGCTTTAAAACTTCTATAAAGTTTATATTTTCCTCAAGTCTTTCCTTTTGTGAATCAACAACATATATGATACCATCTACACCCTTCATTACTGTTTTCCTTATATCCTTATATATACCCTGTCCGGGTGTTGTGTATATGGCGAAGGATAACTGCATATCACCGAAGCTTATCCTTTTGGTTACAAAGTCAAACACAAGCGTCCTTTCTCCTTTTGTATCAAAACTGAGAAGATTAAGGTTATGGTATTTAGCCAAAAAGTCAACGTTCGTTGTTTTGCCAGATTGGGCTATTCCGTAGTAAACTATCTTCAGTTTTATTGTTTTCTTTAGTGTATCTATTAACATAACTTCTACCCCTTTACACTTAAAATATCAATACAGTTCCACTCTAAGCAATTTGTACACATGGGTGTGTACTCCTTAAATTTGGTACCACAACATTTGCATTCCCACAAAGGATATGCCTCTTTAAGAGCATTGAAGCATCTTTTATCTCTTTCCACATGTGATTCTCCCACTTCCACCATTACCCTTATATATTCAGGTAAGGCATCCACCTTCTCTTTTAGAGGTTCATACATGTTAAGCGCTATATAAGCCCTTGCCAGAACTTCCAAATTTATCCTGCCCTCCTTTTCTCTGATTATATTTAAAAAATACGGCAATTTTTCCTCATAATTTAATAATAAGGCAATTACCCCGTTTTGCATACCGTTATGAAAAGATTCTTCAAATAATTGGTGGGCGGTGTTTTCTTTACCTTTTTCCAAATTCAGCAGTATACTTGCTGCTATACTGAGGGGATTCTTTGAATACCTTAAAGATTCTTTAATTAGCCTTTCCCTTTCTTTTATATCCTCTTCCTTCAAGGAAGCATAAGCAAGGAGGGATCCCATTATATCACCTTCCTTCTTTGTTTCTTCCTTTTCCACTATTTTTAATATATTTCTCTGGGTTGTAATAGCTTCAGGTAAATTTCCCTTTAAAAAGGAGATATCTCTTAAAAGTTTGTGCGCCCTGAGATTTTTAAAGTCAAAGGATACGCTCTGTCTTAAACATGTAAGTGCTTCGTCTAAGAGGCCCTTTTTAAAGTACAGCTGACCTAAAGCATACTCTATGAATGTTGAGCTTTGGTTTTGCCTTGCAGTTTCAAGTATCTTAATACCTTCGTCAATCCTTCTGGAATTTTTATAAACCTCGGAGAGTAAAACACTTAAGAAATGCTTTGTTTTAATATGTTTTTTAAGTAGGTTTATTAAATTTTTTGTTGAACCTTTGCTGTATAAAGTCAGTATTTTGTAGAAAAAATTTATATCATGGGACATTTGTATATTTCTGAAATAGTAATAAACTGTGGGAATTAAAAATCCTGCTATAAAGCATCCGAATACTATCACAAATAACGGAAGTTTGTATGAATACTGATACACATTAATCTGTACCTCTGTCATATTTTGATAGCTGAATATTGCTATAAAGACACCCAAGGAGAGAAGAATTATAAATTTGAAAAAATTCATCATACTTCTACCCTCTTAGCTTCAGACCATAACCACTCTATTCCATAGTGGTCTCTCCATTCTCTTGTGAATATGTGGATTATTATATCAAGGGCATCAATCAATATCCATTTACCGGACTCTTTACCTTCAATGTGGTGTATGGGAATATTCCTCTTATTCAGCTCCTCTTCCAGATAATCCGCCAATGCCCTTCCATGAATTTCAGAATTAGCGGTTGCTATTATGAAGAAATCAGCTATATTTGTTAGCTCTGATACGTCAAGAATTGCTATATCTTCCGCTTTTTTGTTTTCAAGTAAATCCTTTATAAGCTTGAGCTTTTCCATTTCAACAGTTCTTTATAATACTTGTTCTTCCCATATATCTCTGCATATCTTTCCAGGGCCTTTTCCGCTTCCCTTCTTGCTTCTTCGTATATCTCCTTCCATCTTTTTATTTGTCTTTTGTAAAATTCTATCCTGTTTTTTATTTTTTCCTTATCTTCTTCTTCCGATTCATTATACTTTTCCATAGTTTCCCTTATGAGACTTCTGTATTTTTCCATTTCTTCTTCCGCCTGTCTTCCCGTCATAAATAGGTTCTTTATATACCTGAAGGCTATTTCCTCTTCATCTATATACTCATAGCTGTTTATAAGCAGATCCTTATATCTCTTTGCCGCGGAATAGTAATAACCGTAATCTTCGTAAAACCTTGCTATAAGATATTCATGCCTTGCTATTTTTCTAAGGGCTTTCTTCATTATATTTTTAACCTTTTCCGTATAGTTACTTTTCGGAAATTTTATAAGAAATTCTTTTGCCTTTTCTACTGCCTTTTCTGTATATGATTGATCCCTGTAGGCGTCGGGTGCAACATGAAAGTAGCTCTCAATGAGGAGATAGTAGGCATACTCTGTCTCTTCCGCTTTAGGATAATAGGTAACGAAATCTTCTAAGAATACAACCGCATTTATGTAATCCTCCTTTTTGTAATAGGAAACCGCCATTTTGTATTTAATATCTTTTATCTGTTCTGGGGACAAATAATCTATATATTTTAGAGCTTCTTTAAACTTCATGATGGCGTCGTCGTATTCGCCTTCTTTGTAAAGTTGTAAAGATTCTCTGTAAAGGGCTTGTGCCTGCTTTTCTCTGTAATCTTCGGTTACCTTTGAGCAAGACAACAAAAGGCCGGTTAATGCTATAAAAATATAGATATATTTTTTCATCCTAAGTAAACCATTTCGTAATAATCTACGGGTATATTTCTGTCCTCTTTAACCGTAACCCATTCACTTATCTGCCTCTTACCTATAACATTTTCAACCTTTTCCTTTATAAGTGGGTTTACCCTTATCTCCATGTGACCTCCCCTAACACAACTCAGCTCCTTTTCTATCTCATATATTACAAACTCTGGACTTTTTACATATCCTCTTCCCTTACAATAAGGGCATTGTGTTGATAGGATCTTGGTTAAGCTCGGTGTGCTCTTTTTCCTTGACATTTCCACAAGACCCAACCGTGTCATCCCAAATATCTGGGTTGTATTACTTTCATCTTGGAATGCCCTTGCAAGCTTGTTTAGTACCTTTTGTTTATTCTCCGCATTTTTCATATCTATAAAATCAATTACTATAATACCACCTATATTCCTTAACTTTATATGTTTTGCTATATGGTCAACCGCTTCAAGATTTATTTCTAAAGCGGTATGTTCAAGAGATGTTTTACAATAGCTTCCACTATTTACATCTATAACTGTCATGGCTTCCGTTTCTTCAATAACTATGTAACCACCACTTTTAAGCCATATATACTTGTTAAATATGGAATTTATTACTTTGTCAAGCTCATACATTCTGAAATAAATGCTTATATCCTTAACATACTTTACCCTTGTTATCATGAAGGGAAGTTCATTTTCAAGGTAGCAAAATATTTCTTTCCATATATCGGAATTATTAACGACTATCTCTTCAAGATCTACACAGTTGTCTCTTATAAATCCGAGATATAGTGGTAATTCCTCGTAAACCAAACCTGGTGTTTTTTTGCTTTTTGCTCTGGCTTTTGTCTCTTGCCAGACATATTTTAAATAATTAAGCTCATCAATTATATCTTCAACGGATGCTTTCAGGGCTGCGGTTCTTACTATTATTCCCTCATTTTTGATATAGCTGGATAGTACTTTTGAGAAGAACTCTCTTTTCTTCTCTGGTATCTTACTTGAAAAATGTATAGTATTATCATACGGCAGGTAAACTACATATTTACCGGGCAAACTTATTTTACAGCTTACCTTAGGACCTTTATCATCTTCTGGTTCCCTTTTAACTTGTACAAGGACTTCTGATCCTATAGTTGGTTTACATGAACACTCTGATGAATTTCCATTCTCATACTTTTTATAAGGTAGATAAGCCTCCCTGTCCAAACCTATGTCAACGAAAAAGCCATCCATGCCTTTTGCAAGTCTTTTTATCTTTCCCTTAAAGATACTACCGAGTAGCCTCGTTTTTTCCCTTTTCTCTACTTTTATTTCCTTAACATCAAAGTTATCAATAAGGAAGCAAACTATAAACTCACATCCTACTGAAATAATTAGCTTGCAACTCATCAGTTTTATTTTAAAATTTTTTACGAAGGATGATAGGTTTAATAGCGGGTTCTGGATCTCTGCCCGGTATTTTTAAAAAAGAGGCGGAGAAAAGGGGAGAAAAGGTTTTTGCAGTAGGTATAGAAGGAATAACAAATATACATACGGAAGAAATGTTAGCTTTCGGAAAGGTGGGAGAGCTTATAGGTTTGTTTAAGGAAAGGGGTATAAAGAAGATAGTTATGTTAGGGAAATTTGAGCACAGGCTTATATATAACAATTTTAATATTGATGAAGAGGCGAAGTCAGTCATTACGGGTTCTTCTACAAGGAAACCTGCGGATCTTATAAAAAGTTTTATGTTGTATATGGAGAAGAAGGGTTTCAGCTTTATAAATCCCAAGCCTTTCCTATCCTCAATACTATCTAAAAAGGGACCTATGAACAGTATAGCTCCTGGGAAAGGTGCCATGGATGATGCCGTGTTTGGATTCCCTATTGCAAAGGCCATGGCAAATTTTGATGTGGGACAAACAATTGTATTGAAAGATAAAGCGGTTGTTGCTGTTGAAGCTATGGAAGGCACTCAGAAGACAATAGAGAGGGCGGGCAGAATAGCGGGGAAGGGGTGCAGAGTCTTGAAGGTGGGAAGGGACAATCAGGACTTTAGGGTTGATGTGCCTACGGTAGGTGTTGATACTATAAAAGTGATGATAGATGTGGGAGCGGATGTACTTTTTCTTGAAGCGGGAAGTGTTTATATGGTTGATAAGGAAAAAATGCTTGATCTTGCGGAAAGGCACGGAATTTCTGTTTACGGAATAGATTATGATGTGATAAAATAGGTCCACCATGGCTCTCTTTGATAAATATGAAAGTAAGCTTATGGCACTTAAAGAAGTTTTTGAGAAAAAAACGGAGGGTCTTGATACGGAGGTGAGTGTTATTCTTCCGGGTGATAAGGAATGGTCTGAGGATGAAAAATATCCTTATGTTAGGGTAAGATATTATCTATCACCGGATAAATTTGAGGAAAGGAAGATAGAGCTTCATGAGTCTTATCTTGAGAAGGACCTTATTGATTTGGTAAATTTTATAGAACATTTTATAAAAGAATTTGAAATGGAAGTTGACCAAACAAATTATGGCGGCGGTTAGTAAAGGAGGTGTTTGCTATGCCCTTACCAAAAGAAAGAAAATGGGAGCTTATAAGGGAATTTCAGAAACATGAAAATGATACAGGCTCTGCGGAAGTACAAATAGCTATATTGACAGAAAGGATAAACAGATTAACTGAGCATATGAAAAGGAATAAGAAAGATTTACATTCAAGGAGAGGACTTATAGGTATGGTAAATAAGAGGAGAAGACTGCTGGAATATCTTAAGGAAAATGATCCAGAAAGCTACCAGAAGGTTGTAGAAAAGCTTAATTTGAAGGTTAAATGACTATGGTGAAAATCCAGGCTGATATAGGAAAGGATCCTATAATTATAGAAACGGGAAGGTATGCAAAACAGGCGGATGGTGCTGTTGTAGTAAAGCAAGGTGGAACAGCTGTCCTTGTAACTGCTGTTATGTCGGATGAACCAGTTGAAAATGTTGATTTTGTGCCTCTAACTGTTGATTATCGTGAAAGGGGGTCAGCGTACGGTAGGATACCTGGCGGTTTTATAAAGAGG
The DNA here is from genome assembly GCA_027078675.1 of Aquificales bacterium. Classification (GTDB taxonomy): domain Bacteria; phylum Aquificota; class Aquificia; order Aquificales; family Aquificaceae; genus WFWF01. The sequence goes on along the minus strand of JALWWX010000155.1, from coordinate 5,193 downwards.
GAAGGTAAGCCTACCGATAGGGAGATCTTGGTTTCAAGGGTTATAGACAGGCCCATAAGACCTCTGTTTCCTGAAGGATTTTTCCACGATGTTGTAATAACCGCCCTTACCCTTTCCGCGGATGATGTATACGATCCTGATGTTCTTGCTATAACAGGCGCTTCCGCTGCACTTCACATATCAAGGATACCTTTTCAAGGACCCATCGGGGGAGTAAGGATATGTAGGATTAAGGGTGAATATGTTGTTAATCCAAGCTATGAAGAAAGAAAAGAGGCGGATCTGGAGATAGTAATGGCGGGTACGGAGGATGCCATAGTTATGGTTGAGGGAGGAGGAAAAGAGGTACCGGAGGAGGTCTTAGCGGAGGCACTATTTTATGGACTTGAAGTTATTAAGCCTCTTATTGATGCTCAGGAAAAATTGAGGGAACAAGTAGGTGTACCCAAAGTAGAGGTTCCTCCTATTGATTTACCGGAGGAGCTTCAGCAAGCCCTTGAATCCTTTTCAAGGGATAAAATAATTGAAGCTTTTTCCATTAAGGATAAAAAGGAAAGGAACAGGAGACTTAATGAGATATTTGATGAGTTTGTATCAACGTACCAAATTCCCGAGGATCTCATATTTAAAGCTAAATATGCCTTTAAGAAATTTGAAAGTAAACTTATGAGGGAAAAGATATTGAAGGAGGGGGTTAGGATAGATGGGAGGAAACCAGATGATATAAGGCCCATTACCATAGATGTACATCCTTATGAAAGACCTCACGGTTCCGCTGTGTTTACAAGGGGGCAGACCCAAGCCTTCGTTACCGTTACCCTGGGTGCTCCCAATGAGGCACAGCTTATAGAGACAATAGCGGAGGGAGAGACATTTAAGAGGTTCATGCTTCATTATAATTTCCCGCCCTTTTCCGGAGGAGAAGCAAAACCTTGGGGTCCTCCGAGAAGAAGGGAAATAGGTCATGGGGCATTGGCGGAGAGAGCTATAGAGCCGTTGATACCTTCCGAGGAAGAGTTTCCCTATATAATAAGGGTTGTTTCAGATATACTTGAATCCAACGGTTCAACCTCTATGGCAACGGTTTGCGGCGGATCCTTAGCCCTCTTTGATGCAGGTGTTCCCCTTAAAAAGCATGTAGCAGGTATAGCTATGGGACTTATAAAGGAAGGTGACGACTATGTTATTCTTTCGGATATATTGGGGGATGAGGATCACCTGGGAGATATGGACTTTAAGGTTGCGGGTACAAGGGATGGTATAACGAGTGTGCAGATGGATATAAAGATAAAGGGTATAACAAAAGAGATAATGCTGAAGGCTTTGGAGAAGGCAAAGGAGGGTAGGCTATTTATACTAGACAAAATGTACGAGGCTATACCGGAGCCGAGGAAGGAGTTGTCTCCCTATGCTCCCAGAATGTATGTCTATAAGGTTTCTGAAGAAAAGGCACCTCTTATAATAGGTCCGGGTGGTAGGAATATTAAGAAGATATATGAGGAAACTAAGGCTAAGGTGTGGGTTGGTGAGGAAGGGAATGTTTATATAACTGCACCTTCCGAAGAGTCAATAAAAGGAGCTATTTCTATGATAGAGGAAATAATAAAAGAGGTTGAAGTGGGTAAAATATACGAGGGTAAGGTTACGAGGGTAGAACCGTATGGTGTTTTTGTTGAGGTCCTGCCTGGTAAGATAGGTTTGTTACATGTTTCTAAAATGGCAGGGTTTGTGAAGGATGTAAGACAAGCCTTCAGCGTGGGAGATGTTATAAGGGTTAAAGTTATGGAAGTTGATGATCTTGGAAGACCAAGGCTTACCACAATAGGTGTTGATAAACAATGATAAGGGTTAAGGTAAAAAAATTACCCAGCGCTAAGGATATAGATTTGCCATCTTACGCTACACCTGGTTCCTCAGGTTTGGATCTTAGGGCTGCGGTTGAGGATAAAGTTGTACTGGAACCAGGTGAGAGGGCTTTGATACCTACGGGTATAGTTTTGGAGATACCTGAAGGCTACGAGGGTCAGGTAAGACCGAGGAGCGGGCTTGCTTTAAATAAGGGTGTTACTGTTCTCAATTCTCCTGGTACGATTGACTCAGATTACAGGGGAGAAGTAAAGGTTATTCTTATAAATTTGGGTAAGGAAAAAGTGGAAATAAAACGGGGAGATAGAATAGCACAGCTGGTTATAGCTCCTGTTGTAAGAGTAGATATTGAAGAGGTGGAGGATCTATCGGAAACTTTCAGAGGGAGCGGGGGATTCGGAAGTACGGGGATTTAAGCCATGGAAATAAGCACGCTGTTTCTCCACATAGCCATAATGTTGCTTGCGGGTAAGCTTTTGGGTGAATTATTTTCCAAGATAGGTATACCCGCGGTTCTTGGTGAGGTCACTGCTGGAGTAATTATAGGTCAGAGCGTACTCGGTTTAATTCCCTTGGAGGAAGCAATAAAGGTACTTGCTGAGCTTGGAATAATCCTTCTTTTATTTGAGGTGGGCCTTGAAGCGGATTTACATATGCTAATAAAGACAGGTCTTTGGTCTTTCTTAGCAGCAACAGTTGGTGCTGTTTTACCATTCGTAAGCGGTTTTGTAGTATCTTACTACTTTTTTGATCAGGATATGCTCACCTCTCTTTTTATAGGTGGAGCTTTAACAGCTACAAGTATAGGAATTACCATCAGGGTACTTACAGATTTGGGTAAGCACAAAGACAGGTTTGCGCAAATAGTCTTAGGTGCTGCTGTTATAGACGATATAGTGGGGGTTGTACTGTTAGCTGCCCTCTATGAATTTTCAAAAACTAAAGAGGTACATATGGACGCTACCTTGAATCTTATATTCCACATAGTTTTATTCTTTATATTCGCTCCCATTCTTGCTAACATTCTTGCAAGGCTTATATCTTTTATTGTAAAGCATGTTGCAACATTAGATTTTGTCCCTCCTTCAATAATGGCTTTAATTTTGTTTTTCGCGTATTTGGCACATAAGGTGGGTTCTCCAGAAATCTTAGGTTCTTTTACAGCTGGGCTTGCATTATCCAGAAGGTTTGTTATACCTTTTGCATCCTTTTTGAGAACGGATGAAAAACTTATCCATAAGATTGAAGAGAGTATAAAGCCTTTGGTCTGGACACTCACACCCATTTTCTTTGTAAGTGTAGGGCTTGCTTTAAATTTGAAGGCTATAGATTTTTCCTCTTTACAGTTTTGGGCCTTTTCCCTTTCCCTTATAGGTGTAGCAATAGTGGGCAAGGTGCTGTGCGGATTTGTTGTAATGGGAATACCCTTGAGGGAAAAATTCAGCATAGGATTTTCCATGATGCCGAGGGGTGAGGTGGGCCTTATATTTGCGGAGTTCGGCAGAAGTTTTAAGATACTTGATGATGTTAACTATGCGGTTATAGTGTTTGTTGTTGCTGTAACAACATTCCTTGCTCCCATAATGCTTAAGATGACGACTAAATGAGAATTGAAGAGTTTGACTACGAATTGCCAAAGGAACTTATAGCCAAATATCCCGTAATTCCAAGACACAATGCGAGATTGATGATTCTTAATAGAAAGGAGGGGACAATAAAACATGACATATTTATTAACCTTCCCGAATATTTAGAAGAAGGAGATCTTCTCATATTTAATAACACAAAGGTTATAAAGGCGAGGCTTGAAGGCAAAAAACCCACGGGTGGAAGGGTTGAAATACTTTTAACTGATTTTATGGGAGGAAATAGATGGAAGGCTTTAGTGGGCGGGAAAAAAATAAGGGAAGGGCTCATTATAGAAATAGGCGATGACTTTAAGGTTGAGGTTGTTAAGCATGTTGAAGAGGCAACATTTATCGTTGAGCTTAAGGGGGAGGACATACTTTCCCTCCTTGAGAAATACGGAAAGATTCCCATACCTCCTTATCTTGAAAGGGAAGAAGAGCCAATAGACAGGGAGTACTACCAAACCATATTTGCTAAGGAGGAGGGTGCGGTTGCTTCACCCACCGCTTCCCTTCATTTTTCTGAAGAGCTTATGGAAAGGCTTAAGGAAAAAGGAATAAGGTTTGCATTTATAACCCTACATGTATCATACGGTACTTTTAAACCAATCAAGGTTGAAGAAATAGAAAAACACAAGATTGATCCAGAATATATAAAGGTTTCTGAGGAAACGGTTAACATAATAAAAGAAACAAAAGAAAAGGGAAAAAGGGTTATAGCGGTGGGAACTACGGTTGTAAGAGCTTTGGAGACCAAGCCCTTTGAAGCCTATGAGGGTTACACAGATCTTTACATTTATCCGCCTTTTAATTTTAAGGTTATTGATGGTATGATTACTAACTTTCATCTCCCGAGATCATCTTTACTTTTGCTTGTTTCCGCTTTTGCGGGCAAGGATTTCCTTATGAAGGCATACAAGGAAGCTGTTGAAAGGCGCTACAGATTTTACAGTTATGGGGACGGTATGCTTATTTTGTAAAATTAAATAAACCATGGTAAGACTACTTGACCTTGTAAGAGTTTCTGGTTGTGCGGCAAAGGTTTCACCTTTGGAGCTTGAGAGATACCTTAAAGGTGTAGAGTTCAGAACATCCGATAGTATTGTGGTGGGGGTGGGTGATGATGCGGGGGTTTTCAAATTGGGTGATTACTATATAATACAAACCGTTGATTTTATCACACCGGTGCTTAACGATCCATACCTGTGGGCGCAGGCAAGCACTGCAAATGCACTAAGCGATGTTTATGCAATGGGTGGAGAACCTATATCCGCACTTGCAATTGTTTGTTTTAACAACTGTGATATGAACGAAAGGGATTTTGAGCTTATTATAAAGGGATCCATTGATAAACTTGAAGAAGCTGGAGCTTTTTTAATAGGGGGTCACACGGTTGATGATAAAGAACCAAAATTCGGTCTTGCGGTAACAGGCTATATGAAGAGGGAACCCGTTACACAAAGCGGTGCAAAACCCAGTCAGCTTCTCGTACTTACAAAGCCTATAGGTGTGGGTGTAATGGTAAAGGCTTTAAAGGATAAAAGGATTACGGAAGATGATATGGATGAAATTGTTCGCTACCTTACCATGTTAAATAACAGGGCTTCCCGTTTAATGCTTGATCTTGAAGCTTCCGCATGTACCGATGTTACAGGGTTTGGTCTTCTCGGTCACCTTTACAAGATGTGCAGGGCTTCCG
>JALWWX010000154.1 GCA_027078675.1 Aquificales bacterium | reverse complement strand
GATAGTGAGCTATCTTGAGAACAACTTCGGACCAGGGTGTTGTGGGGATGTATCCACATGGAGTGATGAGAAGATAGTGAGTGCGGTATGCGGGTCATGTCACGGCATAAGAGGTTATGAGAAGATCTTGACAGTCAGCCCGGGGCTTGACATGTGGTTATTTGACGGGAAGGGACAGCAAGATTGGGAGATAACGGTGGGGAGGATGATAAATGTGAATGGGGCGATAGTACCGGGAGGTCAAGGCGGGACGATCTTTAACAGGATAGTTAATTGGCTTGTGAGCAATGCACCGCCTGGGTGTTGTGGGTATATACCGGTAAGCAAGCCTGAACTTATAGCGCAGGCGGCGTGTGGGACATGTCATGGGATAGTGATAGGGAGTGCTACTGATAACAAGAGGCTAACGAGGGGAATGTCGTTGTATGTGGGAATAGTATATGGATGGGATGCGGTGCCTTTGGGTAAGGATGTGGTGCATTGGACTAAAACTGTAAATAGGATGCTTCTTAGAAGGCTTGTTACAAGGGGAAGTATGCCTGATCTTGAGCAGAAGGTTGCTCTTATAAATTGGTTTGTCCAGGAGGCTAATCCGTCAGTTTACAGCGATCCTGGAACGCAGGGATTGAGGGATCCGAGGGATCTTTTCATGACTTACTGTCATAAATGTCATGGACCGAGGGCTAAAGGATCATCCTTTGATCCTGATAAACAGTGGGTAACAAATACACAGGTTGGTGATCCTCCGTCAACTTCTAATGAAAGTCCTCCTGACGTACCTAACCTTGTCCTTGATCCCGCTTATAACAGCATGTGGTGGTGGCCTCCCGCTGGTGATTTCAGTATAATGCCGTACTACTTATGGAACAAATATTCCTACGGTTTTCCAGACAGAAGGGTCTATCCTGATGAGTGGAATATGATGAGGGCTATAATGAAGATGCTGAGCAAAGGTCCCCTTACTGACGATACCGATTATCTACCGCCTGAAGGTGACGCGGACGGTGACGGCGTTATTGATTTCCCCATTGATCTTACACAACCACCACCTCCAGATACAATAACTCTGATCAAGGACGGGAACAGGCTAAATATTACCTGGTCAAAAGTAAATGTTAAGGATCTGAATGGTTATCTCGTATTTTATGCACCACTTTCTGATTGCTCACCTGATTGTACTTCATGTTCTCAATGGATACCCGCAAACCAAGTAAGAGGATTCCCTGACAGGGAAGTTTATTACGAAATGCCTATATTCTCAACAAGTTTCTCGTTTACATTACCTGACGGTATGTGGTGTATAGGTGTTTCAGCAATTGACTATACATGCCCGAGACCGAGACCCGTTGACAGGGAGGATCCCCTGGGTATATGCAACGTAGAAGCTTTGAGGACTATAGGACCCGTAAGCATACCCTGATAAGTAATATTAAGGTGCTTAGTCTAAAAGAAATTCATCAACTGGTGACTCTTCAATATCAGAACATGTTGTATCCGGTTCAGTGCCTTCAACGAATATCATAGGAATACCAGGGCATGTCTCATCCGCCCTGACAAGTTTTTCTTTATTTATGGAAACAATCACGGTACCGTCAGGAAGCGGGAAATCCTCATCAGGATACTTTGCGGTTGCAACACTCATAAAATCTATCCATATAGGCAGAGCGACCCTTGCACCGGACATATGTTCTCCGAGGCTCCTTTTTATATCAAAGCCCACCCAAACCCCAGTAACAATGTAAGGAGAAAATCCTACAAACCATGCATCCATGAACTCATCCGTGGTTCCTGTCTTTCCTGCAATTATCCTGTTAAGAACCATTGCCCTCTTACCTGTACCCTCCGTAATAACAGCTCGCAACATATCAACAAGCACCCTTACCTCCTGAGGAGGTAAAACCTGTTCACATTTTGGTTCATTCACCTCAAGAACATTCCCGTATTTGTCAACAATCTTTCTTATAAAGAAAGGTTCACACTTTATTCCTAAATCCGCAAAGGTTTGATATGCGGAAGTCAGTTCAAGAGGCGTGACCTCAATAGTTCCGAGGGCAAGGGAGTAAAAGGGTTTGAGATCCTTAAGTCCGAGCTTATCAGCCACATCCATAACTATTTCAAAACCAAGTTCATCAAGCAGATTTACCGTAGCGGTATTTATACTCTTTGCAAGAGCCATTCTGAGGGTAACTATTCCGTACTCCTTATTATCGTAATTCCTCGGAGTCCAATACTCACCAGTGGAAGGATCATAATAAGACCTTGGCATCGCATCTATCATTGAAATCTGAGTATAGCCCCTCATGAGTGCAGCGAGATATATAACAGGTTTTATTGCGGATCCTGGTTGTCTCTTTGCCTTCAAAGCCCTATTATACGGACTCCTAACATAGGAATAACCTCCGACTATTGCCCTTATTTCTCCCGTTTTCGCATCCATACTTACAAGGGCACCTTGAAGATCAGGAAGTATCTCAAGTTTTATACTCCCCTTAAATCTGTGAGCCTTAACGAGTACAAAAGTGCCTTCCTCAATAGGCATTGAGGGAACATCCGCCTCAAAACTTCTATCTTTTATTTTTATAATCACCTTACTGTCTTCTATCTGCTCAATGTAACCTATGTATATGTTTCCAGGTTTTATTTTCCCTGTTTGGCTTTCATAAGCCCTCTCAAGCTCCTTTTTGCTTTCGGGAAGGAAGGGCATACCGTAGGTTTTGGCTATTTTAAGAATACCTCTGTGCAGAACCTTTTGAGCAAGCTTCTGCAGATCCCTGTCTATGGTTGTGTAAACTTTTAATCCGCCCGCAAGGGCAAGCTCCCCGTACTTTTCAAACAGATACTGTTGGACCATATCAAGGAAATAATCCATCCCGTAAAACCTGTTTTCTGTCTCAACAATAAGAGGCTTCCTTATAGCATTCTCATACTCTTCCTTCGTAATGTATTTGTCCTCGTACATCCTTCTTAGCACATAATTTCTTCTTTCCTTAGCAAGCTTAGGATTTGCAAAAGGGTTAAATTTAGCAGGAGCCTTAGGGAGTCCTGCAAGGGTTGCAGCTTCTTCAAGAGTAAGTTCTTTTACACTTTTACCAAAGTATATTCGCGAAGCTGCTTCAACACCGTAGGCACCGCTCCCGAGATATATCTGATTAAGGTATAACTCCAGTATCCTATCTTTGCTGTACCTCCTTTCTATCTTTATAGCAAGTATCATCTCCCTAAGTTTTCTTATTATGTTCCTTTCGTGGGTAAGGAACAAATTCCTCGCCAGTTGTTGTGTTATTGTGCTTCCGCCTTGCACCACCCTTCTGTGTTTTATATTTACTATCATCGCCCTTATTATTGCCCCTATATCTATACCAAAGTGTTCATAAAAGTTCTTATCCTCCGCAGCAATAAAGGCCTGCCTGACATATAAGGGAATTTCATCCAAAGGTACATAATACCTTCTTTGAACACCTATATCACCGTATATCCTGTCTCTGTAGTCATAAACTATTGTCGCCTCTGGAGGAGTAAAGTTTTCAAGCTTTTCAACAGATGGCAAATCAAGGGAGAGGATAAAAAGAAACAACAAAACGCCGACAATTATCAAGAAGGATGTTAACAGAAGGAATTTTATTGCCTTATTTTTCATGGCATTATTTTTTTATTGACTTAAAATATTATATTCAAAATAAAACAAAGAGGAGGTTATCATGGATAAGGAAAAGCTTCTGGAGTGCAGGGACAGGCTAAATACAGAAAAGAAAAAGATACTTGAAAGATACTTAAAAAAAGAAGACACCCAGCATAGGATAGAGGAAGAGGCTAAGGAACCCGGAGACTGGGAGGATATGAGCCAGATGACTTATACGGAGGAATTGCTTGACAACCTTTCCCAAAGGGAAATAGAGATGTTAAAAGAGATAGACAACGCACTAAAGAAAATAGAGAGCGGTACCTACGGTATATGCGAAGGGTGTGGGAACGAGATACCGTACGCAAGGTTATGCGCCATACCGTGGACAAGATTCTGCGCCAACTGTGCGGAAGAGTATGAAAGAGAAATGGGAACGTACATGCCTTCAATGGGGTTTGAAGCACCCCTAACTGAAGACATACAGATAGAGAGGGAGGATATAGGGGAAGCGTGATAAAATCTTCTACATGGAATTAACAGAGAAAGGTCTTAAAGAACTCGCGGATTTAATAAAAAGGAAAGAGGTAAAGCCATCTGAGGTTGCGGAAGCCTTTTTAAAAAGGATAGAGGAGACGGAAAAGGAGATAAGGGCTTATATAACTGTTATTGAAAGAGCTGTTGAGGAAGCAAAGGAAAAGGATGAAGAGGTGGGGGAAGGTCCACTTCACGGTGTACCCTTAGCCATTAAGGACAATATAAATATAGAAGGTGTAAAGACAACCTGTGCCTCAAAAATACTTGAAAACTTTATAGCCCCTTTTGATGCAACAGTTATAGAAAAATTAAAAAGGGCAGGTGCTATATTCTTAGGAAAGACAAACCTTGATGAGTTTGCAATGGGATCCTCCACAGAGTACTCCGCCTTTTTTCCTACGAGAAACCCGTGGGACAGGGAAAGGGTACCTGGAGGATCGTCCGGAGGATCCGCCGCTTGCGTTTCTGTAAGATCCGCCCCCGCAGCACTTGGCTCTGATACGGGAGGCTCCATAAGGCAACCTTCAGCCTTCTGCGGTGTTATAGGCCTTAAGCCCACCTACGGAAGGGTGTCAAGGTACGGTCTTGTTGCCTTTGCCTCTTCCCTTGACCAAATAGGACCTATAGCGAGAAAGACGGAAGACATAGCACTCCTTATGGAGATAATAAGCGGTAAGGATCCCAAGGATTCAACTTCCGTTGATATGAGAGTGGATAGGTTTACGGAAGAGATGAAAAAGGACATAAGGGGTTTAAGGATAGGTATTCCTAAGGAATTTTTTGAATTTGAAATACAGAAAGAAGTAAAGGAGACCTTTGATGAATTCATAAAGAAGCTTGAATCGGCGGGATGTTACATAGAGGAAATTTCTTTGCCTAATATAAAATACTCTATTCCCACCTACTACATAATAGCTCCCTCCGAAGCATCTTCCAATTTGGCAAGGTATGACGGTGTAAGATACGGCTACAGAGCAAAAACTTTTGAAAACCTCATAGATATGTACAGTAAAACAAGAGGAGAAGGATTCGGACAAGAGGTTAAAAGGAGAATAATGCTCGGTACCTTCGCCCTATCAACTGGATACTACGATGCCTACTATCTAAAAGCTATGAAAGTCAGAACACTTATATACAGAGACTTTAAATCCGCCTTTGAAAAGGTTGATGTTATTGCGGGTCCTACAACACCCACATTACCATTCAAATTCGGCGAAAGGACTAAAAACCCCATCGAGATGTACCTTTCCGACATATTTACCGTCTCGGTAAACCTAGCGGGACTACCAGGTATATCTATACCCATAGGATGGAAAAACAATTTGCCTGTGGGAGGGCAACTCATAGGAAAGCCCTTTGATGAATCAACTCTTTTGCGAATTTCATATACATGGGAACAGATCTTTAAGCATTATGAGAATAAACCATCCCTCTGATCACCTTCCTCCCGCACCGCCTCCCCCGAATCCTCCGCCCACTCCGAAACCACCCAATCCCTTTGTACTCGTTGATGTAAGGGAGCTTATACCCTTATCCAAACTTCCATAGTAGTAACGGGTTCTGTCACGCAGGAGCCTTACTTTTTTAACTTCAGGTATTTTTATATTGAGCTCCTCAAGGGCTTTTTCTACATTTTCACCTACACCGAGGGCTACACCGTAGATAAGCCAATCCTTCCATATAACCATATCCTCGGGTGCATACTTCTTCATCATGGCGAGATCGGAGAGAAAATTTCTGAATGCTTCCCATTCAAGTCTCTCCTTATAGTAAGACCCTTTCCACCTGCCGAATATTTGTTTCGGAAGCAGTATATGGGGTATGTTAAGGAGAATAAAGGATATAAGGGAAAGGACAGTAATATCGTAGGTGTATGCATAGCGAAAGGTATGGGAATATACATATATACCTATTGCTACAAGGGATAACAAAAAGCCACATACCCTTACTATATGAAATCCCTTCAGAGATAAAAGATCTTTGTAAGATTCTCTGTGGTTGAACTTTATTATCTCATCAAAACTTTTTTTAAGCTTTTTTAATTCATCAACATCTTTGGACTTTACAAGCTCATTCACCTTCTTTTCCATATCCTTTATACTGAAAAGCCCATCTTCCGAAGCATTCCCCATAATAAACATGAGGATCTTCCGTTCATAAGGATCTTCCACATTCATTTCCTTTACCCTTATCCTTACATCCCCCGGCTCCTCTTCAATCTTTATAATGCCCCTCCTTTCCATGTCCAAGAGGGTGGAAAAGTAGGCGGACTCATCCGTCTCCGTAGCATCACCGCTAAAAACCATATTCACAAACCAGGGTTTCCTATTCTTGTTAGGTATAAAGCTTAAAAATCTTGGAACGTAAAAGGTTTTTTCCTTGCCGAATATACTGTAAACAACAAAAAGTATTACCGGAAATCCAAAAAGCATTACCAAAAGTATATTTCTAAAGCTATCCCTAAGATGTTTCTCTCTCAGAAATTTCTCATTCGCATTTTTAACCCTTAAGGGTATATCCGTAGAGGGCTGATAGAAGTGTTCACCTTTAAGACCCTTTAGTACCAATTCAACCTCAACTATGGTGTTGTCAGGTGCCCTCCCTTCAATAATCCATCTGTCACCTTCCCTTCTCAAGGAGTAAAGGGGAAGATGGGGATAAACAGCTTCAATTATTCCCCTCTCATCCCTCAGGATTATATTTACATGTCTATAATAGACATGTTTGTCCGCAAGCTTTATATTAACATGCTGGTACACCCCGTCATCTTTCACTGGAGGATACAGAAGGAATTCTGAAGAGAGAGTTTGTTTTCCATCAAAACCTTCCCTGCTATAAATACCTACCTCATTATTTTGAGCCTTTCTTCTTATAACACCCTTGTCTTCATCATTCCCTCCCTTTGTATAAACCCTTCCCCTCCAGTCCTTAATGTAAGGGATGAAGGGACCGTTAACATCAACAACCTTTATAAAGGGTTTATCAATTTCCTCTTCGTAGGTAAGGGGTGCATTAAAATTCCTGTAAAGCATGGTAAGTTTTGGATCATCCGGAAAATAGGTTATATCCTCCCTCAGATATATATCCTCACCTATATCTATGTAAGCCTTATAGTCCACATAAAGGTCGTAAAAACACAACCTTACATCCGTGTTTGAAAGAGCATAAGCAATAAGACCTCCTAAGACCAAACCGAAAATTGTTAAGAATATTTTCCTTTCTTCACCCACTCCCTCATCTCCACCTTACATCCGGTCTGCGATTTATTTCTTCCTCAAATTCAAGATATTCCTTCTTCCTAAAACCGAAAAGACTCGCAACTATACTGGAAGGTATGGTATCAACCTTAGTGTTATACTCCTGAACAATATTGTTATATACATACCTGTGACGGGAAATTTCTGTTTCTATCTCCTGGATAGCATCCATAAGTTCCTTAACCGTCTCCGAAGTTTTAAGATCCGGATAATTTTCAACCGTCAGTATTATATTCCCCAATATATCCCTTATACCCCTTTCTATCTCATTTATATCTCCCGGACCTATATCACCTAAAGCCTTTGTTCTCAAATTCACTATCCTTTCCAATGTTTCCCTTTCAAAGTTAGCATAGCTCTTAACACTATCAACAAGCTGGGATATCATATCAAGCCTCTTTTTAAGAGCTACCTTTATTTGACCGAGGGTTGCTTCAGCACCGTTATTTAATATCTGGAATCTGTTATAAAGTGTTATAAAGTAGTAGATGATCCCTCCCAAGATGACAAGTATTATGATACCCGTCATTATTATAGAAATATAATACAATACAGTTTCAGTAGATTTCCCTTCTGAACCCGACTATATATTCCGCCCAGTTCTTCTCAACAAAATTGGCTATCTTGGAAAGATTGTCATTTATAAATTTTCCGTCAGAGCCCACCACCGCTATGGCAATAGTTGACCTTTGCCACAGATCCTGATACTCTACCTCAGAAACAGAGACATTAAAATTACTCCTAAGCTTATCCTTTATGGATCTTATATAATGCCTCTTCCCTTTAAGGGATCCGTTTTCGGGAAAAAAGAATTCTACCAACAGGACCCCTACTACCATCTCCTTCTTCTGAAAAAGTCTTTAATTATATTACCGCAATCCTCCATTGGTTTGTAAGTCCATTTAACCCTATGGTTAAATCTATGATCATCAAGCAAATTATAAAGACTCATTACACCCCCCTGTTTTTCATCCACCGCTCCGAAGATAAGCCTTTCAACCCTTGCAAGTACCAATGCATAGGCACACATAGGGCAGGGTTCAAGGGTAACATATACACTGCAACCCTCAAGCCTCCAGTTGCCCAAACTTTTTCCAGCTTCCCTTAACGCAAGTATCTCTGCGTGGGCTGTAGGATCCTTAAGGGACTCTCTTCTGTTGTATGCCTCAGCGATAACCTTTCCGTCTTTAACAACTACACACCCCACCGGCACCTCTCCCTTTATGTAAGCCTCCTTTGCAAGATCCAAAGCCTTCTTAAGAAAGAAGATATCTAAATCCGCCATAGGATCTTTATATAATCCTCAAAGGCTAAACCCACAAAACAGCCGAGGGACAGAAAGGGTCCGAAAGGGACAACGAATTTGAGATTCCTGTGCTTAATAATGAGGGGAATTGCGTAAAGCAATCCGAAAAAGCTTCCCAACAACACCGCGGATAATACACCATAAACGCCTGTGGTAGCACCTATGAAGGTTAAAAGTTTAACATCTCCGAAGCCCAAACCTTCCATCTTCCTTACCTTCACATAGTAAAGATAAATGAGCAAGGGAATGAAGAAACCTGCAATCATCCCGAACAGACTTTCATAAAAAGAAAAACTATCTCTTATAAAGGATGTCAAAAATCCGAAAACAATACCCGAGTAGTTAAGTATATCGGGTAGGATAAAGGTTCGCCAGTCTATCACCGATAGTATAAGAAGCATGGAAAAGAATACATACATAACAAGGGCATCCACAAGGGGCCATTTATAATAAGAAAAAACAAGGAGCAAACCAGATGTGGTTTCAACAAAAGGATAGATTGGTGATATTCTTTCCTTACAATATCTGCATCTCCCCCTCAGGAATATATAGGAAAGGATAGGGATGTTATCGTACCACCTTATAGGCTTTTTACACTTAGGGCAGTGAGAGGGAGGATTTACTATGGATTTGCCTTCCGGAAGTCTGTGTATGACCACATTGTAGAAACTACCAAGAATAGCACCTATTATAAAGAGGAATATGTATATCATGCCTCTTCGGAGGCTTCCTTAGCCCCCTTACCGAGAAGACTTTTTACATCATTGACGAAGGAAGATGCTACAAAAACGGAGGAGAATGTACCCACTATAACACCCACAACAAAGGCAAACATTATGTTGGAAAGGGCATGCCCGCCGAGAATGAAAAGGGCAAGGGATGTTGCAAAGGTAGTAAGGGATGTCATTATGGTCCTTGAAAGGGTTTGATTTACTGATATGTTAACAATCTCATAAAAGGGCAGGTTCTTCCTTACCCTGAGATTTTCCCTTATCCTGTCGTATATAACAACCGTATCCGCAACAGAATATCCCGCAACGATAAGGAAGGCTGAAACCACCTCAAGATTTACCTCCCTGTGGAAAAGGGAATAGGCACCGAGGACTATAAGCACATCATGAATCAAGGCAAGTATTGCCCCCGCTCCCCAAAGGGGTTCAAATCTGAATCCCAAATATATGAGGATACCTATGAGTGCAACCACAATAGCCCACACCGCCTTGCTTCTCAGCTCCTCACTTACAACCGCCCCTATACTCTCCCTCCTTATAAGCTCATACTCACCCATCTCCTCAAGAACCTTTAAAGCCTTTGAAGGATCTTGATCTATCCTTAGTTTAACTATTACGGTACCCTCTCCCGTCTGTTGAAGTGAGAAGGCTGATAAACCTCCATCCGATAGTTTTTTCCTCAAATCTCCCATATCTACCTTCTCTTTAAACCTTACCTCTATAACCGTACCTCCTGTAAAATCAAGACCGAGATTTAAACCCCTGGTAAACAGTAAAACGAGAGAAGAAGCAATAAGGATTACAGAGACAAGATACGCAAGTTTCCTGTACCTTAAAAAATCTATCTCTTTCACGCCCATAAGATTATAACATGATCACATCCTTGAAATATAATCCGCCACGGTAGAGGCAGCTATGGAATTGGGCTTTACCACAGGCTTTAAACCCTGAGCTAATACATAACCTATGGCTTCCTTAACCACAACACTTGAATCATGACGCGGATTCGGATTTATATCAAGGTGTACCTCAAAGGGTCTGTCTCCCACCACATCGCTTATCATCAGGGCGGTATAAACAGCCCTATCAACCTCACCCATAAGCCTGTGTCTCAAAGACTCAATCTTCTTAGTCTTTTCAACCCTCCAGAATATTTTCGCTCCCCTTGAAGAATCTATGTGGACCACAACAACCGTTACAAAAACCGTATGGTAGGGTGTCTGTCTTGAGTCACAACCTACATATATGGCGGTATCTTCGGAGGTTGATTTTATGTATTCCCTTAGCTCACCATAATCTTCTAAGGGTGGCATAAATAAAATATATCACTCCTCAAAAGGTAAAACCAAGTTATAATCTCACCTGTATGAGGCATTATATACTCCTTGAACAATCGTCCTTAGAAAAGGACGGAGGAAGGGCGGTATTCAAAAAGGTAAACGGAAGACCAAAGGAAGTAGGTCTCATAAGGGGGGAGGATGTAGATGAAAGGATAGTATATGAATTCCTTAATCCCCTTCAAACACTGTTCTATCTCAAATATAAAGGAGGAAACTGCCTCGTTACCGCACCCACCTCTGCGGGGAAAAGCCTGATAGCTTTCCTATTCATGAGGGAAAAGGAAGGTAGGAAGGTATACCTTGCTCCCACAAAATCACTCGTTTATGAGAAGGTGGTAGAACTAAGAAGATACTACGGAAATCGCATAGATATAAGAACAGGTGATATCATTGATGTCTTCAGGGGTGCAAGGGGAGAAGTAACGGTAGCTACCTTTGAGAACTTCGCCTTAGCCTTGAGGAATAAACTACCATGGACAAAAAACATAAGCTGTGTAGTTATAGACGAGATTCACCATATAACCACATCAAGGGGCTTTATTCTTGAAGAGGTTATAACATACCTCCTTGAAAGGGATATAGATATACTCGGTCTTTCCGCAACACTGCCCGGCAGTATTGAGATGGCAAGGTGGATAAGGGCTGACCTATTCATAGAAAGTCTTTGGAGACCCGTTCCCCTTGAAAGGAGGATAATTCCCCTTGTTGAATTTGAGGAATTTACAAAGGCTAAAGGTTCGGATGAAAAGATAGCATCCCGATTATTAACCGCAGTGTATGAACTTAAAAAGCCCACAGATCAAGTTATACTTTTTGTCCACAAAAAGGGGGTGGGATGGAAACTGCTTGAGATAGCCAACAGGGAAAAGATAGGCATAATGAACAAAACCTTACCCTTTGAAAAGGAAGAGAGGGAAGAAATTGAGATAGCATTCCACAATGCTGATATACCTAAGGAGGAAAGGGAAGAAATTGAAAGGGCCTTCAGAAGGGGGGAGTTGCCTATACTTGTGGCAACCCAAACAATGGCTTACGGTGTTAATCTGCCAGCTGATACGGTTATAGTATCGGTTAAGGCTTTCTTTGATCAAAAGACAAGAAAATGGAAAACCATTCCTGACACCTTGGACATACTCCAGATGGAAGGAAGGGCGGGAAGACTTGGTATAAAAGAAAAAGGCTACTCCTTTATACTGCCTTACGGAATGAAAGAAGATAAGCTTAAAAAGGAGATAGAAAAGGGGATGAACAGGGAATTCAAGCCCTTCCTTAAGGAAACGGTGGAATCGGAAGAGATGGATATGGATCATCTGAAGGCTCTCAGTCTATTTGTACTGCTCGGTGTTCTTTACGAAGGTGGGAATTTTAAAAATTTCTTGAAAAAAACATATTCTCTTAAGGAATTTGTTAACAACCCAGTAATAGAAGATACACTTGAATGGTTAAAAGATGCGGGCTATATAGGTGAAAATTTTGAACTAAGCGATAAGGCAATATTCTGCATAAGATCGGGCGTATCTCCAGTAAATTATGAAGAATTCCTATACAGGAAAAAGATAGGTATATATGAACCCGCCCTCATAAGACCACTCCTCTTTACCAAAAGATTTGACAGCCTTTATGACTTTGTCAAGGAAGGAGAAACCTTTGAAGAAGATCATTTCTATGTTATCAGCCTTCTTTCAACTTGCGGTGGATCCTGCATGGAAGATAACACCCATCAGTTTGTATTCTACATTGAAGGTCTTACCTTTAAGTACAAAAATATACAGGCTCCACCCTCAGATTTTTCATATCTCGGGACGGATGTTCTGCATCTTGCGAGAACTTTAAAAGAGATAAGATCCATAGGTGATATAGACTGGAACGATCTAAAGATACTTACCTTATGTCACTCAATAAAATACGGCATATCACCCGATTACGCATCCTTGGGCGGTATAAAGGGTATAGGTCATATAAGGGCAAACTTACTTAAGAGATTAATGGTACAAGAAAAAATAAAGCCACCTTCCCTCGGTGAAAAGACGGAAACCCTCATTGATTTACTGAAAGATACATTCGGAGAAAATTTAAAAAGCAGGTTGGAAGAGGTGCTTCTTTTTGAAAGATATAAGGGAGAAGAGGATAAAACAAAAGTGCAAAGGGAAGTACAGCAACTTATCAAAATCTTGGAGAACAACAGAAAGGGCAACCTCATTGATGATAGAATCCTCAGAACATTTATGCTTTTTACCTTGGGAGAAAAAGCCTTAAGGATGAAAAAGGAAGAACTTATAAAAGAGTTGCTTATAACCTGTTGAACCCATCTTGCAAAAAAATAATTGAGTGTCAATACATAAAGAACATATATAGTGTGGTGTGAGCGACAGAACTCAAATATACCAAACACCCGAATTAATCCACCATCTTCCTGCATATTTCTTCCGAGCTTATAACAGGCAAGTCAGGGGAATAGAAAGAACCATCCTTGGATAATATGAAGTCACATTTTTCCTTCTTTGCAAGAACATACACAATGGTATCCTCCAGATATTTGAACCTTTGATCTTCCGCCATAAGACCTATAGCTTCCTTAACTTCGCTATATGTTCTCTATAAAATCAATAACCCTTTTCTTATCCCTTAGGATTTTATATAGCACATAGTAGATAGTGGTAATAAAGGAAGACCTTAGATATATTTTTCAACCCCCATCTCCTCTTTTGCTTTTTTAAAGGAATAATCCCTTTCCGCAACAGGTTTTATCTCCTCAACCAACTTTATCATATTCCTGAACGCTCTTAGCCTTTTTTCTCTTTCCCTCTCCTCAGCTACTTTAATGATAAGCTCTTCTATAACCTCACTCTGGGATTTCCCCATCTCCTTTGCAAGCCCCTTGAGAAGCCTATCCGCATCCTTAGAAATGGTAATATTCTTTCTTATCTTAATGTATATAAATATGCATAAAAATAGTATGTATGCAATCCCTACACCTATGTAAATATTTAAAGCTTTGAAACTTCAAAACAATGTCGCCTGTCTTCTCCTTCTTTTTAAAAGTTCAATATCCTTAAGAAGGCTCTTCATCTCCAATTCCTTTATCCTTTTCTCAAGTTTATCCCAATCCGCCTCTTTAATTCGCGTATCTATGTTATCAAGCTCCTCTCCCACTTCCACATGAAGCCTGACAAGTTCATAGTAAACTTTTAAGCTTTCCCTATCCGCCTGAGGGAATTCTCTCTTAAATTCTTCCCATCTGTGTTCAAGTATTTCCTTTACGCTTCCGTATTTTTTTATTATCTCTATTGCCTTCTTGGGACCTACACCCTTAACACCCTCTATATTGTCAACCTTATCCCCTACGAGGGCTAAATAATCGGGTATGCGAGAGGGTTCAACACCAAATTTCTCCAACACTTTCTTCCTACTAAACACCTCTCCGTTCATAGGATTTATAACTATAATCCTGTCATCCACGAGCTGTAACATATCCTTGTCGGGTGTATATACCTTTACCGTTTTACCTTCCTTTGCAAACTTCAAAGCAAGAAACCCTATTATATCATCCGCCTCATATCCTTCTTTTTCAGCAACAGGAATACCCATAAGCCTTAGCATCTCCTTTATTATGGGAATTTGTACCTTTAAAGGATCGGGCATCTTGGGTCTGTTTATCTTATACTCCTTATAAACCTTTTCCCTCTTAGTGGGGGCTGGAAGATCAAAGGCAACAAGAAAGCATTCTGGATTTTCCGATTTTATTATTGCCAAAATACCCCTTAGGAATCCGTATATAGCGGATGTAGGGAAACCGTCCTTTGTAGTAAGCTGTGGCAGGGCAAAGAAGCTTCTGTACACAAAGGAAGATCCGTCAAGCAGATATACTGTTCTGCACTCCATGAAAATTAGTTTAATATGAATTCTTATAATGAAGTTAAAGGGGGTATGAAATGAAGGTAAAGTTGAGTAAAAGGGATGCCCTCATAGTTGTTGATATGCAAAAGGATTTTATGCCCGGAGGTGCCTTGCCCGTTCCTGAAGGTGATAAGATAATCCCATCTCTCAACAAATACATAGAAAGGTTCGCTTCTTTAACCTTGCCTGTTTATTTTACACGGGATTGGCATCCGGCGGATCATATATCCTTCAAAGGACACGGCGGTATATGGCCTCCCCATTGTGTACAGAATACTAAAGGTGCAGAATTTCATGATGATCTTTTAATTCCTCAAGACAATAAGTTTATAATCTCAAAGGGAACGAGCAGGGACTTTGATGCCTACTCTGGGTTTCAAGGCACGATTCTTGAAAATCTTTTGAAAGAAAGGGGAATAAGAAGGGTGTTTGTAGGTGGTGTGGCTACAGATTATTGCGTTAAAAATACGGTCTTGGGAGCTTTGAATCTCGGGTTTCAGGTTTTCCTTCTTACTGACGGAATAAAAGGCGTTGATGTAAATCCTGGTGATTCGGAAAAGGCTATTGACCTTATGCTATCAGAAGGTGCGGTGGCGATAGAACTTAAAGACTTGGATTAAT
>JALWWX010000153.1 GCA_027078675.1 Aquificales bacterium | reverse complement strand
TAGATGATTTTTATTGTGATAAGAATAAAGGAATGGGTGATTGTGAGTGGGTTAGTAAAAAAATAGTTAAATCTTCAAAGGAACAACGATACAGTAGTGCAATTGAAGCAATGATTAAAAATGGAGTGAGGGTATATTTTGTTGACAATGAGACTTTTATAAAGATAAAAAACTCACAAGATCATGGATTAAATATTTTGCAGAGTATGCAGTCAGAAAATCAAAAACAAAATAGAAATATAAGAGAGCTAATTGATAATGAATAAAAAATATTTGATATAAAAAATTCCTGTCGATGTGTGTACATCAACAGGAATGAGTGTTGTTATCTTTTAGTTTTGACAATGACAGCGGTTGTTTTACATAGCGCGAGCCATTTCTTTCTGGAAGAAATTGTGCTCACGGTCCAATTCCTCCACGTATCGCTCGTAGGCGAACAGTGAGGAAAGTTTCTCGTGACGTTCCATTCGCCTCCTTGGCGGATTGATGCGCCCTCGAGTACGTTGGAGATGTACAGTCCTTTTGTCAGGCTTGCCCGCGTCGATTCTCATGGAATTATAAATATATTTGTTTTCTTTGCGATTTCCACGACTAAATTTATGTAGCATTTTGTACGGAGACATACTTTCAATCTCAAGAGATTTTTGTGGCATACAGTTTGCAGTTGTGGCAACTATTTCCATTTCCACAATTAAATCCTGATCTCCAAGAGACAAATTAAAATTTTCCTTTGGGGCATTGGCATCAATCCACTCGTCGTATGCTTTTGCATACTCCTCATCTTCTTCTTGGGAAGAAAAGATCGGTGGCGAGTTATCAAACTCAACATCATGAGGGTCACGATATGATTTTTCCAATTGATCTACAGGAACAAAATTTCGCAAAGGATCAAGCTCGCGGTTCCTGGACTCCTCTTCGGCAACTTCTGGAAAGAGATCTTCGAGTTCGAAATAATGACCACAAAAAGCTCTAGCGTCCTTAGCGTATGTGTCCAAATACCACATGAAAGCCTCCTTAGATAAGAGTAAAATAAATAATATATTGTAAAACAACAACACTCAATAATAGCACATTATTTAGATTTTGTCAAGACTAGGCCACTTCTGTATTTATTGCTATATTTAAGTTAAATAAATTAAATACATAAAGTTTTTATGCTAAATATAAAAGAAAATATATCGCTCAAAGAATTTACCACTTTTGATATTGGTGGTCCGGCTCGGTATTTTGTA
>JALWWX010000152.1 GCA_027078675.1 Aquificales bacterium | reverse complement strand
ATCTTACTGTACAGGCGGGTGCTGGAGGAACGGAAGCATGTGACTGGGCGGAGATGCTTTTAAGGATGTACATGAGGTGGGCTGAGAAACACGGATATGAAATTGAAGTTATAGATACAACACCCGATGATGTTGCGGGTATAAAGAGTGCAACCATTCTTATAAAGGGACCTTACGCCTACGGTTATTTGAAGGGGGAAACTGGGGTACACAGGCTTGTCAGAATTTCACCTTTTGACGCCAACGCACGGAGACACACATCCTTTGCATCCGTATCAGTAACCCCGAGGATAGATGAAAGCATAAAGGTGGAGATAAGGGATGAAGATATAAAGATGGAAACATTCAGGGCTTCCGGAGCGGGCGGGCAGTATGTAAACAAAACGGATACCGCGGTGAGATTGACCCACATCCCTACGGGTATAACCGTATCCTGTCAGCAAGAGAGGTCCCAGTATCAAAATAGAATGAAGGCTTTGGAGTTACTCAAAGCAAAGCTTTACCAACTTGAACTTCAAAAGCTTCAGGAAAAAAAGAAAGAGTATGAAGGAGAGAAAACGGAAATAGGTTGGGGGCATCAGATAAGGTCTTATGTTTTTCACCCTTACAGGATGGTGAAGGATTTAAGAACGGGATATGAAACAAGCAATATAGAAGCGGTTATGGACGGTGAGATAGATGAGTTTATTGAAGCATACCTTAAGCAAAAGGCGGTAAAAACCGGTTAATGTTGTTCGTTGATGTAGCAAGGATAAGGGTAAAGGCGGGAAAGGGAGGAGACGGGGCGGTAGCCTTCTTGAGGGAGAAGTACAGACCAAAGGGAGGTCCAGCGGGTGGAGACGGAGGAAAGGGAGGAGATGTAATTATAGAGGCAACTACGAGGAAGACAACCCTTTACGATTTTAAATACAAAAGGCACTTTAAGGCGGAAGACGGCAAAAGGGGAGGAGGTAAAAATCAGAAGGGTGCGGACGGAAAGGATCTGATCATATATGTTCCAGTAGGAACCGTTATAAAGGATGCATATACGGGTAAAATTTTATGCGATCTTGTAAAAGACGGACAGAAGTGTGTAGTAGCAAGGGGAGGAAAGGGAGGAAGGGGCAACGCAAGTTTTGCAACACCTACAAATCAAGCACCCACTTATGCGGAAAAGGGAAAACCCGGTGAAGAAAGGGAACTTATCCTTGAACTTAAGATAATAGCGGATGCGGGCATAATAGGTATGCCTA
>JALWWX010000151.1 GCA_027078675.1 Aquificales bacterium | reverse complement strand
AGATATACCCCTTCTGATAGGCTACTTCCTTGATAAGTTCAATAAGGAATATGGAAAGGATGTAGTTATTGAACCTGAGGTTATAGATATACTGACAAGATACGATTGGCCCGGTAATGTCAGGGAGTTACAAAATCTTATTGAGAGATTCGTTATCCTATCCTCGGACGGCGTTATAAGAAGGAGAGATATACCGAGGGAAATAATTGAAAGTGTGGAAAAAGTAAGAACTGAGCAGGAAACTTCTTATTCGGAGAAGAAACTTCCCTCAACGATAGAATTGATGGAGAAGGAGCAGATAGAAAAGGCTTTGGCTGAAAGCGGTTATGTTATAAAGAGGGCTGCAAAACTCCTGGGTATGACGCCGAGGCAGGTTTCCTACAGGATAAAGAAGTACGGTATAAAATTACCTTGATGCAAACCGTTCAAGACATTCCTTTGCCCTTCCCGATTCAAGGCAGTCCTTAGAAAGCTCAACACCTTCCTTTATACTTGAAACCTTACCGGAAGCAAGCAGGATAAGGGCTGATGTCAGTAAAGCCCAAGTTTTATAAGCAATGTTCTCATTTTTTATAATGGATATATTAAGTTTTGCTTGTTCTTCAATACTTAGATTGCCCTTCGGGAGATCGGATATCAGACCGTACGATGAAGGATCAATTTCTGTGAACTCTCCGTCAAGCAGCAAGGTCGTTTTCCTGTCAGGATAAGGTTCAATACCCCCTTCAACACCTTTGACCACTGTTATCCTTCTAAAGCCTACCTTATTTAATAGGTTGTAAACCTTTTCAAAATAAGGATTGTGTGCAACCGATGTAATTATACCATCCGCATTAAAAGGGTTTAACAGCTTCTCAATAACATTGATAAATGTTCTGAATCCAAGCTTCTTCCTTATTTCTTTTAACTTATAGAGTTCAGGGACAAACTCCTTTTGATCCGCATAGCGGAAACCCTCTTTAATAAAAAGAGATCCTTCCGTGTTTATCATTTTTCCGAGCACCTTTATAAAGCCGGGACCGAATTTTGCGGGTACACCTTCCGTACCATGAGATGACAGATTAACTCCGCATCCCATTGCAATAAAAATAGCGGAGGGCAATATATGGGGCGTCTTTATCTTGCCATCGTAGTTCACTCCCAAATCCAATTCGTTCTCTACCTTACTTCCTATTTCCCTCTTTCTGGATGCAGTTGCCTCATAAAAGCCTTCAAGTTCTTCCTGGGTTTCTCCCTTCATCCTCATTCCTGTTAAAAAGGCGGATATCTGAATGGGATCACCTTCACCTTTGAGTATATAATCAAAGACCGACCTGGCTTCCTCTTTCGTCAAATGTCCTGGATTTATACAACCCCTGCATACCCTCTTTAAAATATCATCCATACCTCTCCTCCTTCCAGGGGTCACCCACCGGATGATAGCCCCTTAGCTCCCAAAAGCCTTTCTTTTCATCTTTTAAAAACTCAACTGTATGCACATACTTGGCACTCTTCCAGGCGTAAAGGGAGGGGATGACGACCCTAAAGGGGTACCCGTGTTCCTTAGGTAATATTTTCCCGTTCATCTTTACCGCTATCAGAGAATCATCCTTTTTAAAGAATTCATAAGGAAAGCTTGCAGAGTATCCGTCATAGCACCTTACATACACCCATTTAACATCTTCTGAGGGCTTTACCACCTCTATTATGCGTTTTGTCAATATACCTTCCCATTCTATATCCTTAACACTCCAGCCCGTTACGCAGTGAAAATCCGCCTTTATCTTGCTAAGATTCCTGCTGTTTATTATTTCCAGATAAGGTATCTTTAAGGGATTCTTAACCTCTCCTACTATGTAAAGGTATATATCTTTTTCTTCTGGAATGGAGAAGTTTTTGTTTATGTCATAGATAAGGGGTTCATCTATCCACTGCTGACCTGGAGGAAGCCTTTTGTCCATTTGCTTTATATGTTAATATGCGCGTATTTGACTTTTTATGACCCCGCACACGGGACGGCGGGCTTACCCTTGCTCCCTTTCGGGCCTGGGGGGGTTCACCCTGTCCCGTTGCAGGGCTGATATTTAATATAACACTATTTAACGAATCTATCTATAACCTTGGTACCTACCAAATCTCCCCATACATTTACCGATGTCCTTAACATATCAAGAAATCTGTCAATCGCAAGTATGACACCTATACCCTCAAGGGGCAAACCCACCGCATTAAGAACCATTACCATCGTTACAAGTCCTGCCCCGGGTATGCCAGCAGCACCTATGGATGCAAGAGTTGCTGTAAGGGCTACTATTATCTGTTGGTATAGACCAAGCTCTATGCCGTATATACTCGCTATAAATAGAACCGCCACCGCTTCATAAAGGGCTGTGCCGTCCATATTTATTGTTGCTCCCAAAGGAAGCACGAAACCCGCTGTCTTCTTTTTTACTCCCCCCTTATCTTCCGCAACCTCCATGGAAACGGGCAGTGTTGCGGAGCTTGAAGCTGTTGAAAAGGCAACTATAACCGCTTCCCTTATTTTTAAAAAATAATCAAGGGGATTAAACCTGCCCACAAGATATGCTATAAGTCCCAAATTTATGACCGCATGGACAAGAAGCCCGGTAAACACAGCGAGTGCATATTTCCATAATCCAAGAATGGGATCAATACCCTTTTCTGCCACCAAGGAGGAAACTATTGAAAAGACTCCTATGGGTGTAAGATATATTATCCACCTTGTAAGTACTATAAGACCGTCATTTAAACCGTCAAAGAATTTGAAGATAACACTCCTTTTATCTTCCGCTATTTTGAGAAGTGCCATTCCTATCAGAATGGAGAATATGATAATTTGTATTACCTTTCCTTCCGCCAAGCTTTCTACGGGATTAGAAGGTATAAGACTGAGGATAAAATCCTTAAGGCTTATCTCTTTGTCCAAAGAAAATTCTTTTTCGGAAAATTCTGCATTACTCTCAAATCCGAAAAAGTTTACTATAAGTAAACCTGTTATAACCGCAATAGTAGTTGTTGACATGTAATATATAAGTGTTTTTATGCCCACTTCCTTTATTCTTGTCAGGGAATTAAGACCCAAAATACTGACTAATACGGAAGAGAGTATAAGTGGAACTATAACAAGTTTTAAAAGATTTAGGAAAATTGTACCTATAAATGACATGTTTGTTGATAATTCTTTAAAATAAATGCCGAAAGGTACAGAGAGGATAATTGCAATAAGGGTGAGATTTTCAATAGATAGTATTTTTTTCATAAACTTTATTCTAACAGGCTGTTGTTTCGGTTATAATACATTAAACTCCTGATAAGTCAAGGGGTGCTGTCATGGTATTGAAGGAAGAAGACAGGGTTTATGTGTGGGAAAAGGGTATAAGGGAACCGGATGTAGGTGAATATATAAGGCTGAGGGAAGACAGAACCATAGATGTTCCCGATTTCCCCATCATACCTTATATTGAAGGTGACGGGATAGGGGCTGAGATAACCCCCTGCATGATCAAGATAGTGAACAGGGCTGTTGAAAAAAGCTATGGATCATCCAAAGGTATAGTATGGGTTGAACTGCTTGCGGGTGATAAGGCTGAGGAGAAAACGGGCAAACGAATGCCCGAGGAAACCCTTGAATTTTTAAAGAAGGCTATAGTTGGCATAAAGGGACCCTTGGGAACTCCCGTAGGTAAGGGAGGTAAATCATTAAATGCCATATTAAGGCAATCAATGGATTTCTATTCCGCCATAAGACCTGTTGTATGGCTCGGTCAACCGTCTGCCATACCCTTTCCCGAAAGGGTCAACTTAACAGTATTTAGGGAAAACTCTGATGATGTTTATATGGGAATTGAGTATATGGCGGGTCAGGAAGATACTAAAAAGGTAAGGGAGTTCTTTATAAAGGAGATGGGTGTTTCTGAGTACGCACTGCCAGATGATTGCGGTATAACCATAAAGCCTATGAGTGAATATAAAACTAAAAGACATGTGAGAAAGGCACTCAGATATGCCCTTGATACGGGTAAGAAGGTTGTTGCCCTTGTCGGTAAGGGTAACATTATGAAGGCAACGGAGGGTGCCTTTATTAATTGGGGATTTGAGGTTGCCAAGGAACCGGAGTTCCAAGGTAGGGTCATAACTGAGGGAGAACCAGAGGAGGGACAGGTGCTTCTTACAAAGGTCATAACTGATCAGATGCTTATGCAACTTGTTTTAAGACCTGAAGCGTATGATGTTATTGTTACGCAGAACTTGAATGGGGATTATATATCGGATCTCGCTGCCGCCTTGGTCGGAGGGCCAGGTTATGTGCCCAGCGGTAACATAGGGGACGGGTATGCCCTCTTTGAAAGCACTCACGGTACCGCTTGGGACATTGCTGGGCAAGGTATAGCTAATCCCATATCTATAACCCTTTCCGGTGCCATGATGCTTGAGTACCTCGGATGGAAAGAAGCTTCTGAGAGAATATACTCCGCTGTAAAAAAGGCGCTTGAGGACAGAATAGGAACCCCCGATATAGCTGCAGGTTTTAGAAAGCAGGGGGTGGAGGCAAAGCAATTATCTACGAATGAGTTTGCGGAGGAGATTATCAAAAGAATATAGATGAGTTAAGGAGGTTGTGAATGAAAGTAAGGGTTAAGCAGAAGGAGGATTTTCACTTTATAGGGATAGGTCCGGCGGGAAGAGAAGTCCCCATAGACGCTGCGGAGTATGTAGGAGGAAAGGGAAGGGGTATAAGACCGCCAGAGCTTTTGTTTCATTCAATTGCGGGTTGCGTAGGTATACACCTTTATGAAGCTCTTCATAAAGAGGGAAAGCATGTGGAGGACATAGAGATAGAAACGGACGCTGATAGAAAAACGGAAGGGTATCCCAAAATATTCTTAAAGATATATCTTACGGTGAGGGTAAAGGGTGATGTCACTGAAGAAGATGTTAAAAAAGGTCTTGATAAGACTATATATGATCCTGGCACATGTTCAATAGCTTATATGATAAACAAGGTGGCACCAATTGAATGCAAGATAGAAATTGTAAAGTAATAGAGTTTGGATATGGTAAAAACCGCAGAGAGAAAAAAACTTTCTAAGGAGGAGAAGAAAAAACTTTTAAAGATTTTAACCTACGAGAAGGTAAACGGAAAGCCAATATATTATCGGGACTATAAAAGAGTCCTCAGGGGGGAGATTCCGCCGGAGGCTGTCATGGGGAGTAGCGGAATACAGGCATATTTAATTAGGCTTTTGGTTGGTCTCTTGCTTAAGACTCTGGATATGAGCAGATATGAAGTTTTATTTAACGAAATAGGCTTCAAATTTCTTAAAGGCTCTTGGAGAAATCTTGATATAGCCATATTTGAAAGGGAAAAGGTTAAACCTTACCTGATGGAGAATAAGCTAATACCGGTTGCGCCCTTAGTAGTTATAGAGGTGGATACTAAGGCGGATCTTACAAAATACGGAAGTATGGAAGAGTATGCCTATGAAAAAACACAAGATTTATTAAATGCGGGTGTGGAGAGGGTTATATGGATATTCACCAAAACAAAAAAGGTGATGGTGGCGGAAAAAGGAAAAAAGTGGGTGGTTCAGGATTGGAAGGATGATTTTGAAATTATTGAGGGTAAGAGAATTTGTATAGAGGAGCTTTTAAAGAAGTGAATAGATGGTAAGGTAATATAAGCAAGTGTTTATTAGCAAATGAAATTTGAATTTATACAGTAATTTATGATAAATTTAAAAGACTCAATGTGAGCATGCTAAAGGAGGTAGTTAATGTTCAAGAAGCTCCTTATAGCCAACAGGGGTGAGATAGCGTGCAGGATAATAAGGGCGGCTAAGGAGTTGGGGATAAAAACCGCGGCGATATATTCTGATGTGGAACCTACAGCACGCCATGTGAAGATGGCGGACGAGGCATATATGATAGGGGTGGATCCCCTTGATACATATCTCAATATGCACAGGATTGTGGATCTTGCCCTTGAGATAGGTGCGGATGCAATACATCCAGGATACGGTTTCCTTGCGGAGAATGCGGAGTTTGCAAAGCTTTGTGAAGAAAAAGGTATTACCTTTATAGGTCCCTCTTCAGAAGTAATAGCCCTTATGGGTGATAAGGCGAGATCAAAGGAGGTTATGAAAAAGGCGGGACTCCCAGTTGTGCCTGGTAGTGACGGAGTATTAAAGGATGTGGAGGAAGCAAAGGCTATAGCAAAGGAGGTGGGTTATCCCGTCCTTTTGAAGGCAACTGCTGGGGGAGGAGGAAGGGGAATAAGGATATGCAGGAATGAAGAAGAGCTTGTTAAAAACTATGAGTCCGCCTACAGTGAGGCGGAGAAGGCTTTCGGGAAGGGTGAATTGTTGCTTGAAAAATTTATAGAAAATCCAAAACATATAGAATATCAGGTACTCGGTGATAAATACGGTAATGTTATACATCTCGGTGAAAGGGATTGTTCCATTCAAAGGCGGAATCAGAAGCTTGTAGAGATAGCACCTTCCCTTATACTTACGCCCGAGAAGAGGGAGTATTACGGTGAGCTTGTTGTAAAGGCTGCGAAGGAGATAGGTTACTACAATGCGGGTACTATGGAATTTATAGCTGATGAGGAAGGGAACCTTTATTTCATAGAGATGAATACGAGGGTACAAGTTGAGCATCCCGTTACCGAAATGGTAACAGGTGTTGATATAGTTAAATGGCAGATAAGGATAGCTGCGGGTGAGAAACTCAGGTATAAGCAGGAAGATATAACCTTCAACGGCTATTCCATAGAGTGCAGGATTAATGCGGAGGACCCTAAGAAGAACTTTGCCCCTTCCATAGGAACCATAGAAAGGTACTATGTACCTGGTGGATTCGGTATAAGGGTTGAACATGCAGCTTCCAGAGGTTATGAAGTAACGCCCTATTATGACTCCATGATAGCTAAGCTTATAGTCTGGGCACCCGAATGGGAGATAGCTGTTGATAGGATGAAGGCTGCCCTTGAAACATACGAGATAACAGGGGTTAAAACCACCATACCCCTCCTCATAGAGATTATGAAGGAACCCGATTTCAGAGCTGGTAAGTTTACTACCAAATATCTTGATACCCATCCTCAGGTTTTTGAATATAAAGAACACAGGGATAAGGAAGATTATGTTGCCTTCATTTCGGCGGTCATCGCCGCATATCACGGTCTTTAGTTTTATATAAGTTAAGGAGGTGGCTGTGAATGGTGGAGTTGATTGAAGAAATAAGGGAAAAATTGAAAGAGTATGAGAAGAAGGGTGTAAGGAAGAAGATTTATATATCCGATCTAACACCAAGAGACGGTCAACAGTGTAAACTTGCAACAAGGGTAAGAACTGATGACCTGCTTCCCCTTTGCGAAAAGCTGGATAAGTGCGGATTTTATGCAGTAGAGGTATGGGGCGGTGCTACCTACGATGTATGCCTAAGATATCTTAAGGAAGACCCTTGGGAAAGGCTCAGGAGAATAAAAGAGGTTATGCCGAATACAAAACTCCAAATGCTTTTCCGTGGTCAGAATATAGTGGGTTACAGACCGAGAAGCGATAAGACCGTTAAAAAATTTGTTGAAAAATGTATAGAGAACGGTATTACAGTTTTCAGGGTTTTTGATTCTCTTAATGATAATAGGAATATAGAGGTGGCGGTTAAGGCAATAAAGGAGTTCGGGGGAGAGGTTCATGCGGAGATAAGTTATACCCGTTCACCTGTTCATACCTATGAGAAATGGATGGAGTATGCCCGCGAGTTGGCGGAGATGGAACCCGATTGGATATCCTTCAAGGATGCGACGGGCATAATGCCTCCCTTTGAATGCTATCAGATTATAAAGGGATTAAAGGAAGCAACCGAAGGTAAAATACCTGTTCTGCTCCACAATCACGACATGAGCGGTATGGCAACCATAAACCACATGATGGCAGTCCTTGCTGGCGTGGACATGCTTGATACGGTACTTTCACCCTTAGCTTTTGGTTCTTCCCATCCAGCAACAGAAACAATAGTTGCTGCGCTTCAAGGTACTCCCTTTGATACAGGGCTTGATCTTTCAAAGATAGCGGAGGCTGCGGAGGAAGCCAAGAAGATAAAGAAGAAGTATAAGAAGTATGAAACGGAATATGCGGGTGTTAACGCAAAGGTACTTATACATAAGATTCCTGGCGGTATGATATCAAATATGGTTGCCCAGCTCATGGAGGCGAATGCATTGGATAAGATAGAAGAGGCCCTTGAGGAAGTACCCAGGGTTGAGGCGGATCTCGGTTATCCTCCCCTTCTTACTCCCTCATCTCAGATAGTGGGTGTTCAGGCGGTCCTGAATGTAATAACCGGTGAGAGATACAAAACCATAACAAAGGAAGTCAGGGATTATGTGGAAGGAAAATACGGTAAACCGCCAGGTCCAATCTCTAAGGAGCTTGCGGAAAAGATCTTGGGACCTGGTAAAGAGCCGGACTTTTCCATAAGACCAGGTGACTTGGCTGATCAAGAGGAATGGGACAAAGCAAAGGAAGAGGTGTTTAAGATTATAGGCAGAGAACCCACGGATGAGGAGATACTCCTTTACATACTGTTCCCCATGCAGGCAAAAGAGTTCCTTGCTTTAAGAGAAAAGGGTGAACTTCATCCCGAACCTGTTGAGGAACTCCCGGAAGTTACCGAGGCTCCCGCTGGCACCCTTGCCAATGCTGCGCCCGTTGAGTTTGATATAGTCTATCACGGTGAGAAGTTCAGGGTTAAAGTGGAGGGTGTAAGTGCCCATTCCGAACCCGGAAAGCCGAGAAAATATTATGTGAGAATTGATGGAAGGCTTGAGGAAATCCAACTTTCCCCGATAAAGGAGGCTGTACCTTCTGGTGGTGCGAGTGCGGTTGCTTCAGAAGAAGAAACGGGTATCCCTAAGGCTTCTCAACCAGGAGATGCTACAACTCCCATGCCGGGTAAAGTGGTAAAAATACTTGTACAAGAAAATCAGCCTGTTGAAAAGGGTCAAACCATAGCAATAGTTGAGGCAATGAAGATGGAAAACGAGATCCATGCTCCTATAGACGGTATTGTTAAAAAGATATTTGTCAAGCCCGGAGATCAGGTAAATCCGGATGATGCTTTAATAAGGATAGAGCCTTACAAGGAGGATAAAAGCTATCAATGATATTTTCTTAGTTTTGGAAGCTTGTTTAATGTGAGAAGGTTAACAATTTGGAGGCGAGTTATATTGCTTATAGAATTGTTTTGTAAAGATGGGAAAATTTAAACTTCTGCTCCTTCCAGCGACTTAGTGCAATCGCAAGAGGGTTTATCTGCAATTTTGAGTGTAAGGGCCTTTATTATCTCACCTATTTCATTTGATTTCGCCTTCATCATATTTATAACCTCTTCGCTTGTAAGCTTGTAACCCGCTATACCCGCTGCGGGATTTGCGGATATGCAGAGGGATGCATAGCATAGTGCCAATTCTCGTGCCAAAGCTACTTCAGGGTACCCGGTCATACCCACTACATCTCCTCCCAGTTTTTTAAATACCCTTATCTCCGCAGGCGTCTCAAAACGGGGACCTTCCGTACATACATATACACCATTTTCTTTGAAAGGATAGCCCTTCTCTGATAGTACGGCTTTAAGTATGGCTCTCATCTCTGAACAGTAAGGATCCGTCATGTCCACATGAACAACCCTTTTTGAATTTATCAGATCTTCAACCTTTCCTTTTCCTTTTACTTTCTTGCCGAATCTTCCTTCATAGAATGTGCTCTTCCTTGATTTTGTAAAGTCAAGAAAATCAGTAATTATTATGTAATCACCCGGTTTTATTTTCTCATTTATACTGCCCACCGCTCCGATTCCGAGTATTCTTTTAACTCCAACCTCCCTCATAGCCCATATATTAGCCCTGTAGTTGACGAGGTGGGGAGGTATGCTATGGTCGGTGCCATGCCTTGAAAGAAAGGCGAGATTTCTACCCTCATACTCCGCAATAATTATGGGAGAGGAGGGTTCGCCAAAAGGAGTTTCAATTTTCAATTCATCAATTTTCTTGAAACCTTCTATTTTGTAAAGTCCACTTCCTCCTATAACGCCGAGCATTGGGTAAAATTATAAATACTATTAGGTAATATGGGTCTTTTGCACTTAAACAAATATGATAGTTATATCTAATTAGCAGGTTTTTTTCTTCTTAGTTCCGCACCCTCTTTTTGCCTTTGTGGTTGTGGTTTTTTCCGTTTTCTTTTCACCTGATGAGTTTAAGGCATTGTTTAAAGCGTTCAGTACTATCTCAGCCCTGTTTTTTATTTTGTCTGTTTCCTTTTCATCTCCGAAGAAGCTGACTATATCTTCCTCGCTTATGGATAGGGATTTTGTTGACTTCCCTTTTACATTTTCACATACATAATCCGCTACTGCGAGGAGCTTCTTACACCTTTTTGTTGCTGTAAACTTACAATCCTTCACCTTTCCTCTTTCAACTTTTAGCATAATATTCACCCTGTGGCATCCTGATTTGAATTCTCCAACTTTGTTGTAGCCGTCAAGGGCTTCCTCAACCATATTTTTGGGTCCTTCCTTTAGATACTCCGCCACCTTCATAGTGATATCTATTTTAGCACCTTTTTCATTTCTCTGTAAGCGTTTAAAAAACCGGATATTATACCTATTATGAGAAATATGAGCA
The DNA here is from genome assembly GCA_027078675.1 of Aquificales bacterium. Classification (GTDB taxonomy): domain Bacteria; phylum Aquificota; class Aquificia; order Aquificales; family Aquificaceae; genus WFWF01. Next base: position 4,705 of record JALWWX010000151.1, on the reverse strand, counting down.
GTCCCCACGGTGAGGTACCTATGAATCTGTCTATAAGGTAACCTATTATCATGCCCGCAATTATACCTCCGAGTATATGTGTACCCACCGCAAAGGCGGAAATATCTTTGCCCCTCATCAGGAAAGATTATAATGGGAAATATGAAACAGAAGGGAGACGGAATTATAGCAGTTAACAAGGAGGCGGGTCATAGATATGAGATACTTGAGAGATATGAGGCGGGTATTGTTCTTGAGGGTTCTGAGGTAAAATCATTGAGAAATCGCCAAAGCGTATCTTTTAAGGATAGTTTTGTAAGGATAAAGGACGGCGAGGCTTGGCTTTATAACCTTTATATAGCTCCTTACAAATTCTCCACTGTAAAACCACCAGATCCTCTTAGAACAAGGAAGTTACTTCTCCACAAAAGGGAGATATGGAGGTTGTGGGGTAAGATGCAAGAAAAGGGATATACCCTAATACCTACTAAGCTATATTTTAAAAACGGTAAGGTGAAGGTGGAAATAGCCCTTGCCAAGGGTAAGAAACTTCATGACAGACGCAGAGAATTGAGGGAAAAGGATCTAAGAAGACAACTTGAAAGGGAGTTTAAAGGAAAGATAAAACTTTGAGTATTATTTACCTAAGCCCTCTTCCCAACCGGACCATTCAGCTGTGGTCCTTTTTTCCACATCGGGTATGTCGCTGTTTTGCAATTTAACCCCTATATCTCCGAATTTGTGCAGGAATAAGCCGGTATCAAAATCGTATCCCACATACTTGGTGCCTTTGTTATGTTTAACTCCTCCGTTGGCAAATTTTTCATCTTGAACCTTAACACATCCTCTTACACCTGGTGAGAATCCTATGAATTTAAACTCCTCGGTGGATCCATCCGGAAGATTTACGGTTTTCTTTACCACACCCCCCTCCGATATATCTTCCACATTGAAAGCCACGAAGGTTTGATATCCTGTTAAAAATGCCATTTCAAAGGTCATAAGGTTTCTCATATCTGTTTCCGCGGTGGAATTGTAGGAGGATATCTTATATCTGTTATATTGCATCATGGCAAAACCAGCCAGGATTGAAAGGATCACAACAGCTATAAGAAGCTCAATCAGTGTAAAGCCCTTGACCTTTGTAATTTCTCTTCGTATGAAGATATCTGAACTCAATCTCACTTCTTACTTTTCCCTCCTTAGTAAGATAAAACTTTCCTCCTCTACTATCCCTTAAATCAGGAGGAATAAGTTTTGCCTCTTCCAGCTCTTTAATATTATTCGGCTTTCTTCCGAATTTTTTTTCAAATATATTAATGGCATTATATATAGCCTTTATTTTTTTTAGCGATTCCAATCTTTTTTTCAGGGCTTCCTTTAATCTTTCGTCCTTTATAACCCTTATCTGTTCTCTCAATATACCTATTGCTACATCTATCTTTCCTTCTTCATAGTACAATCTTGATGCAAGAAGGGGTAGTAGATTGTTCCTTTTAGATTTATCATATTCCATAGCAAGTTTTATGTAGTAAGCACCTTGTTCGTTATTATTGAGGAAGAAGAAGTAGTTAAAACCTATATAAAAGGGTAATCTCCAATCCTTTATATAAGCAAGCCCTCTCTTTTCTATTTCAATTGCCTCTTCGTACATTTTAGCTTCCCATGTTAAAAGGGCATTTGTAACATAATAGACATCAAAGTAGGATGTGTTAAGTAGTGATATTGTGTCAAGTGACCTGTAAACTTTAAATGCATCTTCCCTTGAGAGATAACCTTTTTCTTCAGTTTTTTTCCCTACGTAAGCTAATGTATTTATAAGTCCCATGTTTCCCAAGAGAGCATGAAAGTCCTTGGAAACTGGTATAAATATTCCAAAATGCTGGGTGATAAAAATTGCAGGATCCTCTTCCTTAACCAGTTTTGATAGTCCGTAAGAGGTTATGATGTTAACTATAATAAGGATTAATATCAGAAAAATCTTCATAGATCCCTCCTCTTAAAAATATATCCCGCTGTAAGTATAAGAAGGGCAGAGTAAGATACGGACTTGAGCGTATCAAGTAGGAATTTAGACATATTTAGCTCAGCAAGATTAATAAGTATGTCGGAACTTAGTGATGACATATTAGGTAGAAGGTAAAACATAAGGGTAACCGTGTACCTTGTCAAAGCTGTAAACTTATCGCTGTAAAGTTCTACAAAGTAGTAGATATTTTCAATGGAAGACCCAGCCATATAAACTATAAGGGAGGAGAAGATAATGAGTATATAGCTGTCAATGAAGGAGAAGAAAAAGATCACTACGGAGGAAAGGAGAAAACTTTTTGTCCACAGGGATAACATAAAGGGAATAATGTTTATCAAAACTATTTCTTTTTTGTAAGCTGGTTGAATGGTAAGATTATTGATATATGAAAATAGAAGGGTTATTAATGATAAGACTATAGTAGCAATTAGTAATAAAACGAGTATTCCTGTAAATCTTCCGTATATATACTCTTCCCGCGTGATATTCTTTGAAAGAAGTATATAAACCGTCCTTTTTCTCAAGTCGTCAGCCATTATATCCGCTGTGACAAATAGGGCTATAAACATGATGAAAAACTTCAAAAAGGCAAAGGAAAAATCAATTAAGGACTTTGTGAGATCCTGAAGGGCAAAAGACATAAGAATGCGGGATATAAGGAGGGTTATTATAAATAGCAAAAGCGTTCCGTAAAATGTTTTCCTTCTTATACTTTCCTTAAAGACAAGGTATATGAAAGCCCGTAGGTATCCCATTAATATATTTCCTTTACCCCCATTCTATCAATGTATTCCATAAATATCTTCTCAATTTCGGATGAAGATGAAGCATTAAGGGTGTGTACAAGCTCACCCTTTATTATTATGCCCGCCCTGTCACACAAGGCTTCAATATCGGGAAGTATATGTGTGCTAAAGAACAAGGTTTTACCCTTTTCTTTAAGGGAAAGGATGAGTTCCCTTACCAGTTTTCTACCTATGGGGTCAAGACCAGACATGGGTTCGTCAAGTATTATAAGGTCTGGATCATGGGCGAGACTCTGTAGCAAGGTGAATCTCTGAAGCATACCCTTTGAATAGGTTCCTATCCTTTTATCAAGGTAGTTTATTTCAAGGTGTTCAGAAAGTTCTTTGACCCTCTCCCAGTAATTTCCATCCACACTATCACCAAAAAGCATAAAGTTGAATTTAAGAAAGTCCCTCCCGCTCATATTCTCATACAAGAAAGGTTTTTCCGGCATGTAACCTATCTTAAGCTTGATACTCTTATCCCTGTTGTCCTTTCCGAATATTTTTATATATCCTCCTGAAGGTTTTAAGAAACCCATTATAAGCTTAATTGTTGTTGTTTTCCCAGCGCCGTTGGGACCTATAAATCCGAATACCTCTCCCTTTGTTACCTCAAGATCAATACCTTTTATTATGTCTTTATACTTTAAACCTTTTATTTCTAAAGGATGCATATAAAACAATTATATTGTTAGGACGCCCCGTGGAGGGGCATCCCTTTTTTATTACCTAGCGCTCCAATCATTGGTGAAATCTATATTAGTTGTAGGAGTCGGTACATCTACGGGCAGCTGTCCCCTTGTGTCACCCGAAAAGGTTGCATTTTTCTGTATGTATATACTTGTTGATTCCGCATCTATACCGTAGGCTGTGTCACCACCGTTGTGATGTGCCACCGCAGTGTAAGTTTGACAACTGCTGTCAACATCTGCCCGCATATCAACTTGACTACTTACACTTATGCCTACTCCTACTGCAACTTCCGAGGTTCCTCCTGTGGCGGTTGTTTCAGTATATGTTCCTGCTATATAAGCACCTGTTACACCCGTTGCGGTTGCTGGTCCCATGGGTCCAGAAAGTACTACACCATTAACACAGTAGTTGCCGTCTGATGGTAAATTACCTGGTCCTTGTGTTGATCCGTAAACAAAGTAATCCGCATAAAGGGCTTCTTCAGCTGTTCTGAGGTTCCTTATATCCGATTCCGCTGCGGAGTTAAATGCCCTCATCCTGAACTGGGCAAACTGTGGTATGGCTATTGCAGCCAAGATTGCTATGATGGCGATAACAACGAGCAGTTCAATTAACGTAAAACCCTTCTCCTTATTAAGTCTGACCGCTTGTTTTGTGGAGAAATAAACTTCTTTCATTTTCTTACCTCCTCCTTTTTTTTGCTGATATTTAACATACTTTTAATCGTTTTTTATGTCCATTTCTTTCACATAAACTTCACAGAAGGTGTCCCAGCTTTCTCTTTTTTGTTTCCAGATATACCCTGTTGTGGGGAGAAGGATCTATCTTTATGGGGACCCTCTCCACTATTTCAAGACCGTAACCCTCAAGGGCTACTATCTTTCTCGGATTGTTTGTCATCAATCTCATCTTTCTTACTCCAAGATCAAGCAGTATCTGTACACCTATACCGTAATCCCTGAGGTCCGGCGGATAACCTATCCTTTCGTTTGCCTCAACCGTGTCAAGACCCTTTTCTTGAAGCTCATAAGCCTTTATCTTGTTTACTAGACCTATTCCCCTTCCCTCATGACCCATTATATAGACCAACACTCCCTTTCCTTCTTCCGCTATCATCTCAAGGGCTTTTTCAAGTTGAGGCCTACAATCACATCTCATGGACTTGAATACATCTCCCGTCAAACATTCTGAATGCACTCTGACGAGAACAGGTTCA
>JALWWX010000150.1 GCA_027078675.1 Aquificales bacterium | reverse complement strand
TAAAAGATCTAAGGAGAGTTCTCTACTGCGGTGAGTGGATATCAAGCCACTCCGCCCATATATTCTTTTTGCATCTTCCCGACTTTTTCGGTAAACAAAGCAGTATAGAGCTTGCAAAGGAGAGAAATGATTTAATAGAGAAGGGATTAAAAATAAGAAAGGCGGGAAACAGAATTATAGAAGTGCTGGGCGGAAGACATGTACACCCCGTCAATATAAGGGTGGGGGGATTTTACAGGATGCCGAGGGAGAAGGAAGTAGAAGAGGTAATAAGGCTTATAGAAGAAGCCTTACAAGTAGCGGAAGAATGCCTTGATGAATTTACAAATTTTGAGTTTCCCGATCTTGAAAGGGATTACGAGTTTATATCCCTTGGAAACGGGGAAAGATATCCGTTTATGGAAGGTAAGGTTGTATCTTCGGAAGGATGGAGCATAGAAAAGGAAAAATTTGAGGATGTATTTGAGGAGTTTCAGCTTCCCCACTCAACCGCCCTATACTCAAAAATAAAGAACAAAGGGTTTTATCTTGTAGGAGCAATTGCAAGATTTAATAACAATCTTGAAAAGCTTGATGATGATATAAAGGAGAAGGTAAAGGGATTTTATCCCATAAAGAATACCTTCAAAAGTATAATAGCCAGATCAACAGAGATAGTCTATGCCCTCAGGGAAGCAAAAAGACTGCTTGAAAAGATAGATTTGAAAGAAAGCCCTTATGTTGAGTATGAAATCGCGGAAGGGGAAGGGGTGGGTATAACCGAGGCTCCGAGGGGTATCTTGTATCACCGATACAGGGTAAACAAAAAAGGGCTGGTGGAATATGCCAACATAATACCACCCACTTCCCAGAATCAGGGGGTGATGGAAGAGGAAGTTTTGGAAGGGCTTAAGAAAATAAAAGGTACCATTGAAACTGTAGCGGAAAAAATTATAAGGAACTTTGATCCTTGTATATCTTGTGCATCCCACTTTTTGGAAGTTATAAGGGAACGGTAAGGGACTTCCTATCAGAAGTCCCTGAGATACTTAGCCCTAGAGGGATGTCTGAGTTTTCTTATGGCTTTTGATTCTATCTGGCGTATTCTCTCCCTTGTAACATTGAACATCCTTCCCACCTGCTCAAGGGTGTACTCCGTTCCGTCAACCAAACCGTACCTGTATCTTAAAATCTCCCTCTCCTTCTCAGAAAGTGTATTCAATACCTTCTCAAGCTGTTCCCTCAGAAGCTTTTGGGCAACAC
>JALWWX010000149.1 GCA_027078675.1 Aquificales bacterium | reverse complement strand
TATAAATGGAAGTTTTAAGAACAAGGTCTATGGATGTTTTTAAAGATATCCTGTGACCCACGGATACAAATACGGGTGCGGTATTTTCCTTTGTTCTAACAACAGCTCCAACAATGTCACCTTTGTATCTCAAATAGGAGAAGCTTCCCCTTTCTGGGGGAGGTTCCTTGTAATATCCGAAAAGTTTAGTTTTTGCTACACCGACACTTACACTGCCCGTTTCAACACCGAAATGGGACGCTATACCGCATCCCCTGGGATGGGCTGTACCTTGTCCGTCAATAAAATATACATCCGGTTTCATCTTAGCCTTTTCATGGAGCTGTTTCAATAAGGGCAGTTCTCTGAAGGCTAAGAAGGTGGGTATATAAGGAAATCTGACCTCATCTTCTATCACCTCGGTATATACGGGCTTAAGAGTGTTGATATCAATTATCACGATACTTGCCCAAGCCCTTGTGGGTGTTGTTTCAAGGTCCTCAAAGGTTATATCCATTCCCCCTATGTATCTTACTTTTTGGAAATCATCCTTTTTTATTACCTTTTTTGCACAATTGATTTGGATAGCCTTTAGTTTTTCTATTTCCATTTCAATTATAATTTTACCTTGTGAATTTGATGTATGATATCGGTTACGGAGCCATAGTGGGTTTTGCGGTAGGATTTGCCCTTAAAAGGATATTTAAATTTTTTGTTTTAATAACGGGTGTTTATATTCTGTCACTGATATATCTTTCGGAAAAAGGAATAATAAGTGTAAACTGGGAGGTTATACACAACTATTTTAATCTTTCTTTGATTTCCTTCGGGGATTTGATAGAGAAGACTATTAATGCTTTTGCCTTCTCTGGTGCTTTTGTGGGTGGTTTTTTAATCGGTTTAAGGGTATGATAATATATTCCAATGCCTGCAAGGGGTAGGGAAACCTGGACAACCCGTATAGGTCTAATCCTCGCAATGGCGGGTAATGCGGTAGGTCTGGGTAATTTCCTTAGATTTCCCGTTCAGGCTGCGGAGAACGGAGGGGGCGCATTTATGATCCCTTACATAATAGCCTTCCTTCTTATAGGCATACCCTTGATGTGGGTGGAGTGGGCTATAGGAAGATACGGCGGTTCAAGGGGTCATGGCACGACGCCCGCCATATTTTCTCTGCTATGGAAAAGCAAAATATCTCCTTTCATAGGCGTTTTAGGATTATGGATCCCCCTCGTAGTTGTTATATACTACATCTATATAGAATCTTGGACGCTCGGCTATGCCATTTATTTTTTGCTCGGCCTTAATCCGCAAATACCAGCGGATTTCAGTACCCCTGAAGAAGCCTTAAAACCTTTCAGCGAGTTTCACAGCCGTTATGTGGGAGAGGGGGAAGTTTTTGTTAAACCTTCCTTGAAGGCTTATATTTTTTTCCTCATGACCTTTGTTATTAATTTGTTTATACTCTACAGGGGTGTAAGCAGGGGCATAGAGGCCTTTGCAAAGATAGCCTTGCCTACCCTTTTTATTCTCGCAGTGATACTCGTTGTTCGTGTTTTGCTTATAGAAACTCCGAACGGTACTGCAATGGACGGCTTGAATTTCCTTTGGTATCCGGATTTTTCAGCCTTAGCGGATCCCCAGATATGGATTGCCGCTGCGGGTCAAATATTTTTTACTCTAAGCTTGGGATTTGGAGCTATAGTCACTTATGCTTCCTATGTTAAGAGGAATCAGGATATAACCCTTAGTGGTCTAACCGCTTCAACCATAAATGAAACAGCGGAGGTAATACTCGGTGGATCCCTTGTCATACCTGCTGCCATAGCCTTCTTCGGAGTCAGTAATGCGGTTGCCATAGCGGAATCAGGTGCTTTTACCCTCGGTTTTATGAGCTTGCCCGCCATATTCTCAGGTATGAGCGGGGGTCAGTTTCTCGGTTTTCTGTGGTTTTTCTTACTCTTCTTTGCGGGTTTAACTTCATCCATAGCATTGATGCAACCTGTTATTGCCTTTTTTGAGGATGAGTATCAGCTGTCCCGTAAGGCTTCCGTAACCATAACGGGACTTATAGTATTTGTAAGCGCCCATTTAGTCATATTTACAAAGAAATCTCTTAATGAAATGGACTTCTGGGCGGGTACCATCGGTGTTGTAATTTTTGGTCTTATTGAGCTTATACTTTTCATGTGGATATTCGGAGGTAAAAGGGCGTGGAGGGAGATAAACAGGGGAGGAATAATAAGGGTTCCGAGGTTTTTCTATTTTGTTATAAGGTATATAACACCCGCCTACCTTATTATCCTTATAGGTGTATGGGGTTATTCTTATTTGCCCACATATTTAAAGGAAAAAGGACCGGATGTATGGCTTGCCAGGGGTTATATAATCTTTTTATTCTGTATATTGGCTCTGTTAGTCTTCCTTTCAAAGAAAAGGCGGAGGCTTGAGGTTGAAGGGTAGTGCCCTTTTGTTTATGATCCTCTCATGGCTTATTATATGGGGGTTGCTTGTTTTTTGCTTTACCTTGCTTTTCACTAAGGGTGAGGAGGTAATTGAAAGGTTTACCTCAAAGCGTGAAGAATTTGCAGATGATGAAGAGGAAATTACTTGATATATACAGGTTCTAATTTAAATACATCCTCTCCTTCTTTAAAATCTTTAAGCTTTTCGTAGGCGTACATACCTCCGAAGGCTGAGAATGGAAAGAAGGGAAGGACTATATTGCTTTTGCATATTCTATCTTGCCAGAAGGGAAGGGTTATTCCCATACCATCTATATCTTCTCCTTTATATATTTTTATTTCGGATATTTTATCCTCTTCCGCTATCCTGTAGATGATATGGGAGCTTACCTTAAGATAAGGTATCTTGGGATAGTCTGAATGTGTATATCTTGCAAGTATTTCAAGATTTTCGTAAGAGACAACAGGTCTGTCGTATAAATAAGCCCATGTTTTTACAAAGGTTATACCTATTCTTAAAGATGTTAGATAACCCACACCCCTTGACACCGCAAAGGCGGAGAATTCTGATATGTCTATGTTTAGTTCTTCAAGTAGCTTTGGCATGTTTTCTAAGGTTTTTTTGTCCGTGTGTAGATAATGAAGGAGTTCTAACTTTCCGTTGCATATTACCGATATATTTGTAAAGGCAAAGGATGTGTCTATTGAAAGTATTTTAAACATTTATGTAATCCCCGTCTTTAAGGACGGTAATGTGAGGTAGTTTTTCTTCAATCTCCTGGGTTACTTCATTATAGCAGAAGGGTTTTATATGCATTGCATATATTTTAATATCTTCCCTTTTCAGATTTTCCATATCTTCTTTCAAGGTTTCGGGTGTGTTGTGTTTGCTTGCCAAGGCTATATCATCCATGTAGGAAGGGAAGGACACATCCGTTATAACCGCCTTGATCCTTGAATCTTTGTTTACTATTTCCCAGGTTTTACTATTCTTGTAGGTATCACCGGTAAACAGTATAGCCCTATCTCCCCTGTATATTATGTAACTCAGGGCTTTCACCGAGTGATTGCTTTCGTAGGGGTATATCTTCATATCTTCAAGATTAAAGCTTCTTCCCGGTTTTATATCAATGTAGTTTATGGCATAGTCAGAAGTTTTAAGGAGTCTTATGGAGCTGAATTCGGGCCAAATATCCCAGTTCATTATGTGGTTTTTAAGTGCATCAAGCGTTTCTTTATGTCCGTAAATATTAAGGGGTTTTGTCCTTTCTTTAAAGGTGAAATCTATAAGGAATGCTATGTCTATAATATGATCAAGGTGGGCGTGGGTAAGTAGTATGTTGTCTATTTTTATACAGTCTTTACCGAGTCCTTCTATTATGTTACCCGCATCTATGAGGGTCTTCTCTGATAGTTGAATACATGTGCTTTTCATATTCTTGAATATGCTTCCGTGGGACCCCAATATTTTTATTTCCATACTAATCTCCGTATCTTTCCTTTATCCTTAAAACATCATCCATATTTTCAATAAGTATATCTGCAAATTCAGGATCAAAGATCTTTCCCCTGTTTTCTTTTACGAAATCTATAACCTTCTCAATGGGCCAAGGTTCTTTGTAGGGTCTTTTTGATGTAAGGGCATCAAATACATCCGCAACCGTCGTCATTCTACTGAATGGATTTATTTCCTTTCCTTTTTTGCCATGCGGATAACCCTTTCCGTCCCATCTTTCATGATGTTCCAAGGCTATAATTGCAGCCATCTGTAGCAACTCACTTTCACTATCTTTTAGGATCTCATAACCTATTAGTGTGTGCTTTTTCATTATCTCCCATTCTTTTTCATCAAGTCTGCCCGGTTTTGTTAGGATTGAATCTGGAATACCTATCTTTCCTATGTCGTGCATGGGTGATGCTATCATAACATTTTCGCAGTCTTCCTTTCTGTAGCCTGACTTTTCTGCTATTAATCTTGTTATTAAACCTATCCTAATTATGTGGTTGTATGTTTCCGGATCCTTGTATTCCGCAGCGTAGGATAGTCTAAGAACCGCTTCCTTATAAGCGTCATAGATTTTTTTATAAAGCAACGAATTTTCAATAACCGATGCGGCATAAGCACCTATGAATGTAAACAGTTCAACATCTTCCTTACTGAAGGTACCTTCTTTTTTGTTTATTGCTTCAAACACACCCAATATGTTTCCCTTTTTGTCATAAAGGGGAATGGCGAGAATATTCCTCGTTTTGTAACCGGTAGTCATATCAATTTCCTTGTTGAATCTCGGATCCT
>JALWWX010000148.1 GCA_027078675.1 Aquificales bacterium | reverse complement strand
CCTTTGCAAATCCGAGGAATGCTTCAGCGGGTTCCATAAGGTTACAGAATCCGAGGGAGGTTGCAAGCAGAAAACTTGATGCGGTGGTATATCAGGTATCTTATGTGGAACCCGAAGAAAAGGCACCAAAAACCCACTACGAAGCTGTGAGGATGCTCCATATCCTCGGATTCAAAACACCCTTTCCCGATATGAGGGTGTTCAGTAGCATTGAGGAAGTTATATCCTACTGCAGGGAGTGGGAAGAAAAGAGGGATATGTACCCTTATGAGATTGACGGTATGGTTGTAAAGGTTAACAACAGGGAATTTTACGAAGCCCTCGGATTTACCTCCCATCATCCCCGATGGGCAATAGCCTTCAAGTTTAAAGCAAGACAGGCAACAACACGCATACTTAGTGTCGTATTCCAAGTGGGAAGGGTAGGTACCATAACACCCGTTGCAAAACTTGAACCCGTCCAGGTGGGTGGTGTTACCGTATCATCCGTATCCCTGTTTAACGAAGACTTTATAAAGGAAAAAGATATAAGGGTGGGAGATACGGTTCTTATTGAAAGGGCGGGAGAGGTCATACCCTATGTTGTTTCCGTTGTAAAAGAGGCAAGAAAGGGAGATGAAAAGCCCATAGTATTTCCGGAAACCTGTCCCTCCTGCGGTTCAAAGCTGGTAAAACTGCCTGGGGAAGTTGCATGGAGATGTATAAACATATCGTGTCCCGCCCAGGTTATGCAAAGGATAAGACACTGGGCATCAAGGGAAGCCATGGATATAAAGGGACTCGGAGAGGCAACAGTAAAAGCACTTTATAAAAGGGGTTTAGTAAAGGATGTGGGAGATCTTTACTACCTTAAGGCTAAGGATATAATGACCATACCCGGTTTCGCATACAAGTCAGCCATGAACCTTATAAGTGCTATTGAGGATTCAAAAGACAGGGGTCTTGACAGGGTACTTTACGGTCTCGGTATCCGCTATGTGGGTCTTACAACAGCCAAGAGGCTTGTAAAGAAGGTAAAAAGTATATGGGACTTTAAAAATATAACAATGGAAGAGCTAACAAGGATAGAGGATATAGGTCCGATAGTTGCAAGAAGCATAAAGGAATTTTTCTCAAGGGAAGAGAATTGGAAGGTTATAGAAAAACTGCACAAGGCGGGGGTAAAGCTTGAAGTTGAAGAAATAGAAAGGGAAGGACCTTTGAAAGGAAAGGTGTTTGTGTTTACTGGTACCTTAAGATGCTGTTCAAGGGAGAAGGCGGGTGAAATAGTTGAAAAACTCGGCGGTATTTTTTCAAATACGGTTACATCAAAGACCACATACCTTGTTGTGGGTGAGGATCCCGGAGCTACAAAGATGAGGAGGGCGGATCAGCTGGGAATTAAGAAGATTTCCGAAGAGGAATTCCTTGAAATGATAAAGGATTACATTGATGTGGAGAAACTGGGCGAAGAAAGGAAGAAAACAACCTTATTCTGATCATAATATATATGGGATTATTGGTCTAATATTTTAGCAGGCATGGAGATAATAATAGCCAAGCATGCGGGTTTTTGCTTTGGTGTGAGAAGGGCTGTAAATATTGCGGAGAGGGCTGTAGAAGATATAAAAAATGGTCCCATTTACACCGACGGACCCATAATCCACAACCCTCAAGAGGTAAACAGACTTAGAGAAAAGGGAGTTATCCCTGGCACCTTTGAAGAGTTTAAAGAAGGTTCAACCGTTATAATAAGATCCCACGGCATACCCCCCGACAGGGAAAGGGCTTTAAAGGACAAGGGGCTTAACATTATTGATGCAACTTGTCCTTATGTTAAAGCGGTTCACGAAGCGGTTACAAAGCTGGTAAGGGAAGGCTACTTCGTTGTTATAATTGGTGAGAAAAATCATCCCGAGGTTATAGGTGCCTACGGATATCTTAAGGATGCGGGGGGTGAAGGCGTAATTGTAGAAACCTTTGAAGATATTGAATTGGTTAAAGACAAGGAAAAGGTGGGGGTGGTGTCTCAAACGACCCAGCATGAGGAGTTCTTTAAAAGGATAGTGGGAGAGATATCCGTATGGGTAAAGGAACTTAAGGTTATAAACACAATATGTAATGCAACTTCAGAGAGACAGGAAGGTGTTTATGAATTAGCTCCTAAGGTGGATGTTATGATAGTGGTGGGGGGTAAAAACAGTGGTAACACAAGGCGTCTTTACAATATTGCGAAAAGTTTGAACGATAGGTCCTATCATATTGAAACCGCGGATGAATTGGAAGAAGAGTGGTTTAAAGGCGCAAAGAAGGTTGGTATAACTGCAGGGGCTTCTACACCCGATTGGATTATTGAATCAGTGAGGGAAAGAATAAGAAAAATATGCGGATATTAATATTTGTATTCTTTATTTTTACAAGCCTTTCCGCGGGAGGGGATCTTTACAGAGAGTTTATCAAGGAAAAGATAAGAGAAATTCCCTTGGAGAAGGCTATAATACTCGGTAAGGGAGAGAAGGAACTTATTGTGTTTATGAATCCTAACTGTACACATTGCAGAAGGGAATGGAGAAAGTTAAGGAGATACTTGGACAGGATAAAAATTTATTTATTCTTGTATCCCTTTAAAAGGGATATGAGCAGTTATTGGAAGGCGGTTTACATAATGTGCAGTAAGGATAAGTACAAGGCGGTTGACGAAATATTCGGACGCGGTATTGACAAATCCGATTACAGGGGATCGGTAAGATGCAGGCTTAAGGTTGAAGATCACATATTGATAGCGGAAAAGTTCGGCGTAAGCAGTGTGCCTTATAATATAATTCTTTCATCCTACGAGATAATTGAAGGCTTTTCGCCCCTTCTTCTCAAAAAGCTCGGTATTAGATAGATGAAGGAGTTTTTTAAAAAGGGAGAAGTAATTCTCGGTATCTATGAAATACTTGATGTTATAGGAGAAGGGGACTTTGGTATAGTTTATAAAGTTAAAGGTATTAAAGGAAGGTATAAGGATAAAATACTTGCCCTTAAAGTTGCCAACAATCCTTACAGCATCCAGTATCTTTGGAAAGAAGCTCAAACCCTGATACTGCTCAACCACCCTAATATAATTTCACTCCAAAGCTATCTTTACAAAAAGGACAAAAAAGAGCTTTACCTCGTTTACGAATTCATGGATGTGGGGGATCTTAAGGAGTATGTACTTAAGAAGGGAGGTTTGGACGAGGAAGAGGCTTTGAAAATATTAAGGCATATAGTTAACGGTTTGTGTTTTTTACACAGTAGGGGATATATTCACAGCGATATAAAACCGGAAAATATATTCGGTAAAAGGGTGCTTAACTCCATAGTGTGGAAGCTGGGCGACTTTGGATTTATAAAGATAAGGGGAAGTGTATCCGTTATAGATGTTAAGGGAACGGTGGGTTATATTGCACCAGAAGTGTTCAGGGGTGAGATTCACAGATCAAGTGATATATATTCCTTGGCGTGCCTCTTCCACTTTATGGTAACAAAAAAGGATCCCTTTGATGTGGAAGACAGAAAAACAAAGGTCAAATTAAACAAGGAGGGTGTAGTTAATATACCTTCCTTCCTCTCCGACAAAGTAAAACGACTTCTCGGTAGGATGTTTGAGGTTGATTATAGTAAAAGATTTAGAAATGCTATGGAGCTTAAGGAGTATATGGTAAAGGAGGGTCTTTATTGAAGTATGTAAGCAGGGCTTTTTTCAGGGATGAACACTCCTATGCTGACAGGATCTTCTGTAAGGGAAATACCTTTGCGGTTGCGGACGGAATGGGAAAAAAGGGTACAGGTAAGATAGCAGCGGATATTGCTATAAATACTCTTGCAAAATTTTATCCAATTGAAGGAACAGATGAACTTAGAAACATATTTAATGAAATAAACAGAAGGGTTATTGCGGAAATATCCAAGTTCGGCGACGATTTTCTTTGCGGTACTACATTAAGTGTTTTGATACTTAAGGAAGATAGATACATGGTGGGTCATGTGGGTGATTCCCGAATATATCTTCTGAGGGATGGGGAGATTGAGATGTTAACGGAAGATCAGGTAAGGTATAGGGGTAGGAAAAAGTATGTGTCCGCCCTCGGTACATCTTGGAATCTGGATATACTCATAAGGGAAGGTGAGGTAAAAAGGGAAGATATATTCTTGCTTGTTTCAGACGGTATGGTTGATACTTTATCTGATGAAGAGATACTGGCAATTGTAGGTGATGGTGATATTGAGGTAGGTGCTGAACTTTTAATAAAAAGGTATGTTCAAACCCTCCCCAAAGAAGATCTGTCCTTTATAATCGTAAAGGTTTGAAGTTTGAGGCAGGCAATTGCCTGCTTTCATTCCGTGCTTCTTACAACACATACCCGTTACTTATGCTTCGTAGTGTAAGGGTCAGCATCGGAACTTAAACCTGTTATATCTGCAAGCTTTGTATAACAATGGTTTTACGCTTTATGTTTGTTCAACCTCTTGTATTCCAACACTTCACCTTTTTAGACCAAAAAGTTGAAAAATTTTTGAGGAGGCGGTGTAATAGGATGAAAGTTATGGACGGGGAGGGATTAAAAGAGCGAAAAACTTACTATGAAAAACTTATGGGTTGGTTGCTTACGGGATTCTTTGCTCTGATCGGAGGTCTTGCCGGGCTGGTTATCAGCGGTTTGGAAGGATTAAAGATCTTTCTCTTCGTTGTAGGTTTAATCGTTTCCTTGGTTCTGCTCGGAGCTATTTTGCGCT
>JALWWX010000147.1 GCA_027078675.1 Aquificales bacterium | reverse complement strand
ATCTGACCCTTTTGATTCCTTTTGATTTTTATGTCTTAGATACAAATGAAAAATAAACTACGTACAAACAGACTAAAAGTGAAGAGTATGTAAAAAAACCGAAAAACGCTGAATAAAATGAATCATTAAGTACCATTAACGATCCAACTAAAGCCATCACAATAATTCCAAATAATTCCTTCCTGGGAATACCAGAAAAAACTGAGTTTAACGTTTTGTCTTTCGACCTAAACATTGAGCCCAACATAAAAGGGATGATCATTATAGAAGGAAACCAAAAATATGACGAAACCAAACCCATGATAAAAATCAAAAAAATAGAGAACACCATATTATTGGTTAACTTAAGCACTAATTGTCACCTTAGGAATCGATTTAACACTTGTCTCAATGTTAGTGTTGCATATGTTGTGGTTGTACCAACACCTCCAGCTGTCATTACACCATAACCAGCTCCAGTAAACGGTCTGCCAGAATATGTTACACCACCACCATCCTGGTTAAAATCTATACTACCGCCTGCTGCTCCTCCCCATCCTGCATTTGCTTCTACATGCAGACTAGTAGACGTTGAACAACCAGGCAATGTACCATCCGTCGAGCCGACCACACCACTTGCTCCACCACCTGCAAACCATCCAGCACCTACAAGCCCATTTGCTTGTACTTGAGTATAAATCTGTATATTTCCCCAATCAGAAAACGAATCTGGCAACGATACGCCAAAAATAACACCCCCTGAAAACCCACCATTGGGGAAGACTAACGGCCCTCCAAATAGTGTGCCATTAAAACTGATACCTAATTGAGTTTCTAATCCGAGAGGATCAACATATGTTAAAGGATTGTTCTGTACATAGGCATAAGTATTGAGTCCACCACCAAGCCCAATCGGGTCACTGGTAATGTATCGCCCCAAACCCGGGTCATAATACCGATGGTAGTTATAAAACAACCCGCTCTCACTGTCATAATACTGCCCCGGAGCCCGCAGGTTAAAAACAAAGGCCCGGCCGTCTCCATCCGGGTCTTCCTGTGCCTGACTGTCTCCAAACGGACGCGCATCCCAGCGCCAGACAGTCCGGCCCGCTGCATCAGTGATGACCCGGGGAGTAGAGGTCTGGTCGGTATGGACATAGTATACGTTCCCATCACGCACCACCGCAACCACTTCATCCCCCAGCCACAGGTATTCCTGTATCACCCGGCCGTCCCTGCGGTATTCTCCCATTAAACGCGCTCCGTCGTACACATAACGGGTTTCCTGTTCAAGGCTTATCCATTGCCCGATATGGCAGATACGGCCGCCGCCTGTAAAAGGCAGGTGCTGACGGGCAATGGTGCGTACGATACAGGCGGTGTCTTTTACATTGAGCTGTCCGTCCTGGTTTAAGTCTCCCTGCGGGGGAAAGCTGCCGCTCTGTGTCTGTCTGCGTTGCCACTGGTACAGACGCCGGATATCCCGGCCGTCAACCCGACCGTCTTCATTTAAGTCCGCACTGAGCTGACGGGGGATTATCCGGGTTTTGGATACCCGCTCTCCCAGGAGGTTGTATTGATAACGGCTCTTTTCGTCTACCTTCTCCAGACGCCCGCTCTCATCGTACTGGTACTGGTGATGTCCGTCATTTTCTATACGACCGGCCGCATCATGCTGTACTGACCAGGCACCCCACATGGTCAGGCGATTGCTGTCGGTTTCATAGCTCAGGCTTTGTGTCTGTCCAAAATCGCTGACCTGCGTCCGGTTGCCATTGGCATCGTACTGGTAGCTCAGGCTGTATTGAGGCGACCCGGCTTCAGTCAGGCGGGATACCGGGTCATAGCTAAAGGTCTGAGACAGGGTGCCGGTCAGTATTTTCCGGATATTGCCCACCGGATCGTATGCCAGCAGTACGTCGGTATCGGACAGGGTATAATTTCTCATGCACGTGTTTCTTTAACTCTGGTAATCCTAATAGGTGACCCTTTTGATTTAGTGTCTCCAATTGACCCTTATAGTTTTATATAAAAAATCACAAAAGTTATCAACACAGAAATATAAACCAATAAACGACCATATTTACATGATTTTTGACCTTGTTCATCAAAGTTACTTGGATTAAAACTCCACCAAGGAGATATGGCAAGCACTTTGTCAGTGCTATTTTTGTAAGACATTGACATTAATATCAAATAAATAAAACCAATAATTATATTTAGTGTGATTAATATATTAAGTAGCATTGTTAATAAACATCTCCTAAATTAGCAGATGGAGCAATAGGAAATCCGACGTGAGGGCCGATATTAAAACATGTGCTACCATCACTTTTCAAATTTACACTTAAACCTAAACCAGCCTTACCTGGAAAATCTATACCTGTTCCTCCGTAGATTCCATCATCACATTGTTCAGGAGGTGGTGGTGGACTACAAATAGAAATGCCTCCTCCAACTGTTGGTTCAACTGATGCTTTAGCTTTATAATCACCTTCAGTATAACTAGCGCATACTCCAATACATCCCCAGACCCCTAAGGTTGAACCACCACCAGAGCCGGTATTGCCTGGGTTATACCTACGTGATCTTGCAGGTTTTCGAGATGGTTTATAAATATATTTAGGTTTTGGAGATTGGTAACCTGGGCTTGTATTAAAGGATGGTGGATATACTTTATTCCACCATGTTTCAGCCAAACCAAGTGGATCATATGTATTGATTGGATTTCCACTTACATAGGCATAGGTATTTAACCCACCCTCAAGTCCAATTGGATCAGGTGTGATATACCGCCCCAGTTCCGGGTCATAATACCGATGGTAGTTATAAAACAACCCGCTCTCACTGTCATAATACTGCCCCGGAGCCCGCAGGTTAAAAACAAAGGCCCGGCCGTCTCCATCCGGGTCGTTCTGCGCCTGACTGTCTCCAAATGGACGCGCGTCCCAGCGCCAGACTATCTGACCCGCTTCATCGGTTATTTCCCGGGGAGTGGCTGTCTGGTCAGTATGCATTACTACATCGGGCTTATGAAGCTTTCCATCAGCCCTGCGTAGCGACGGCTTTGGATTCCACCCTTTCGTAGCTAATTTGTCTTCTAGTTGTTTATGAGCCTGTTTCCCTCTTTCAATTGACACCCTAACTTTCGGGGTTTGCAGCACCTCTCAATCCACTCTTTGTGGCAACAGGGGAGCCTGACGCAGCATCGTAATTAAATTCGATTTTCGCCTGGTGCATCAAGGCATTAGCGGTGGCATTTCCTTGATGCAGTCCATCAGTAAAATTTTGCCCCCCGACGCGACTTTGGCGCTAATAAGCCCGCTGGCCGTGAGTACGGTCAGTAATAAAAGCCAGGTTGTGAAGCGTTTGAGGAAATTCATAGGCGAGCATTTTACGCGATTCTGGCCCGATCACGAAGGTTTCTGTTTTTAGCGGCTTTTTCCGATGCTGGCAGCAGCTAAACAGCCGGGATTGCCCCAGCTCTTGGCAAAAGGGAAGAGGGATTAGGTCTAGCTTTTATACGGCCTCCTTGTGCACCAAATTACTTGAAAGTCTAAATGCTAGACCTGCTCCCCATTATTTACCTCAACAGGCTCCCATAATCCCCGGAACGGTATGTCAGGTGGAATTAAGCGCCATACTTCACCTGAGTCAATATCTTCAAACCATCTGCCGCCATATATCTCTCCTTTTCCATAATTTTGGTCTGGCTGTAATTCTTTTGCATACCCAACCTCAACTTGCTTTTCGATGTACTCAACAAAGCGAGCGTATTCACCCGGTGATTTGAAGCCATGTATTTCTTCCCATACCATCATAGACATAGTTTACTGAATCCACTTTGAATTAACTTTCGGAATATAGATTTGGTTGCCACCACCAACCAAGCCTCGCTGCGTTGCTGCTGCACCCTCATATATCTTGGTTCCAGCAGGCACTTTTGCAGTAACTACTCGTGTGGCCGCATTACCCCAATTCTGATCCAGTGCGGAATCAATAACAGATTGAAGAGGGCCTTTTGGCTTTACGCTCATCCAATAACTTCCAGTTGGATTCCCGTTATCCGAAATAACCCGATACAGCGTCGTATCCTTAGATAGGGATCTTTGTGTATACGTCGCACTTCTAAATGTCTTTGCCACGTCATCCGCTAACGGGCCAGGATTGATCGGTGAATACTTTGTAGCATTAGAGCAAAAAGACCTGATACCAAGTGAACCCAATTCACCAAACACACCCAATGCAGTCAATTGCTGCAGCGCTTCTTCCTGGACATATCTGGCAACCGCATCCGAACCACTGCGAGTATAGGGATCAACGCCAATCTCAGATGCCCGAATATCATAGTATGTTGATGGATCAGTAATGGCCAGAAGGTCAATATCAAGCCCGAAAGGATCTGTCCACTTCAGTGGATTCTGGTAAACATACCCATAGGTATTCAGCCCTCCGGCCAGCCCAATCGGGTCACTGGTGATGTATCTGCCGAGGGCCGGGTCATAGTACCGAAAGTAGTTATAAAACAACCCGCTCTCACTGTCATAATACTGCCCCGGAGCCCGCAGGTTAAAAACAAAGGCCCGGCCGTCTCCATCCGGGTCTTCCTGTGCCTGACTGTCTCCAAACGGACGCGCGTCCCAGCGCCAGACAGTCCGGCCCGCTTCATCAGTGATGACCCGGGGAGTAGAGGTCTGGTCGGTATGGACATAGTATACGTTCCCATCACGCACCACCGCAACCACTTCATCCCCCAGCCACAGGT
>JALWWX010000146.1 GCA_027078675.1 Aquificales bacterium | reverse complement strand
CGTTATCGAAGGATACGAGTTTTTAGTCCAGACGGAACCAGACCGCGTCTTCGCCATCGATGCAACGCAGCCGGTCGACCAAATCGCTGCGGAAATCTGGACCATCCTCCAGCAGCGGCTTCCCTGGGTTGCCCAACACAGTACTTCCTCCTGACCCCGCCGAATGCCCCCTCCCATCGGCACCGGTCCCAGCAATCTTCACCGAATCATACAGGCAACGCCTCACCAGCAGCGCCAGCTTTAGCCAACATAGAATGCACACCAAAGAGCGTGCGCCTCCGGCACGATATGTAGGGGCGAAGCGGTGCTTCGCCCACCAGCGACCTATCGATACGATGCAGTGTGAATGTAGAAGCCGATCCGGAATCCATTCGTGCGGAAAGAGATACGTGCGGAATCTGCCGGTTCGGAATGCGTGGTGGTAGGAACAGACCGGTGTGTCTTCTCTATGCCCGCGTCGTTGATCATCACCATAGAGGCAGACCGATGTGTCTGTCCTATGTCCGATGCAGATCGTCCCTGCGGCTGCAGAAAGCAGGCGTCCACACAGGATCGCCCTTGCATCGATGCGATGAGAATGTGCAGAGATACTCCCCATACCCGCCCCTGTACCAGCACCATCAGCTTTCGCCGGCAAGAAATTCCCTCTCCTTCCGGGAGAGGGTTCGGGTGAGAGGAATTTGCCCACTGAGGCGGGCGTTCCCAGTGCTTGGAAATGGCGCCTCTATCGGGAGCGCCGACTTTAGTCGGCATAAATACAAGATGCACGCTAAAGCACGCGCTCCCAGGAAACCCCACTGGAAGCACCAACTTTTGCTGGCAAAAGATAAAAGGATGCACACTAAGGTGTGCGCTCCCAGGTGGGCGACCAGCCGGTCGCCCCTACGGGGGTGTTGGGAAATAACAAGGAAATTGCACGCTGAAGCGTGCACTCCCAGTGGCAACCGAAGCGTTCCTACTGGAAGCGCCGTCTTTCGTCGGCAAAGAAAGTGCACCCTAAAGAGTGCATTCCCAGTATATGCACGCTGAAGCGTGCACTCCCAGTGGCAACCGAAACGCCCCACCGGGAGCGCCAACTTTAGTCGGCAAAGAATTCCCTCTCCCTCCAGAAAAGGGTTCGGGCAAGGAGAAATCTGCAGCGGAGCATACAGGAGATGCCAGCTTCAGCCGCTATGTATCCTCTGCATACTCTCCCACTGCAATACGGAGGGTCGAGGCAATGTTTATTTGCAATAACGACAATTAAATCCACCAG
>JALWWX010000145.1 GCA_027078675.1 Aquificales bacterium | reverse complement strand
AATAACTTTCCCTTATATTTGAAAGCTCAAAGAGACTAATTACCCTATCCTTGTAGGCTACAATTCCTATCTCTAATTCCCGCTTTGCGGATTTTACAGTATCCTCATCTATGCGTTTTACTTGTTCCACTATTGTCCTGTATCTTTCCCTTATTGAGGATAGAAGCGCTTTTATAAGTATCTTTCTGTTTTCAAGCTCCTTACTTAGAGATTCCTTTAATGAAATGTTTTCAATTATCTCTCCCTTTCTTCTGTAAAAGAGAGGTAATGTGCTTTCAAGTGCTATCCTGTATTCATAAAATCCCTCCTGGGAATCTTCTGCAGTTAATCCGACCGATAAGGTGGGTTTTGATAAAGCCCTTTCCAATTCTATAGCCTTGTCAACCGCCTCCATTTGTACCTTGATAGCCCTTATGTGGGGAAGTTCTTCCATATTTATACTCCTTAGAGGAGGAATATCTTCCATATTTCCCTCAACCGAATCCACTTCTTTACCAAGAAGGGAAGAGAGTTCCTTAAGCTTAGCCCTGTAGTTAGCTTCTTCTATCTTTAATTTTGCCTCCAATATATCCTTTTCCCTCTTTATCCTCAGAATTTCAAGCTCCGTCGCTTCACCCAGATCGTAAGCCGTCTTTATGTAATTTTCAAGATCCTCAAGTATTTTTAAGTTTTCTTTAAGGAGTAATACTTTGCTTTTCGCATAAAGGGTTATATAAAAGCTTTTATAAACATCAGCCAAAAGTTCCCTTTCCTTTATCTCAATTTCATATCTAAAGGCTTCCATTTCCTTTTCCGCCTTAGATACCGCCTTTCCCCTTACACCCCAAAGGGGTATATCCTGCATAAAACCAAAGGAGTATAAGGGTTTATCTTCTCCTCTTCTACCGGAAATGTTCATGGTCTCAAGAGAAAGGGAAGGGTTAGGAAAAGCTCCAGCAGATATAACCCTTCCCCTGTAACCTTCAAGCAACGCCCTTACGGAAAGTAACTCCCTATTATTCTCCTTCGCAATCCTTAAAGCATCCTCTATACCTATTCCATAAGTAAATCCAAATGCAAATATAAAAGCAAGAAGCAAAATCATGATATACCTCCGGAAAAGGATTTAACGGTTGTTAATAAAGAGAAGGGTATCAGATCTGAAGAATGACGGATTTAAGCATAAATATACTTATATGCCTTTTACTTATATAAATATGTTTGTGATTTTGAAGAACTGGATGGAAAAAGGAAATTTCGCCAGGTATTTTAACAAGAGGAGTGTAATCAATTTGTTTAACTTTTATATTTTCCCTGTAATCACTTCTCAAGACATCAATTAGATTTATATGTATTTCCTTTTTGTCATCATTTAATGATATTGTTTCCACATGGGAACTTTTAGCACCGTCAAGGTGGATGCATATATTGAATGTTATTGAGAAGGAGCAAAGAAAAACACCTATAAAAAGCAAGAAAAGTGAATGTTTTTTGTATATCATTTTATATTAAAATGCAAGACCCAAACCAAGTTTACCAGCAACCCTTAGCTGGGTGACATTGTTGCCAAAACCGAAGCCTAACATCCCACCTGCTGTGAGGGAAAAGTTTCCTATGAGGAATCTGTAGCCGAGGTCACCTGCCAAGTAGAAGAAAGTTGTTGTTCCTACAGCTTGACTTATTATATTAACCGAAAAAGCTGGACCGACATAAAATCCTTCAAATTTCTTTGAAGGCCAGAATCTTAATACTCCTCCGAGACTTATAGCTGTAGTTGTTTGACCACGCTCGGAATTAACGCTCAGGTTACCAAAAGGAGCAATACTTATAAGGGGTGAAAGTTGCCTGTCATATTCATAAAAGAAACCGTTGTTTAGACTAAATGAGGTGGTACCCTGGGAACTTTTAATATCAATAACAAGAGTGTTTACCGAGAAAACATTCTTAGGCTGAGCTTCAGCGTAAGACGGTATAAAAAACATTCCCCCTATACCGGCTACCATTATCAATTTTCTTATTTGCATAACATACCTCCTCTTTTCTGCTAAAATAACTTTCCCATTACATTATATCATGGAAAACTCAAGTATTGTTTTAAGTTTGATCAGTGTTTCAATAATAAGCTTTGTGTCCCTTATAGGTGCGGTTTATCTTGTTATCAAAAGGGATATATTAGAAAAAACAACCCTGTTCCTTGTAAGTCTTGCTGTAGGAAGTCTATTCGGAGATGTATTCTTTCACCTTCTGCCTCATATATATAAATCTGGAAGTGATGAGTTCTTATCTTCTCTGCTTATAATAATTGGAATATTAATATTCTTTATACTTGAGAAATTTCTAAGATGGAGACATGTTCATTTAGCTCCGCATGATCAAAGTATAAAGCCCGTTGCATATACAAATATAGTAGGGGATGCCCTGCACAATTTTATAGACGGCATGCTTGTATCCGCAAGTTATATGGTAAGTATAGAACTCGGGATTGCTACAACCGTTACCGTTATACTTCATGAAATACCTCAGGAGATAGGCGATTTCGGAGTACTTGTACACAGCGGATTTACCCCTAAAAAAGCCCTTGTGTTTAATTTTCTTTCTGCTATATCTTCCTTTCTGGGGGTTCTCTTCGTTATACTTATAAGCAAAGAAACAGAAGATGTGGTTGACCTGCTAATACCTATTACTGCTGGTGGGTTTATATACATAGCTGGCTCAGATCTTATCCCAGAACTTCATCATAAATCAGATTTTAAGACTTCCGCATATCAAATGATATTTATGTTGGTAGGCATTACCTTGATGGCTCTGCTCGTTCATATCCATTGAAGGTGTTATAAACTATAAGTAAGGAGGGTTAATATGGTAGTAGAACTTAAACCTGTGGAAACGGATATTGAATCACTTGTTACGAGAGTTTTTTTGAAATCCATTGACCTGCTGGGAGGACTTTCAAAGCTTGCGGAATTCAGAACCCTTACATGGCTTCCGTCCCTTGCACGGGCATCCTATGCAATAGTATTGAGGGAAGAATACTTTAAGTCAGAGGAGGAAATAGCGGAACAGGTGGGACTTACAAAACAAACGGTGAGAAACATACTCAGAGCTGATCCAGAACTTGCCATGTACAAAATCCAGCATATTGAAGAGCTTACAACGGAGGAGAAAAGGGAACTTAAGGTTCATACCGCGGGCGGTATAGCAAAGCTGGCATACAAACTCGTTAAGGAGGGTCATGAGGAACCTAAAATATTCCTTGAGTATTGTACCCAAACAGCACAAGCCCTTGATATACCGTGGGCTTACATGGTACTAAAGAAGATAAAGGGTTTACACTTCCCCATAAATTCAAAGGATGAAATTATAGATAAGGTGAGGGGAGTTATAATAAAGGGAAGACAGGCGGAGGAGGTTTTCTCAGAGATAGAGTACCCTGTCAGAAACCCAGCGGAACTTCTTCACAGGATAAAAGAGAATCTTAAAATGTATGGAATAGACTAAGCACATTACATGCGTGCCCTTGCCCTTTTCTTCCTTTTTTTTATATTTATTTTAACCTTTACAAAACCCCTACTTGAATCCCGCGGATACATATTTTCAATTAACCGTCTCTCTTTTGGAGAAAACAGTATTACACTCGGTGAAGGAATCATATACATTCCGGACCTGTTAGAAGGTATTTATCTGAGGTTAGAGAATATAACGGTGGGTATTGATGAAAGGATATATATTAAAGGTGATAGTGTCAATGTTGTAATAAATTTGGGTGGTAATGAAAATAACAAAACATCAGGAGATACCAAAAGAAACAAAGAAGGCGGTTTTGATGCTACACCTCTTGTGGAAATAGCTTCAAAGGTTGATGTAAATCTCAAAAGTGTTTATGTTTCCGTTTTAAACAATAAAACCGCCAATACACTTTGGATAAGGGACATTCACATTGATAAGGGTAAAATATGGACGGAAGACTTTGCCTGGTATGTTTATCAACACAAAGATTATGTTCACGACCTTTATGTTCTCCTAAAAAAAGCTCAAATAAACAAGGGTGGAGTTGATATTGATAGGGCGGTTGTTGTGTCTTCCATGTACAGGTTTGAGGGAAGCGGAAGATGGGAAAGAAAAGGAGGTCTATTTTATGCGGAG
Source organism: Aquificales bacterium (assembly GCA_027078675.1). GTDB lineage: Bacteria > Aquificota > Aquificia > Aquificales > Aquificaceae > WFWF01. Next base: position 676 of record JALWWX010000145.1, on the reverse strand, counting down.
GGGTATATATCTTCAATAAAAAATAAATATGTATATATACCCGACATACATGTTACGGGTTCTGGAGTCATAAACTTTAGCGATATACACATAGAAGCGGAGGGAAAGGTTAACTTCTTTCACCTTCGTAGAAAAAAAATATACAGGGATGCACGTGCAAAGGTGCATGTCCATGTCAAATTCCGCAGTTACACAAGGATAAAGGGAAATATAAATGTGGAAGATACGGAGGGAAGGGTTGAATACTTGATAGCAAAGGATAAAAGGATGCTTACTCTGGAATTAAAGAATCTATACATTGATAATAAAATAATAGGCATAGATTTTCCTTTCAGAACAAGGGGAGATCTTGAGTTAACCTTGGACGAAAGATCAAAAAATCTTGATTTAACCTTCCTATCCAAAAGGGTAGGTTTCCTAAAGAGATTGTTCACCTCTGGAAGGCTAAAACTGAACCTTCGCTACAGTGAAGGTATTGAGGGTATTATAAAGGCGGAAGTAGGAAATATAACACGCCTATCCTTTTACGGGACCTTTAATGAATCAAGTATAGGTGGTGATGTAGAGATAGGGAATCTTTTCATAAACACTCCCTATTTAAAGGGAAATTTGAATTTCAAGGGATATGCACAAGCAAAGAAAGAAGGTTTTTATGTAAAGGGATCGGGTATCTTGT
>JALWWX010000144.1 GCA_027078675.1 Aquificales bacterium | reverse complement strand
GGTACTGGCGACAGGTCCGCTTCCGACTGGAAGTGATCGATCCCTCGCGTGATGGCAAAGCGGTCTATGGGGTGGTGGACTGGCGGGGCAATGTGCGGCTGGATAGTGTGGTGTACGATGCACCGGAATTGGCACTGAGCGACACGCTCCTGCTGTTTGGCTCGGTGCGGGTGGGGACAACAAAGCAGCAGGTGCTTCGGGTGGTGAACCGATCGGATTCAGCGGTGGTGATCGATACGGTGTGGTTGCAGCGGGCGGAAGCATACCGGATCGTTACGGTAACGCCGCCGCTGCCAGCTGTGCTTGCGTCGGGTGATACCCTGCGGGTGGTGATCGAGTATGAGCCGAAGCGGGAGCGAGCAGATGAAACGGATTGGGAGCGGGATACGGTTCAGATCGTAGCAGCGTGTGCCCGCTGGCAGGTTGCCCTGGAGGGGCAGGGGGTGCAGCCGCACATCGCCGTTGGCGACTGGGATGCCCGGCAGGTGGCAGCCGGTGAGCAGCGGTGTAACAGGGAAAATCTCTATGACTTTGCCCAGACGATCCGGATCGAGAATCGGGGCAGTGCCCCATTGCGGATTGATACGATCCGGGGCGTTGAGCCACCGTTTTTCATCGCCAATGATGCGGATACGTTTCCGCTGGTGCTTGCACCGGGAGAGGTGGTGTACTGGAAGGGAGCGTGTTTTGCACCGCAGGTGGCGGGGCAGTATGAGATCCAGGTGGAATTTGTCAGTGATGCCCCGCCGGGCGATGACAACATTTCTGTGTGGAAGGGAGAGGGAATAGCGGCAGCGCCGTACATCACGGGGTATGACTGGGGGTGGCAGCGGATGCGGACGGTGCACAGCGGGCAGGTGGTGATAGGCAATGGCGGCAGCAATGCGGTGCGGATCGATACGGTGGTGCTGGAAGGGCAGGTCGAACACTTCCGGATCACCGGGTATGAGTTTGCCGGAAGCGAAGTGGCAACACCGAGAGGGATCGTGCTGAATCCGCAGCAGGAACTGGTGGTGCGGGTAGAATATGAGCCGCAGGTGGAGACGGCAGCAGATGACACGCTGCGGGCAGTGGTTCGGGCAGTGTTTGCGGATGCGGAGTCGGTGGAAGGGGAGCTTCGAGGGCAGGCGTATGTGCCGAAGATCGGAGCGGAAGGATACCGGTTCGAGTGTGTGGAGCTGGGAAAGGAGTCAGAGGAGCGAGGGGAGGTGAAGATCTGGAATGCGGGGCAGGTGTGGCAATTGCAGATCTGGTCGGTGGAGTTTGACGATGGAGTG
>JALWWX010000143.1 GCA_027078675.1 Aquificales bacterium | reverse complement strand
AAGATATACAACCTATGATGGTTCAACCCTCCTTCTGGTTCGGCAGTCTTGTGGGAGGCTTCATATTCGGTATAGGCATGGTCCTTGCTGGAGGTTGCTCGGTGGGAAGCATGTGGAGGGCGGGAGAAGGCTCTATAAAATCAGCCATAGCCCTTTTCTTCTTTGCAGTCGCAGGTTCACTGACAGCCATTTTATTCAGAAAGTATGACCTCACCCACATACTTGGTAAAAGGGTATTTCTTCCCGAAACCTTGGGATGGGAATGGGCCATAACCCTACTACTTGTCTTAGCACTCCTGTGGTATCTGTTTGCGGTATGGAATGAGAGAACGGGTAGGTTTACTGTTTAGACAAATCCACACCTAATTTTAAAACAAAAACCCGATGAATGTAGTCCCTGTTAACCGGAGTACAAATACATCCTTTGGAAAAGAAATCCAAGGAGAGTGTACAACCGGCGATATATAAATTACCCTTAGGACCTATTGCTACCGAGTAAGCATAGTCTTCTTCACTACCACCTAAGTATGTGGAAGCGATAAGCTTTTTTAGATCCGGATTAAGCCTTGATATAAAAATGTCTGTGGTTCCTCCCTTATGGTTAATCTGATAAGCACCTTCTGTGATGGGGAAGTCCAAGGAATGTGTATAGCCAACTACATAAACATCACCCTTAGAATCAACCGCTATTGAATAAGCGTACTCCCAACTATCCCCCCTTAAACATGTAGAAGCTACAAGATCTGTTAATTTACTGTCAAATTTTGATATAAAAACATCACCTCCTCCATAACATATCTGATAGGCACCCTTAGTAGAAGGAAAGTCTGGCGATTCCGTACGTCCAGTAACATAAACATTACCTTCTTTATCTGTGACCATTGAATATATATAATCCCTTTCACTTCCGCCCAGATAGGTGGAGGCAAGAAGCTCGGTTAAATCACTACTGAGCTTTGACACAAAGGAATCATCCCAACCGCTCCATTCTTGATCATAAGAATCCGACGTTATGGGTAAATCCTCGGACAAGGTGATACCTGCAATAAAAATACTGCCATCAGGACCTATTGCCAATGATCTTAAATTTTCCCTTTCACTGCCCCCAAAATATGTGGAAGCTGTAAGTTTCCTTAAATCATGACTGAGCTTTGACACAAAAACATCCCCATTCCCCCTATTATTGGTTTGATAAGCACCTTTGGTTATAGGAAAGTCCGTTGACCATGTGGTGCCAGCAACGTAAACATTACCCTTTGAATCTACAACCATTGAATCTGCATAGTCTCCCCTGCTACCCCCTATATAAGTGGAAGCAATGAGCCTTTTCAAATCATTGCTAAGCTTTAATATAAAAGTATCCACCCTACCGCTTTTACTTATCTGATAGGCACCTTCTGTAACCGGAAAGTCCTCAGACCATGTATAGCCCCCTATGTAAATGTTCCCTGCAGAATCTACAGCTACGGAATGGACAGAATCCGCCATACTGCCTCCTATGTATGTATAAGTAATAAGTTTGCTTAAGTCCTCGGTCAGCTTTGCTATAAAAATATTACTATCAACACTACCGTCATAAGGATAAGCACCTGCTTTGGTGGGCATGTCTAACCAATAAGTTTTACCAACAACATAAACATATCCTTTCTGATCTATAGCTAACGACTTAGCATGATCCGAAATATAACTTTCCAAATGGGTATAAGCAAAAGGTATTCTTATCACAAGGATTTTTGTCCTATCGTACTTACCTATATCAAGCATATAAACATCCTTTGGCAGAGGTCTGTATCTTAACGCAACTTTAATCCTTTTACCGTTTATCTCCTGATAAGCTTCAAGCCTGGCAAATCTTATCTCCCCCATACTGGTTTTTATAACAAGTTCTCCTGTTTTATCGCTGAACCGAATATCCGTAGCACCCTCCACCTTGAAAGCTATATTCTTAGGATTAGCTCCTGGTTTTACTTCAAATATCTTTTCAATACCTCCATCGTAAACTCTTAACTTAAATCTTATACCTTCATAAACCTCACCGAAGGATATAACCCTAAATGTTTTAATACCTGTTTTCCACCTCTTCTCGTCCCTTCCCACAAAATAATTCACCTCGGTCTCAGATTTTTCAATACCCACAACTTTTTCAACCTTCGCCTTTTTCAAAATTTCCCTCAGTCCTACCTTCCATCTTTTCCTCTGCCACTTAACAACCGAAAAATTGTAAACAATTTCTCCATTCCCGGTAATAAAGAGCATACCGCCCGGGATTTTCGTGTAAAACCTTATTTTACTATCCACCTGACCCTCATTTTTTATAAAAGGAACAAATATACTACGGATCCCTAAGTATTCACTCCCTGCATAGGCATAGAAATTTAGAAAGAAAAAACCCGAAATTAGAATATAAATCAGCCTCACCCCATACCACTCCTCCCTTACTTGCAAGTTATATTTCAAAAAGGAAACCTATTAACTATAGGCATCCTCCAATCTTTACCGAAAGCCCGAGGTGTTACCTTTATACCGACGGGTGCCTGTCTTCTCTTGTATTCCGATCGTCTTATCATTTTTAAAACCTTCCTTACCGTTTCCTCGTCTATTCCCCTTGATACTATCTCCTTAAAAGACAAACCTTCTTCAATGTAGTATTTTAATATCTCATCAAGTAAGGGATAAGGGGGAAGGGTATCCTGATCCGTTTGGTTTGGTCTAAGCTCCGCTGAAGGCGGTTTTTGGAATACCCTCTCTGGAATAACCTTTCCAAGCTCATTCCTGTATTTTGCAAGTTCGTAAACCTCCGTTTTGTAAACATCCTTTAAGGGTGCAAACCCACCCGCCATATCACCGTAAATGGTTGTATATCCGACCGCACTTTCACTCTTGTTTGAGGTTGCTATAACAAGCCAGTCAAATTTATTTGACATATAAAAGAGTATGTTCGCTCTTATCCTTGCCTGCAGATTCTCGTCCGCGGTATCAAAGGGAAGATCTCCAAGTTCCCTCTTAAACTCGTCAAGATAAGACTCAAATATGTGATCTATAGAGAGGGTATGGAAGTATATGCCGAGGTTCTCCGCAAGGGTACGGGCATCTTCAAAACCCTCCGATGAGGAAAAACGGGAAGGCATATATACACCCGTAACATTCTCCTTTCCGAGGGCATCCGTTACGATGCAAGCGGTCAAAGAAGAATCTATGCCTCCTGATAGCCCCACCACAACCTTCCTGAAGCCATTTTTCAATACATACTCCTTAGTACCGGTTACGAGGGCGGTATAAAGTTCCTCCGTACCCTCTGGAGAGGGTTCTACCTTGGGTTCAAAAGTACCCTTGACTTTCTCCACCCTTATCTCCCTTATATCCTCACACCTTCCGCCCATTCCCCCATCCCTCAGTCTCAAATCAATAAGTCTTCTCTTTTTCACTTTATCAAGATCAAGTGTTACGGTAGAAACATCCTCTTCAAAGGCTTTTGCCCTGAAAATAATCTTACCTTCCGGGTCAACTATAAAGCTCCTGCCGTCAAAAACAAGCTCCTCATGGGCGCCCGCCATATTGAGATATGCAACATAGCATATATTGTCCTGAGCCCTTGCCTTTACAAAACTTTCTTTAAATTCATACTTGCCCCTGTAGTAGGGAGATGCATTTATATTTATAATCAGCTGGGCGCCCTTCAAGGCGAGCCTTCTCTCCACACCGTCGGGATGCCATATATCCTCGCATATGGAAAAACCCACATAGTACCCGTTAAGTGAAATAAGAAGGTCCTCCCTACCGCTGTTAAAGTATCTCTTTTCATCAAAAACGCTGTAGTTCGGCAAAAAGTGTTTGCTGTATATTCCCTTTATCTCTCCCCTGTGTATAAGAAACAGGGAGTTATATGTATCACCATCATGATAAGGAGAACCAACAACTATAAGGGGGGAAAGTCTGTTACTTTCCTCCCTTAGTCTTCCTATTGCCTTGGTACACTCTTCAAGGAAGTCAATCCTTAAAAGCAAATCATCGGGCATATAACCAGATATAGCAAGCTCGGGGAAGACAACAACATGGGTGGTACCGTTTACTTCCTTAAGAACATCAAGTATTTTTCTTACATTCCCCTCTATATCCCCGACGGTAGGATTTATTTGGGCAAGTGTTATATTTAGCATTGAGAAAGATTATATAAAATATTCACCCATGTTCAAATTTGAAATTGATATAAAAAGAGGTAAAAAAAGAACAGGATTTTTAACCGTTAACGGTATCACCTTAGAAACTCCCCTATTCATGCCCGTAGGAACACAAGGTACGGTAAAGGCACTTACCCACAGGATGGTGGAAGATATAGGCTATAAACTTATTCTCGGAAATACCTATCATCTTTATCTCAGACCTGGTATTGATGTTATAAAGCAGGCGGGCAATCTCAAAAAATTTATGAATTGGAAAGGTCTTATACTTACGGACAGCGGAGGCTATCAGGTCTTCTCCCTCGCAAAGGGGAAGCTGGGGAACAGAAAGGCAAAGGTAAAGGTAACAGAAGAGGGTGTGGAGTTCAGGGATCATCTTGCGGGCGATCTCCACTTTTTCACACCTGAAAAGGTTATAGAGATTCAGGAGATCTTCGGCTCCGACATAATAATGCCCCTTGATCACTGCATAGAATACCCTTCATCAGAAGAGTTTACCGTTGAAGCAGGGGAGAGGACATTGAGATGGCTGGAAAGGAGCTTAAAAGCAAAGAACAAGAATAATCAATATCTCTTCGGCATAGTACAGGGTGGATTTGACGGCAAGCTGAGAGAACTGTTCGCAAAGGAAACCGTAAAGTACGATCTTCCAGGATATGCCATCGGGGGTCTCTCGGTGGGAGAGCCAAAGGAGATAATGTATAAAATGACAGATATAGTAACAGATATACTGCCAGAAGATAAACCCAGATACCTTATGGGGGTAGGGAAACCCGAGGATATAATAGAGGCGGTGGAAAGGGGTATAGATATGTTTGATTGTGTCATACCAACAAGGAGCGGACGAACGGGAATCCTTTATACATCATACGGTGTTGTAAATATAAGGAATGAAATACACAAGTACGCCTTTGAACCCCTTGATCCAGAATGTGACTGTTATACATGCAAAAATTTCACAAAGGCTTATCTTAGGCATCTGTTCATATCAGAAGAGATAACCTCTTACATACTGAACACCTTACACAACCTGAAATTCTACGCCAAGCTGATGGAAGATATAAAAACTGCTATAAGGGAAGATAAGTGGGATTTACTAAGAGAGAAATATTCTGCTTATTGTCTCACCCATTAGGGCAAAGATATAAATCCTTATAAAACGGGCGATAACGGACGCAATCATAAACTTCCAAAAGGGCATATCAAATATACCAGCAAGCCAACACATCAGTTTATAAGGCTCTCCTATGATAACAGCAAAAAAGCCGTACCTGTTCATCAATGCTTCACCCTTCAAATATAACTTTTCTTTAAATATTCTTTTAACAAACTTATCACCCAACACACGGGCTAACTTAAAAGAGACAACCGCACCGAGAAGATTGCCTGCAAAGGCTACATTTGCAGCTATCCAAGGACTCAGCTTAAAAAGGGGAGCCGCGGTTATAAAGGGGTAGGGGGGAACGGGTTGTATTATTGACTCGGTGAAAGATAAGATAAAAAGGGCGATATAACCATATTGTAAGATGAAGTTCTCTGCGAATTCTTTTAGAGTTTCCCAAAGCTCCATTTTTTCTTGCTCCTTATTATATAACACATGGAGGAGTATCAGATGGGTATAAAGACCAAACTAAGATTACTCAACGCCCTTATTATAGTAGCAGGTAGTATTGTAGCAGTCATCATATTCTTTATATCACGTGAAGTAAATGTTGCCCTTAAAAGGGCAGAAGAAACAAGAAACATTCTTGATACATATAAAAGCCTATTAATTGATATTCAAAGGGAAGCGGTAGCACTAAGAAATATGATTTTTGATCCAGAAGATGAAAAGTATCTAACAATGGCTAAAGAGACAAAGAAAGAATTAACCAGAAAAGTAAGCATGATAAAGGAAAATTATATGCCCAAAGCCAAAAGTGAAGAGGAAAGGAAATTAATAGATATACTTTACAGTCTCATTATGAGAAATGATGAAGCCAAAATACCCGTAATTCAAATGCTTGAATTTGATGCAGTAGATGAGGCAAAAGAAATGCTTGTGGAAGCGGAAAAGCAAATTCTTACAGATCTTTTGAGCACCATAAATAGACTTATAGAAATTAAGGAAAAGGAAATAAAGGAAAATCAAGAGAACTTAGAAAAAACAGTTAATCTTGCCAATAATTTATCCGTAGGTCTCATCATTTTGAGCTTAATCGTCATAAGCTTCCTTATATGGCTTATAGGAAGAAGTATAGTAATGCACATTGATGATATAACAAAGATGGTAAATGATCTTGCAACCAATATGAGATTTAAAGAGTTTAAAGTAAAAGAAATGAAAGATGAACTGGACAGAATCCTCACAGCACTAAATCAAATATTCTCATCCATAGGAAAGGCGGTAAATTCCATAAAGGAGCTGATGGAGAAAGTTTCCCAAGGTAATCTTCAGGTGAGGATAAAGGAAGAATACAGAGGGGATTTGGAAGATTTAAAGTCATTTATAAACAAATCTCTAAGCAACCTTCAGTCAATTGTGAGCGACATTGTAAGATTTTCTTCCCAAATGGCAGACAGCATGCAGATATTAAGAAATAATGCAATAAGATTAAACTCGGAAAACTTACATCTTAACGATATGGTAATAAACATAGCATCGGGTATGGAACAGAATTCTGTAGCCATAAAGAACATAGCGGAGAATTCCGCAAAGGCAAGGGCAATAGCGGATGAAGTTTCAAAGGCGGTAAGCAGTGGCAGGGATAAGATTGATACTATGGAAAAAGCTATGAATCACATAATGGAAGTAGGTAAAGAGATCGCAACAATGACAGATACAATTATCTTTATAGCGGAGCAGACAAATCTTTTAGCCCTCAACGCCGCAATAGAGGCTGCAAGGGCTGGAGAGGTAGGTAAGGGATTTGCGGTTGTTGCTGATGAGGTAAGAAAGCTGGCGGAGAGTTCTGGTAAGGCAGCAAAGGATATAGCGGAATTAATGGAAAGGGCATTTAATGTTATAGAGGAAGGCAAAAAATCTTCGGAAGCGGTTGTTGAAAGCTACGGAAAGATAGAACGTGTTTCTGAAGAGATATACGAAATAGTTGAAAGTATTGCGGTATCCGTTGAAGAGCAGATGAACGCCCTTGAGAGTATAAAGCAGAACATAGAGAAGATGAGGGAAATCTCGGAAAAGAACACAGGGTTCATAGAAGAGATAACCCGTGAAATAGATAGCCTATCAAGAAAAGGAGAAGAAATGAAAGAGAAAGCTAACAGATTTCAGGTATGATTAAGATGACAGATACGGTTTAAATAACTTAGTTGGTATTTACCATCCTGATATTTTAAACAGCTTACACTTGCATTGTCTTTGTGTATATTCCACATATTTTCAAGGCCCAAACCCGTTGCAATACAAATGAGGGCATGAAGGGTTCCGCCATGTGCAACCACGACTATTGAATCCTCCTTACTCTTACTTATATCATCCAGAAAGGAATTTATTCTTTTACAAAACTCCTCCATGGGCTCTTGAGTAGGTAAGGGATTGTGAAGGGGATCCTTAAGCCATCTTCTTAAAATATCACCCATCTCTTCAAGGAGGTCAACAAATCTTTTTCCCTCAAGATCTCCGAAGGATATCTCCCTAATGCGGTCATCAACCTCCACATCCATACCCAGGATATCACCGATTGTAAGGGCGGTCTTTAACGCCCTCCTTTGTGGAGAAGAAATAATCCTTTTTATACCTTTGTCCTCAAAAAATACACCAACCATCCTTGCCTGTACATAACCGAGAGGTGTTAGATCGCTATCAAGACTACCTTGAAATATACCCTTCTCATTAAACTCGCTTTGGGCATGTCTTACAAGATATATATACTTCATTGGAAGCTAACTGAAGGTTCCCTTATTGTTCCATCTATTGTAGCCTTTATTATACCCTCTATCCTCAAATTTATTCTTGAAGACATAGGATCTTCTGGATTGAATTTAAACCTGCCCGAACCTTTAAGATCAAATCCGTCTACTTTCATAACCGCATTTACTTTGTTTCCCTCAAGAGAGATATCAATAAATTCAACATTCCTTCCCTGTATCTTAAAACCCTCCAAAAGCACTTTACCCCTTATCTCCTCACCTTCTATATTGACATTACCCTCCACCTTACTGAATCTGCTAAAACATCCGAACTTCTCGGACTTAATATTGTAACTGAAAGGTCTTATCTCCAAAGCTATGTAACCTCCCTTACATTCTCCTATTATCCTTATAGCATCAACATCAACCTTGGCAACCAGCTTGTCAAAATATGCTTCCTTTTCATTCATTACATAAACACTTACTTTCTTCAAATCAATCTTGTCCCACCTCTCGTGTACTTTTTCAGGAATAAGAAAGATACCCTTTTGTGAAAGAAGATAGTCAAGGATTATATACTTAGGAAGAAACAAATAAAAGGTGAATATAAAGCCGACAATTGTAATAAGGGAATACAAAAGAATTTTAAAGATCTTCTTCATCCTCTTCTTCTGAAACCCTTTCTTTTAACTCGGACTGTCTTATAAGCTTTTCAAGTTCTTCCGAAATCCTTTTATGCTCCTCTGTAATTTTTGTTAGCTCTTCCGGTGAATTTATTATATAAGGTGTTATAAACACAAAAAGGGTGGTCTTGTCGCTCTCCCTTTTGCTCCTCTTGAAAAGATATCCGAGAATAGGTATTCTATGAAGCACGGGAATACCTTCCATGGCTCTTATTGTTTTTGAACTGACAAGCCCTCCGAGGATTACCGTTTGACCGTTTTCAACCACAATATCTGAATTCACAAACCTGTTTGATGTAACAGGAACCGTATAACTTATACCTCCTATCTGAGGTGTTTCAAATCTTATTATCTCTTGAAGCTGAAGATCAACAGAAAGCCTCAGATTATCACCAGATACAGAAGGTACGACATTAAGCTCCAGTCCCACCTCCCTGTAGTCATAGGTTATTATGGGCTGTCCGTTTATATCAAACTTTACTCCCGAGGCAAAGGGTACAACCTGACCTACCTTAATTGTAGCCTCTTGATTGTCAAGGGTCATTATTTTAGGATTGGAAATTATATTAAAACCGCTACCCTTCTCTATAAGAGAGAATAGAAGCACAAGATCCGGAAAGAAAAGTTTAGTTGTACCCACCTGAACTTCCGTTCCGCTTTTACTGAAAGTACCCAGTATAAAACTTCCAGAAGAGAAAGCACTGTATATATCATTTAAAGATGTACCGCCGAATGCTGCACTTCCCTGCTTTCCTATAATCTGCCATCTAACACCCAGCTCAAGTAAACTGCTCAAGGAAACCTCCGCAATGGTAACCGCTATTAGAACCTGCTTCCTCCTTATGTCTATCTTTTCAATAAGCTTCTTTATACCCTTGTACTCTGAAGGTGTAGCATATAAAATGATTGAATTTGTACCCCTGTCAAAACCTATCCTCATACCCTCCCGAGTGGTTATGATACTTATACCCTTTGGCTGTCCAGGTTTTGGCGTCCTCTTCTTTGGCCTTGTAGGTGCAGGTTGTGTTCTACCGGTTGGACCAGGGGAAGGTGTTCTGGGCTGTTGAGTCTCCGGTTTTCTCAGACGAAAGGGCTGAAGCTTTCTTGTAACTCTACCACCCCTCTGGAAAAGGCTTTTAAGGGTTTCCGAAACCTCATCTACAGATGTAAATTGAAGAGGTATAACATAATAACTTCTCTGATCAAGACCTGCAACCTCCTTATCAAGAAGGTCTATCAACTTCTCTATCTGTTTCTGGGCTTCCTCCGGGGCAAACACAACAAGGGAGTTTGCAGATTTTATTGTAGCGAACAAGACCTGATTACCGTATTTTCTTTGAAGCAACCCGGAAAGGGGAGATATTGCCCTTTGAACCTCTTCCGCGGGGATATACTTCAACCTGTATATCCTGAGAACACTCTGAATGTCTTTCCTGTCAAGCTGTTTAAGGAGTTTTTTCAACTTATCTATGTTCAAACCCGTATCGGAAACAATAATGGAGTTTGAAGGATTATGAACAGAAACCCTTGCAAAGTTGGAAAGAAAAGGTCTCACCGCATTTAACAGTTGTTGAGCATCCGTGTTCTCCGCGGTATAAATGTAAATACCTATCTGTCCGGGAGCTTCAGGCTTTCCTACCTCCGCAAAAGAAACCGCCTGACTTGAAGGCATTATTCTTACTATTCCCTTCTTTTCAATAACGCCATACCCTTGAAGGTTAAGGGCAAGGGTGAAAATGGACCATGCTTGATTCAAGGGTATGGGCTTTGAAGATGTAAGAGTTATCTTACCCCTTACCTTGGGATCAAGAATTATATTTCTGCCCGTCAATTCAGACATAAACTTCACTACGGAAGATATATCAGCATTTTTAAAATTAAGGATTACCTTACCTTCCCTCCGCGCCTTTTCTATCTCTTTTGAAAATTCATCATTTACCTGTGATAAAGCGGGTATGCTTAAAAAGAAGATTGCCCCTATTATTATTAAAATTCTTTCCATTTTACCTTTAAGTATTATATAATTTCAACCTGAAAGGGTAAGGTACTAAGTATTTAACCAATCTTTCGTCCTTCACTTTCCCCATATTCATGATTGCATCAGCAAATTCCTGTCTTAATATATATCCTTTAATAAAATCCCTCTCAAGTTCCGCAGGTACGGGAATAAATCTCTTAAGAAGTTGTAAATAAGTAATCCTTCTAAGCGGTACCTTCATAGATCTTAATATGTCCGAAAGGGACGGACTTGAACCTATCCGGGGATTAAAGGCTTTAAGCAGATATATATTTTCCTTTAAAAAACCTTCCATACCTTTTGTTTCAAGATCGTACAACATAAATACCTTTATAAAAAATTCATCAATCTTTCCATATTCATCAACATCAGAGATGGCGGGAACATAAAATCTCCTTTTTCTCAGATATTCGTAAAATAACCCCCTTTCCCTACCTATCTCCACCTCATCCCCTATATCGCTGAAAACCTTAGCATCACCCAAAGAGCAACTCGGTGATTTTGACTTTCCTATAAATCCGTGAAACGCCCCTACCTCCTTAAGGAAATCCCTCGCAAACCTGTTTATTGAATGGGTTAGGTCCCTGTTGGTTGAAACTTGAATCATCCTAATAAAACCTTGTTTCCTTACAAGCTTGATGGGGTATCTCGGCACCCCCAATCCTATCCCCACCTCCGGACACACGGGTATAAGATTGACATGCTCCGATATATCATTAAGCCAAGACAGACTTACATCTTTGCCGTCATATCTGTAGGGATATCCCAAAAGACAAGCACTTACAAGCACCTTAGGCTTTCCCATAGATGGATTGAATTTATTATATCTACAATATTTATTTATGCAGGCGGTAATCCTTTCAGCGGGATACGGGAGAAGGCTTCACCCAATAACCGATAATAAGCCCAAATCACTTATCAAGGTTGCGGGTAAAGAACTACTTCTAAGACATTTGCAACTTCTTGATGAACATGGCGTAGAGGAATTTATAGTTGTAACAAACAATATGTATGAAGAGCAAATAAGGAATTTTCTGAGAAGGTTACCTTACAAAGTGGAAGTGGTTGTAAATCCAGAACCGGAAAGGGGTAACGCTTCTTCTCTTTATTGTGCCAGAGAAAAAATAAAAGACACATTCGCACTTGTTATGTCTGATCACATTTACGATAGTGTTTTCATAGAAGAGGCACTAAAGGGAAGAGGGATTATAGTTGATGAACTCGGAAGATTTGTAGATATTGAAGAATCCACAAAGGTCCTGTGTGTAAACGGCAGAGTGGAAGATATAGGTAAAGATATAGATAAATGGAATTGCTATGACACAGGGTTTTTTATTCTTGATGCGGATATATTTGAAACTCTTGAAAGGCTTATGAAAGAAAAAAGAACAGTTGAAATGAGTGAACTTGTGAAGGAACACAAACTTGAGTGTACCCATGTGTCTGGCTTATTCTGGATGGACGTTGACACGCCCGCAGATATTGAAAGGGCAAAAAAGTTGCTTATTGAAAAATCAGTAAAGGGAACAGGAGACGGCTTGGTATCAAGATTTATAAATAGGAGAATCTCGGTAAAGATTACTGAAGCACTCATTGATCGTTTAACACCTATGCAGGCCACATTCATTTCCTTTATCGTGGGAATAATAGCATCAGGCATAGCCCTTATATTTCCCCCTCTGGGAGGTTTGGTGTATCAGTTAAGCTCAATACTTGACGGCGTTGACGGTGAGATAGCAAGGGCGTCCCTTAATACTTCCAAATTCGGAGGATGGTTTGATTCCATCCTTGACAGATATGTTGATTTTTCATTCCTTTTAGCACTCGGTATATACCTCTCGCCCCCATTGTGGATGTGGGCAATAATAATGCTTGCTACTATGGGTTCCGTGATGGTAAGTTATTCAACGGAAAGATATAAAGGTGAATTTGGTGAAAACATATATAAAACAATAAAAATAATGAATTACATACCTGGTAAAAGGGATGAGAGGATTTTCTTTATAATGATAATGACGATACTCGGATATATAGAAGAGCTTTTCGTAATTCTGGCTATTGTAACTAACTTGAGGGTTCTCGCCACAATCTTTATGGTAAAGCTTTACAAGGGGGAAGCGTAAAGCCCTCCCCTATCTTTCCCTCTCGCCTCTTATAAACTCTTCAACCATTTTTCTTGCTTGATAATCCGGATATTGAACGGGAGGATGCTTCATAGTATAAGCACTTATTGAATACAGCGGTCCTGCTACACCTCTGTCCCTTCCGAGCTTACAACATCTTATCGCATCTATTATTGAACCAGCACTGTTTGGAGAATCTTCAACATCAAGTTTTGCCTCTACATACATGGGAACATCCCCAAACAACCTTCCTTCTATCCTTACATAGGCTATCTTTCTGTCTTTAAGCCAAGGTACCCAATCGGAAGGACCTATGTGAACATTCTCCCAACCTATATCATAAGGTAGAAGGGAGGTAACCGCTTCAGTTTTGGAAACCTTTTTGGTCTTGAGTCTGCTTCTTTCAAGCATATTAAGGAAATCCGTATTTCCTCCGAAGTTAAGCTGATAGGTCCTGTCTATCTTAACACCTCTGTCAATGAAAAGCTGAGTGAGTGTTCTGTGAAGTATAGTAGCGCCGACCTGTGATTTTATATCATCACCTACAACAGGTATTCCTGCTGATTCAAATTTCTCAGCCCATTCTTTATCGGAAACAATGAAAGTTGGCATAGCATTTATGAAAGAAACTCCCGCCTTCAAGCACGCTTCTGCATAAAACCTTGCCGCCTTCTCGGAACCGACGGGAACATAATTTATAAGAATGTCCGCCTGTGTTTCCTTTAAAACAGACACAACATCCTCAAGTTCATCCTCTTTTTCATCCGCAAGTACAAAAGTCCTGTCTTCGGGATAGTTTTTCATGTGATCCGCAAAACCGTCAAGAACTTTACCCATTCTTACCTTAACACCAAGCTTTGGAACATCAGGTTCAAAAACAGCTGTACAATTTGGGGGTGAATATATAGCTTCAGAAACATCCTTCCCAACCTTTCTCTTATCAATATCCCATGCTGCAACAACTTCTATATCCCACGGCTTATAACCACCCACATCTTCAAACATCAAACCACTTACACCCACAGAACCTTTCTTTTTGTAGTAAAAAATTCCCTGAATAAGAGAACTTGCACAGTTACCTATACCTACTATAGCTACACGTATCTTTCCTGCCATTAGCCTACCTCCTTCTCGGAATTTAGGAATAGGTCATTATCCCAATGTTAAATGTATCCGAGTGCTTTATTATCGTATTTTAACTTTAAAAAACCTAACTTGTCAATATTACCTTCTACTTTTTAAACAATAAAGATATAACTTTAAAAGCCTTTTCTTGTTTCAAAAGCTGGATGATCTTATTTTAAACATTGTTGTGTACCTTTAAATATTCATTTTTATATTCAACATAATTTTTGGCTGACTCTTTTATCATTTCAATCTCCTCATCCCTCAGCTCCCTTATTATCTTTGCAGGAACTCCTGCAACAAGTACTCCTGCAGGTATCTTCTTATTCTGAGTTACAAGAGCTCCCGCACCGACTATGACGAAGTCCTCAATCTCAACTCCGTCCATAATAACAGCACCCATACCTACAAGGATGTAGTTACTGAGGGTGCAACCGTGTAGGATAGCCCTATGACCTACCGTTACATTATCACCCACAATTGTCGGATGAGTTTCATGGGTAACATGAACAACAGAATTATCCTGAATATTTGTCCTTTTTCCTATTCTTATATAATTGACATCACCTCTTATAACCGTACCGAACCATACACTTGAATCCTCACCTATCTCCACATCTCCTATGACTGTTGCGTTTTCCGATATATATACCCCTTTCCCAATTTTCGGATAAATACCCTTATATCCCTTTATTATTCCCATCTTCCCAATTATACAGCTTAAGGTTATATTATTCTACATAGATGGTAAAGTATATCATCTACGCCATCATCTTTATACTTGCGGTTGATCATTTCTATCAACATTACGGGCATAAGGTTATAAACACTATTGCAAGTTATTTTTCAAACAGACCTGTTAAAGTTTTTGAGGAAGAAAAGGAAAGAAAAAGCATGGTGGACAATATAATAGAAAAGGTAAAGGAAATATATGAGGATATAAGAAAATGAAGGAAGAATTCATTTTCAGCTCAGTAGAGGAAGCCATTGAAGATATAAGAAAAGGCAAGATGGTAATAGTGGTGGACGATCCAGACAGGGAGAACGAGGGAGATCTCGTAATGGCAGCGGAGAAGGTTACACCAGAGCATATAAACTTTATGGCAAAGTACGGGAGGGGTCTTATATGTCTTACTTTGACTCCTAAAAGATGTGAAGAACTTGACCTCCACCCTATGACCTCACGAAATACGGACCCCAAGGGCACATATTTCTGTGTTTCCATAGATGCCCATCCGAGATTCGGAACAACGACGGGCATATCCGCCCATGACAGGGCTACAACGATAAAGTTGGCAGTAAGTCCGGAAGCAAAACCTTCTGACTTTGTAAGACCAGGGCATGTATTCCCCCTTAAAGCAAAGGAAGGAGGAGTCTTGGAAAGGGCGGGACATACGGAGGCATCGGTTGATCTTGCAAGGCTTGCTGGCTTATATCCCGCAGGAGTTATCTGTGAAATAATGAACGATGACGGAACAATGGCAAGACTCCCTCAACTTGTGGAATTTGCCCGCAGGCACAATCTTAAGATAATAACGATAGCGGATCTTATAAAGTACAGGCTTAAAAAAGAGAGGCTTGTTGTAAGGGAGGCTTCCGCCCACCTTCCCACACCATGGGGTGTTTTCAAGATACATGCTTACAGGCATGTTCTCACCGATGAAGAACAGATAGCCCTTACCATGGGTGAATGGAAAGAAGATGAACCTGTTCTCGTCAGAGTGCATTCAGAATGTTTGACGGGAGATGTATTCAAGTCCATGAGATGTGATTGTAGGCCTCAACTTGAAAAAGCCCTTGAGATGATAGCGGAAGAAGGAAAGGGAGTG
>JALWWX010000142.1 GCA_027078675.1 Aquificales bacterium | reverse complement strand
ACAGGCATAGCAGTTTGTGGAGATATCTGCCTGTGTATTGTGTCTACGTAATCCGTTATTGAGCCATGAAATAGGGTCGTTGTATGTAATGCGGGACCATATTGAACCTAAGGATTCATTGCGAACATTTGCAACAAAGCCTGTTTTGTATCGGTCCATAAATCCACATAATTGAATATTACCGAAAGGGTCAATAACTAGACCTCGTTGAGCTATACTGCAGGATAATCGTTTAAACGGTAATGCTATGCGTGGAGTAGCTGTGGGCATGTGCATGTAATGACCGCTAACTTTGGAATGTGATTCGTATAAATACGAGTATAACTTATTGGTAAGCCATTCATAATCAGATGATGTTAAAAATATTCTTTGATTGCGCCGCGCTCTGCCAATAGGTAATAATCTGCGAACGAAAATATCTACACCAATATCATGAAAGTACCGTACAACTTCTGGAATTTCTTTAAAATTATCTTGCATAGCTGTGATGTTGATACGCACAAAAATTCCGCACTTCTGCAAAAAACGAATTCCCGCGACAGATCGTTGCCATGCTTGATGTCCTCGTAATTTGTTATGTGTTTGTGACATTCCGTCAATACTTACAACAGCCTGAGATAATCCACTGTCTTGCAAACATTTTGCCCGATCTAGTGTAATTAATGTGGCATTGGTGCCTATTGATACGCGAACTGGTTGTGTAGAAGCAGTTGCTATTAATTCATGAATACGTTTATATTGCATAGGCTCACCTCCTGTAAACCTAATCTCCTGACCACCTAATTGTGCAAAATTGTTAATCAGGTTTAATTTTTGTGGATGAGACAATTCACGACGTAATCTTTTACCAGAGTCATTGAAACAATGTACGCATTTTAAATTGCAAGCACGAGTTACTTCAAGATAGAGTGTGTCTGGAAAGGTAAAATGTCCCGGTGCAACATTATTACTGATATTTTTGACGTATACATAACCATTTTCACCAAACTCTTGAGCTAAGTTATCTGGTAATATGTGATTTTTTGCAATTTTGACAAATTCTTGTTCTGTAACATAATCACGTTTTGCACTAGTCAGTGAAAAAAGCGTGCCACCAAATGACTCTTTCCGTAACAAAAACATAGTATCAGACATATGATAATCTCCTTTTTAAATTGTTTGTTATTAACCAACCACACAATTCCACTCCAAACTATGGTATAATAAAAGACATAATTCTAATAAAAAAATTATGTCAAAACAAAAAACAAACTTTCATACATTACCAAAGGAAGTGAGAGCAGACAGA
>JALWWX010000141.1 GCA_027078675.1 Aquificales bacterium | reverse complement strand
TTCCTTCAATGCACCCGATATGGCAGGTCAGTCAATAATAATAGACAGCAGATTTGTAAGGGCAAAACTTGAAGGAATAATAAAAGATGAAGAGCTGAGCAGATATATACTATGATTACCTTTTTTTCAATTCAAATATACACTTTTCTTTACCCTGTGCGGTACACTCAATCTCCTTACAGTCCCATTTATTTCCCGTTATTCCTTCAAACAAACCAACGAGGGCACCCTGGAGAGGAAGACATGCAGGTTTTTTACTTGAAATACCAGTAGCAAAAAAAGAATCAAGCACCTCTATCCTTAAAATGTCCCCGTTTTTTGACCAGTTATTCATATTACCTATTCCCGCTTCGCGCAGGAAAACGGATATATATTCAATAATACCTTCTTCCGTAACATTACTGCCTTCCATCATATCTTTAAGTATGTGTGATGCTGTATTACCTGCTTTCTTACCAGCGAGTGTAAGGATGCCTCCGAGTCCAAAACCAGAAAGTTTTATTATCTGGGAATAAAAATCCTTAACCGCCTCTTTCGGCACTATTAAACCATTCTCCCTCAAATATATTCTTATTCTTGCTACAATTTCCTGAGAATTTCCCATCCCTCTACAAATTATAACCTAATTTTATATCTCTTTTATGGTATGTTTAATATATTGCCAATCCGATTTATTATTAAATATTTCCTGGAGGTATTTGAGTTTATGGAACACATACTTGAAAAGGATAAGGAAATCTTTGAGGCCATAGTGGGCGAATATGAAAGACAGGCATATCAGCTTGAAATGATAGCGTCAGAAAATTTTACATCCCTTGCGGTAATGGAAGCCCAAGGGTGCATTATGACCAATAAATATGCGGAAGGTCTTCCCTTTAAAAGATATTACGGTGGTTGTAAATTCGTTGATATAGCGGAAGACCTTGCAATAAAGAGGGCAAAAGAGTTGTTTGGAGCGGAGCATGCAAATGTACAACCCCATTCTGGATCCCAAGCAAATATGGCGGTTTACATGGCTGTACTTGAACCAGGTGACACTATAATGGGTATGGACCTATCCCATGGAGGTCACCTCACCCACGGAGCAAAGGTAAACTTCTCCGGCAAAATGTACAATGTCATTCATTACGGTGTGGATCCTAAAACCGAGCTTATAGATTATGACAATCTGTACAAATTGGCTAAGGAGTATAAACCTAAGTTAATAGTGGGAGGAGCCTCAGCTTACCCCCGCATAATAGATTGGGCAAAGCTAAGGGAGATAGCGGACAGTGTGGGTGCATACCTTATGGTGGATATGGCTCACTATGCAGGCTTGATAGCGGGGGGTGTTTATCCTTCACCTGTACCCGTTTCCCATTTTGTGACATCAACAACCCACAAAACCCTTAGAGGTCCAAGAAGCGGGTTTATACTGTGCAAAGAAGAATTTGCAAAAATTATTGATAAGACGGTCTTTCCTGGTATTCAGGGTGGACCCCTTATGCATGTTATTGCAGCGAAAGCCATCGCTTTTAAAGAAGCTATGACTCCCGAGTTTAAAGAGTATGCCCGTCAGGTGGTTTTAAATGCAAAGGTAATTGCGGAAAAATTAAAGTCCGAAGGTTTTAAGATAGTAAGCGGAGGAACGGACAGCCATATAGTACTCGTAGATCTTAGGAATATGAACATAACTGGTAAAGAGGCGGAAAAAGCCTTAGAAGAGGCGGGTATAACGGTAAACAAAAATGCTGTACCCTTTGATCCCTTACCCCCTACAAAGACGAGCGGTATAAGGATAGGAACCGCTGCGTTAACCACAAGAGGTATGAAAGAGCAAGAAATGGAAGAGATAGGAGGAATGATTTCTAAAATATTAAAAAACTTGGGCGATCAAAGAATTATAGCAGAGGTGAGAGAAAGGGTAAGGGAGCTGTGTGAGTCTTTTCCCCTATATCCCGAATTAAAGGAGAAAATAGATGAGCTTCGCAATAGCACGGCAAGCAATCTTTGACAAAGAGGGAAAAGCTTTCGGGTACGAGATATACCTGAGGAGGACTGATGATCTGGAAAAGTATCCGAAGGATATACCTTTCAATAAGGCAACATTCATAGTAAGCGAACTGCTTGTAGAAATAGGAGTGGAAAAGGTAGGAGAGGGTAAAAGGGTCTTCATAAATGTTGCCCTTGATTCAGTATTGAATAAGACGCTGGAAATACTTAAGGGTGACAAGTTAACCCTTCAGCTTATACCTCCTCAAGTCTCCATAGGAAAGGTAACATACCCTAACATACTCAAAGCTATTGACAGATTTAAGGAAAAGGGAGCGCTTATATCAGTTACCGATAGCATTGTAAACAATGGCTATGAAGAGGTTGTAGAAAAGGCAGACATCTTGGAGGTAAGTATAAAAAATTATAGCTACGATATGGTAAAAGACTTTAAAAGCAAAGGTAAACTTATAATGTTCACATTTATTGAAAAGGAAAAAGAATTTAAACAAGCACTTGAGTTGGGAGATCTTTTTGAAGGAAGATATTTGGGTGACATAAATATAGTTAAAAAGTTTGAAATAGCTCCTTTCCTAAAAAGCACCCTTATGAGACTGCTTGCGGTTATGAATGTAGCAGACAGTGTAAAGGAATTTGCACATATAATCTCAAGTGATGTAGGTATGACAACAAAGTTACTTAAGTTTATAAATTCCGCCTATTTTTCACCAGCAACGGAAATAAAAAGTATTGATCAGGCTTGTTCATTCTTGGGTATGGACAATCTTAAAAAGTTTATCCTGCTTGTTGCAACAAACGATTATGTCAGTATTGAAAATCCCATCCTTTGGAAAAAATCACTAAGGAGGGCAATAATTGCAGAGTTTATAGCCCTAAGAACAGCTCCAGACCTCAAAAATGAAGCCTATCTTGCAGGTCTATTTTCTCTCATAGATGAAATACTTCATGTAGATAAGATAGCTTTTCTAAAGGAATTGAGAATAAATCAAGAGATAATAGATGCCTTTACGGGGAAAAACGAAAGGCTTGCAAAAATCCTCAAATATGCGAGTGCCTTGGAAGATATAATAGGTTTTCAGGTGACAGGACCTCAAGTTACTCAAACACCTGGAGGCGAACATGATATTCTATTCACAATAAGCAATGAAACGGGTATACCTGTAGATGAATTACAAAACGCAATACAAGATGCAGTAAGTAAGGCGGATATTCTTATCAAGATATAGTACCTACTGTTCTTCCTTCCTTTTCGTAATTCCAGTTTATAATACCACCCATCATATTATAAGCTTCAAATCCTCTTGATCTTAAAATATAAGTAGCCATTGCGCTTCTGTTTCCGCTTCTACAGTAAACAACAATCTTTTTATCCTTAGGCAGTTCACTCATCCTCAAAGGTAATTGTTCCAAAGGTATAAGCAAGGAACCCGGTATAGAAACCTCCGCGTGCTCCGCTGGGGATCTGACATCAAGTAAAACTATATCTTCTTTATCCTTAAGAGCCTTTACCTCTTCCGGTGTAAGTTCAGGTACAAACATATTCAACCCTCCATTGATTAAAGATATAAGAATATTATAATATATTAAAATTCTATGTCAAGTTGAATATATGTTCACCGCTCGTCCTTACTGAGGTTATCCTGTTAAACTCATCCACATAAACAAGCTTAGGTTTATAACTTTTAAGCTCCTCTTCATTATAAGTGGCATAAGAAGCTATTATTATAAGATCGCCCTCATGACCAAGTCTTGCAGCCGCACCGTTCAGTCTTACCTCCCCCGAGTGTCTTTCCGCAGGGATTACATAAGTTGAAAATCTTGCGCCGTTGCTTATGTTATAGACTTCAATCCTCTCAAAGGGCAAAAGATCTGCTACCTCCATCAGTTCAATATCAAGGGAAAGACTACCCTCATAATGCAGATCGGAACCAGTTATTTTAACCCTGTGGATCTTGGATTTAAGCATCGTCCTATACATACTCTACCTCCATCAACTTATTCCCATAAAGATCCAGAATATATTGAAGCCAAACCCTTCGGTATATTAACATTTTCACCAAAAAACAGTTTAAGTTGCAAAGCGTTATAAACCGCTTTTGCCCTGTAATGATTGTTAAAGAATATATAAGTATCCACCTTTTTGTCAATGATGTCAATCCTATTTTTTATATCTTTAAGCTCTTCTTCAGTATAAAGATAATTGTATCTTTCAAAAGATTCCTCGGAACCGTACCATTTATCCTCATTCCTGCCGTGAAGCCTTATATAGTTCATATACCCCACCCTCTTCCAAGGTCCCACGAGCAAACCCTTTAAGCGGGGGGCATCTACATTAACCAGTGAAAAGCCAAGCTCCTCCACAAATCTGAAAAAGTCCCATCTCCCAAAGCTTCTACTCCTTACCTCTATAACCTTATCAATACCTTCAAAGTCAAGGGAAAGTCTTTCTATATATTCAAGATTCTCCTCCCTGTAATCAAACTCCGAGGGGAACTGAAAAAGCAGAGCTATAAATCTATTTGATTCCAGTAAAGGTTCTATACCCTCCAAGAATTTCTTAACATCATCCTTGCTGTAGTTTCTATCATGGGTAAATATGCGGTTTGCCTTAACAGAAAATTTCAGCCTCTTGGTCCTATTAAGAAATTCCCCGAAGGTATAGGGATGAGGCATTGAGTAAAAGGTATAGTTTATTTCAACAACATCAAAGAATTTACTGTAATAGACAAGCATCTCAGACTGTTTTATGTTTGAAGGATAAAATACACCTTTCCAATCTTTGTAAGAGAAACCGCTACACCCTATGTGTATATGCCTCAAGCTACAAACTTTGATTTGAATTCGTCCAAGGCTTTCTTAATACGCTCCTTCAAATCATCGTCAAGCTGTTTTTTCTCCCTTATATCC
>JALWWX010000140.1 GCA_027078675.1 Aquificales bacterium | reverse complement strand
TATAAGCTCTTCCTTGGTGAATATCTCCCTTTCCTCAGAAGGGTTCCATCCGAGGGTTGCAAGATAATTAAACAGGGCTTCGGGTACATAACCTTCCTCCCTGTAGTTTCTTACGGATACCGCACCGTGTCTCTTAGATAGCTTGCTTCTGTCTTCTCCCAGTATAACCGGCAGGTGTATAAATTCGGGAAGACTAAAGCCCAGGGCTTCGTAAATAAGTATCTGCTTGGGTGTATTGGAAAGGTGATCCTCACCCCTTATAATATGGGTTACACCCATAAGTGCATCATCAATTACAACAACAAAGTTATAGGTGGGGCTTCCGTCACTTCTTACTATGATAAAGTCACCGAAATCATCCGTGTTAATAGAAACAAATCCTCTCAACCTATCCTTAAAACTCACATCCCTGTTGGGTGGAACCCTTAACCTTACTGTGTAAGGTACACCCCTCTCTCTTAGCCTTCTTCTTTCCCCATTACTTAAGTCCCTGCACCTTCCCGAATATCTGTAAGGTATTCCCTTCTTTTCCGCCTCTTCCCTTTCTTTTTCAAGGTCTTCTGGAGTGCAAAAGCATTCATAAGCCTTTCCTTCCCTCAGAAGCCTTTCCGCATACTCCCTGTATATATCAAACCTTTCCGATTGCCTGTAAAACTCATCCCAATCTATACCGAGCCACTGGAGATCCTCAATTATGGATTCTTCAAACTCCTTCGTTGACCTTTCCCTGTCCGTATCCTCTATCCTTAGTATAAGTTTACCTCCGCTGTGTCTTGCAAAAAGGTAATTGAAGATTGCTACCCTTGCATTACCCAAATGAAGATAGCCTGTAGGACTAGGTGCAAATCTCACACAAACCATGCTTTACTATTTTATTGGTTTTTTCCTATGAACGGTGGCAGACAATTCTTTCAAAGCCATCGCCACCTTTCTATGGAAGGCTTCCGCCTTCATTCCCGATAGTATCTCAATAACATCATCAACAGTATCAACGCAGTATATGTGGAAATCGCCCCTTTTCACCGCTTCAATTACCTCATCATCAAGGATAAGATTGTCGTAATTCCTTCTGGGAAGAATAACACCCTGTTTACCTGTTAGCCCCTTTATCTTACACGCCTTAAAAAATCCTTCCACCTTCTCCTTAATACCCCCAACGGGCTGAACATTTCCTTTTTGATCAACGGATCCCGTAACACCTATTCCCTGATAAAGGCTTATATTTCCTATGGCGGATAAAATGGCTACAAGCTCCGCAACCGATGCGCTGTCCCCCTCAACCTCATCGTAAGACTGTTCAAAGGTTATACTTG
>JALWWX010000139.1 GCA_027078675.1 Aquificales bacterium | reverse complement strand
TGTAGTCGTAGCCGGTGCTGAGGGTGGTGCCGGCGAGGGTGGTTTCCACCTGGATGGGCAGGCCGCGTTCTTCATAGCGGTAGCGGGTGCGGCTGATGCCGTTGGCCAGGCTGCTGATCCGGCCTTGCGCGTTGGGGTCTTCGTCATAGCGGATCTGTGTATCCAGTTCGCTGTCGCCGTAGTCGATATGGGTGATGCGGTTCAGCGCGTCCCGGGTGTAGCTTCGGGTCTGCTGGTTGGCGTCGGTTTGTTGTGTGAGTCGGCCGGCGCGGTCATATCGGTAGCGGGTTTCTCCGGTGTCCGGGCTGATGATTTTCAGCAGGTCGTCCCAGGCGCTGTAGGTGTATTGGGTGTCGCCATCATGGGCGTCGGTTACTCCGGTCAACCGGCCGAGGTTGTCATAACTCAGGTGGCTGACGCCGGATTCGGGGTCGGTGATCTGTACCAGTCGGCCTTCGCGATCGTAGCGGTAGTGGTAGGTGGCGGTGCCGGGTGTGCCGTTGTATTCTCCGTAGCGTGTCTCTTGTATCCGATCGTTCAGGTGGTTGTATTGCTGTTGGTCGATCCGTTGACTGATGCTGGCCAGATAGTCTTGTTTCGGCTGTTCGGTGAGCGGGTCGAGCCGATGGATGCGGGTGCTGACCGCTGTGCCGTCTGCCGAGTGGTATTGCCGGGTCACTTCGGTGTATGAGCTCAGGTAGGTGTAGGTCATGCTGAGGTCGTCACCCGAGGGATAGGTGATTTTGACGGGATGCTTGGCGTCATCATAGTCGATGGTGACGACCCGGCCGAGTTCGTCGGTGACCTGGGTGATCTGATCGCGGGCGTTGTAGGCGAATTTCATGCTGCGCATTCCGGTCTTGCGCTCGATCAGCCGGTTCCGGCTGTCGTAGGTCATTTCGGTGGTCAGGCCATTGGGGTCGGT
The DNA here is from genome assembly GCA_027078675.1 of Aquificales bacterium. GTDB lineage: Bacteria > Aquificota > Aquificia > Aquificales > Aquificaceae > WFWF01. Next base: position 398 of record JALWWX010000139.1, on the reverse strand, counting down.
TTGTGCGGTCTTCTGGCCATACTCATTGTAGCTGTAGGCAATGGTCAGCCCCAATGGCAGGTCCACGCGGACCGGCAGGCCTTGTGCGTTATAGCTGAAGCGGGTGGTATCTTCGCTGCCCGGTCGGGGGCCGTCAAGCGTCGCGATCTTCCCCAGCCGTTTGTTGCCCTGGCTGTCGGTTGTGTTGGGGTGGTAGCTGTAGGTCCAGGTGCGTTCCTCCTGGGTCGACAGGTCCACCTGGGTCCGGGTCAGGACCCGAAGGTCATCGTCGTAGGTGTATCGCGTTTCCCGGATTCCGTATTCATTTTTGCTTGCAATCCGGTTGGTATCGCCCAGGTAGCGGATCGTGATTACCCGTTCATCCGCTGTGCCGGCCAGTTCGGTGATCTTTGTTCTTC
>JALWWX010000138.1 GCA_027078675.1 Aquificales bacterium | reverse complement strand
AAACCCGTTATCTTACCTTCAGAAAGGGCTATCTTTTTTGTTCTTATCCATGCACCCATTACTTCTATATCTTCCTCAATAACCTTTCTCAGATCAGTATCTATTCTTATATCAGAGAAAAACAGCCACTTTCTTATAAGCCCTTTGAATATAAGTTTGGGATCGGGTAGGGGATAGTCCTTTTTCCCCCTTTTAAAGGCTGTGGGGGTTATAAAGTCAAAAACTATTGTTTTTTCTGTGGTTGAATCCTTATAGAGTGTTTCGTAAGTCTTTATCCATCTTTCGTCTATAAAAGGTTTTTTCAGTTTTTTTAATTTTACATCGTTTATAAATATATCCTTGCCTTCATGGAGCAGAAGAGAAGACAGGAATCTGGGGAAAAGTGAATCTTCCAGGAAGGATATCCTTAAGAAAATTCTTTCTATGGGTTTTTCGGAATGGAAGAGCTTGGGTATTCCCAAAACAAAGGGTTTTATGCGAGATGGTTTGTGGAGTTCTTCTCCGAGTTTTCTATCTATGAGAGAAAAAAAGATACCGTGTATTTTATCTGGTTTTACTTCGTGGATAGGAACGGGTCTTTCGGGGATCAGGCAAATGGAAAACTTTACTGGCATAAAAGTATTCTAATAAAATTCCTTTTTGTTATGGGTAGGGATAAGAACTTTGAAAAGGCGGTGGATATTCTCAGAAAGGGCGGTATAGCTGTTGTTCCTACAGACACCATCTACGGTATAGTAGGAGATGCTACGAATGTTAAGGCTGTAGCAAGAATATATAAATTAAGAAGACCTTCAGGCAGACCCTTTATACTTCTTCTTCCCGATCCTATATGGCTTGTTAAATTGGGTCTTGTATTTGACAGAAAGGTTGTTGAATTGCTTATGAGGGTAAAAGGGCTAACCGTGGTGTTAAAAAGGAAGAGTAAAATACCTCTTTATCTTACGAGGGGATATGACAGCTTGGCTGTGAGAATTCCCCATTCTTCACTCTTAAAGAGTATGCTGTTGAAGTTGAATAAGCCTGTTGTTGCTCCGAGTGTAAACCCAGAAGGGAAGAAACCAGCTTTTACGGTTGATGAGGCTTACAGGTATTTCGGTGAAAAGATTGATGTGTACATTGACAGAGGTAAACTAAGGGGATCTCCTTCAACCATTATCAGGGTGGAAGGTAATAAGGTCAAATTTTTAAGGGAAGGTACTGTAAGAAGGAAGAGTTTAGAGAGAATACTTAAAAAGCTGGGCTTTGAAACTATTTCTTTTTCTTAGCCTTAAGGCGTTCCTTAAGTGTCTTCTTTCTCGGACCTTTTTTACCTGCAGGAGGATCTGCTTT
>JALWWX010000137.1 GCA_027078675.1 Aquificales bacterium | reverse complement strand
GTATCCAAATCATGTTGAGTAATAACATGAACCGCTGTATAAGCAGTGCTATTGCTTGCACCCGGAGCCATGGTTTGTATAGGTAATCCTGTTAACGTTACGCCAGAGGTTAAATCTTGCAACAAAACATAGGTTAAGGTAACATTACCGGTATTTGTAATGGTAAAGGCATAGTTGATTACATCACCGGCATCCACACGTCCATCACCACCATCATCAACCGTTCCGGTTTTTACCAGCGATATTGCCGGAGACTGGTCAACCGGAGTATAAGCGGTATCCTGCTCAGGTGTCGGCAGTTCGTGGGTATAAACACTGGCTGTATTTACCAAACTGTCGCCGGCATCTATTTCTGATTGTGATACGGTATAACTGATGGTGTAAGTAAAAGTTTCGTTAACCGAAATGGTGTCATCATTAGCACCACTTTCAACCGGACCTGACAGGGTTCCTGTGGTACCATCTGGTAATACATCGCTGGCAACTACCTGCGTTAAGCTTTGATTTCCATTGTTGGTTACAACAATGGTATAGCCAATTACATCGCCTGCGGTTGTTACCGGATTGGGGCCACTGGTCTGTGTTTTAACAATCGTCAGGCTTGGCGACTGTGTTACAGGAGTGGTTTCGGTATCTTCCTCAGGTGTGGGTAGCTCGGTAGTTTTAACATTGGCTTCGTTTACCAAATTGGTGCCCGCGTCAATGTCGGCTTGTGTTACTGTATAGCTGATGGTGTAGGTAAACGTTTCGTTGACAGATAATATTCCATCGGTGGTTCCGCTTTCAGTAGGACCGGCCAGAGTTCCTACCGTTCCATCGGGTAAGGTATCGGCAACTACCACATTGGTAAGGCTTTGATTGCCATCGTTGGTTACAACAATGGTATAGCCAATTACATCGCCTGCTTCTGTAACCGGATTGGGACCACTGGTCTGTGTTTTAACAATCGTCAGGCTTGGATTTTGGGTAAAATTCTGAGTATCCGGGTCGTCATCTGTTACTACAGTTCCATTTGGATCAGTACCTGTAACAGTAGCTGTGTTTGTAAAGGTACCCGCATCAATTTCGGCCTGCGTAATGGTATGAACCCCTGTAAATGTTGAGTTGTCGGATGCTCCCGGTGACAGACTGGCAATATTACCTCCGCTTATGGCTGCATCCGGATCGTTTATGGTGATGCCGTAAAGGGTAACATTACCGGTATTGGTAACCGTAAAAGTATAGTTGATAACATCTCCGGCATTTACTTCGCCATCACCTCCATCATCGATGGTACCCGATTTAACAAGATTAATACTTGGGTCAGGGGTTAATGTTTGCGTATCATCATC
>JALWWX010000136.1 GCA_027078675.1 Aquificales bacterium | reverse complement strand
CTTTTATCTCAACACCGAAGGTCTTTTCTATAAAGGTTTGTAGCTCTACCTTACCCAAGGAATCCAAGCCGAGGTCAACCTCAATATGATCCTCCGGATACACCTCTTTACCCGTCAGCTTTTCAAGGAATTCCTTAAGTTTCTTACCTGCGGGGCTTTCTAATATTTTATCCTCAGTCTTCTTAGGTTTGGAAACGGATGTTTCGGCGAACTCCTTGAGCATAAATCTCTTTAATTTACCGAGTCTTGTTTTGGGAAGCTCCCTGTTAACTATGGTTATACCTTGTATCCTTTTCCATTCTGGGAGCTTTCTGTTAAACCTATCTATTATCTCCCATTTTATATACTCGTGGATGTTAACAACACCGAGTTCCCTTAGCTTTTCAAAGTCAGGGTATATTATCGCATGTAAAGTGTCGTTCTGTTCAACTATTCCTACCTCTTTTATTAAGTTTGAAGTCTTTAAAAGCTCCGTTTCTATCTCCTCCGGGTTTATGTTCTTACCCGAACTAAGTACTATGATATCCTTTTTCCTCCCTGTTATGTAAAGATATCCCTCATTGTCCATATATCCAAGGTCACCCGTATAAAGCCATCCGTTTTTTATAACTTCCGCTGTTTCTTTTTCTTTTTTGTAGTAGCCCTTCATAACATTGGTTCCCCTAATGAGAACTTCTCCCTCTTCGGAGATTCTTACCCTTACATCCCTTATGGGGATTCCTACGGAACCGAGTTTAATCCTATTTGGTGGGTTTATTGTTGCTATGGGAGAGGTTTCTGTCAAGCCATAACCTTCTATGATGGTAAATCCGAGATCACTCAGATCCTTGGCTATCTCTAAATCAAGTTTAGCACCCCCGCTGACAAAATACTTAATGTTACCTCCGAAGGCGTCGTGCACCTTTTTGAATACCAACCTTTTTATCTTTTTTGAAGGAACGGGTCTTAAAATTCTAAATATAGTTTTAGCCACCGGATTTTTATTTATCTCTTCAAATATTTTCCTGTGAAACAGACGATAAAGCCTCGGTACTCCTATGAGTATTGTAATTCTATATTTTTTAAGCTTTTCCATTATATCTTCGGGTGTGAGCTTATCAAGGAACACTATTGTTGCACCTATGTAAAGGGGGTATATCATGGATGTTACTAAGGGATAGGCGTGGTGAAAGGGCAATATGGCGAGGGTTCTGTCTTCCTTCGTCGCTACTTTAAAATCGTCTATGCCGTATATGTTTGAGAGGATATTTTTGTATGTAAGCATAACACCTTTGGGTTTGCCTGTGGTCCCTGATGTGTAGAGTATGAGGGCGGTATCATACTTTGACACATTTATGCTTTTTTCTGTTGGCTTGGGATAGAGGAAGTTATCAAAATTAACCGTATCAATTTTTATATTTCCATCATCTATGGCTTTAAACAGAGCCTCCTTAGTAGTATTTGAATAGAACACCATTTTCGGTGTGGCATCCTTGAGTATATATAAAATCTCTTCGGGTGAGGACATAAAATCTATGGGTACAACAATCCCAGCCCTTTTGAGGGTGGCAAAAAAGGCATACACCCACTCGGGTCTGTTTTCCGATATTATCGCAACCCTATCCCCCGGTAATATATCAATTAGAGTATTCAGGCAGTTTATTCTATTTATAAGCTCCCTGTAACTTATATTCTCTCCCCCGTATATAAGGGCAGTTTTACCGTGATCTTCTATTTTTATCATACATTTAAGAATTATATGAGTTTTTCAACGGGCATACCCAGATAAAAGCCTTGTGCATAATTTATACCTATTTTCTTCAATATTTCAAGTGTTTCCTTGTTTTCCACACATTCCGCTATTGTCTTTATATTAAGTTTTGAACATAAAAATTGGATACTTTCAACAAAGGCGATATCCTTTTCCCCTCCGAGATAAAGCTCCTTTATGAACTCCCCGTCTATCTTTACAAAGGATGCAGGTATGTATTTAAGATAGTAGAAGGAAGAGTATCCACTTCCGAAGTCATCAATGGCAAGCTTAAATCCTTTATTTGTAAGGTTTGTCCTAATATCTTGAAGTACGAGCAAAACATCTACAGCTGTCTTCTCTGTAATTTCAAAAACAATCTCCTCAGGCTTTACTTTATACTCTTCAACTATATTAGCTATGTACTCCATAAAATTCTTATCCTTTATCTCCCTTCCCGAAAGATTTATAAATAGTAACTTGTCAAAGTTTGCTTCTACTTTCTGTTCAAGGGCTTTCCTTATTATTATCCTGTCAATGTCCCTTATGGTTCCCAATCTTTCCGCCATATCAATAAACCTACTTGCACTTGTCACATACCCTTCATGGTCTATAAGTCTTGACAGAACTTCATATCCTATTACCGAGTGATCCTCAATGTTGAAGATGGGTTGGAAGAAGGGCATAAGTCTGTCCTCATCTATGCTTCTGAGTATAAGTCTGTATTTTTCGCTTTGATTTTCTAAGGAGTATTTAATATTCTGAGGATCCAATATAACAACCATATTTTTACCCATGTCCTTTGCCTTGTACATAGCTAAATCCGCAGCTCTTGTAAGCTCTTTACTTGTTGTACCATGTGTAGGAAATTCAACCACTCCTATGGATGCCCTTATGGATATAAGATTTCCATCAGGCACTGCAACCTTTTTCTCATTAAAAGCCTTCAGTATCCTTTGAGCAACTTGCTTTGCCTTATCTATAGGTGTTTCACTTAGAATTACACCGAATTCATCACCGCCTATCCTCGCTACTACGTCACCTTCCCTAAGAACCTGTTTTAAAACGCTGGCTACTTCTTTTAAAAACAGATCGCCTATATGATGCCCGTAAGCGTCATTTACATATTTAAAATTATCAAGGTCTATCATCATAAGTGAAAATCTGTAACCTTTCCTTTTAGCCCTTGTTATCTCGTAGTTCAAGAAACGATCAAACACCCTCCGGTTAAAGAGTTCGGTCAGTGCATCCCTTTCCGCCAGGAATTCAAGCTCGGATATGGCAGTACTTAGCGCCTTGGAAGAGCCTATAATAAGGCTCATTAGCGATATAATAAAATTCACCGCTTCCTTTTCCTTGGGTAGAAGGGGTTTCTCAATAAATTTACCTATTCCCAAAACTCCCCCCACATTAGGAAACTCTGGTAAGAACTCCCTGAACTTTATATATATCTCACCACTTTTAGGTACTTCCTCTCCACCTACATGTCTGTTTATCCACTTTACCTTTGTATTTTTTGTGTCTGTGAACATCCTTATTATTTTCAAAACTTCCTTCTTTATCACATTTATATCTTTTATATCCGCAAAACACATGAGGTGGACCTTAACCATATCTTCCGAAGGTTTGAAAATACCGAAGAAGAAATGAAAATCAAAAATACTTCTAAGATCTCTTAAAATCTTTTCCGAGAATTTTTCCCAGTTATCAATATTGTCCTTTGAAAATATTATGTTCTTTATAAGATCATTTTCCTTTTGAAGTAGCTCCTTTTCTATGTAACTGTCCTTAAGCAATTTTAATATGAAAAGGGACTTTTTGAGTCCATCCCTTACCAGATCTATATTAGAAAGGGTTGTTTCCTTTACATGATCAACAATCGCCTCCATACCTTTTTCTAAGCATATTTCAATATTGCCATTGCCTGATTCAAGACATTCTTTTAGTGACATCTTAAATCCTTCAACTACGGAAATGTCCCTTAGCATATTCTCAAGGGCTCTGCCGAATTTGTAGGATATTTCCTCCTCAAGCTGTTCAAATCCCAAGTTAACGTTTTTCATATCTTAGCTCCGTTATTCGTGAGGTACTTCCTTTTATAATTTATCGTCAAGAAAGGCAAAGACAATGATAAGCCAAAGAACACCTACCCCTATGTTTGTTATAAGCATTAGACTTACGCCGTATTTTAGGGCTAAACCACCAGCCACACTTCCTATGAATGCTCCTATAAACTGACTCGTGTTATAAATACCTGTGGAGAGACCTCTTACATGTTGAGGAGAAAACTTTGAGAGTAAAGAAGGGAGAACCGGTTCAAGCATGTGAAATCCTATAAGAAACAGGATTATAGTTGCCACCGCTGATATTAATGTTTCAGTAAAAAGGTATGGTAGGGTGGAAAGAGACAGCACACCTATTCCTATTATTATTGCTTCCTTTAGTTTTTTCCTTTTTTCAGCCCATATTGTAAAAGGTACCATGATAAATATGGAGATTAGGATGGCAGGCAGGTATATCTCCCAATGCTTTCCTTTTGGCATACTGTGTTTATCTATAAGTTCTATCGGCATTACAACGAATATGCCTACCAATAGTATTCTTTCCAGTAAGGTTGAAAGGTAGAGTATAAGCAATCTTTTATCTCTTAAAAGCGAACTTATATTCTTGATGGATACATCTGTATGGGCGTAATGTTTTTCTGGCTCTGGTATTTGGAAAATAAGGTAAAGTAGAGCTATGAGGGAAAACAAACCTGTAATAAGGAATATAAAGGGTACACCGAATTTGCCCGCGAGTAGGGGAGCTATGGTTAGGCTTATGCCAAAGGCAAGTCCTATGGTTGAACCTATGAGTGCAAAGGCTCTCGTTCTAGTTTCTTCTTTTGTCAGATCAGCAGCAAGAGCCACCGCGGTTGATGATATGGCACCCATACCTTGTATAGTTCTTCCGAGAATGAGTAACAATATATCCTTTGCCCAAGCTCCTATGAAGCTTCCTATGGCATAAACTATCAATCCTATACCTATTATTATTTTCCTGCCGTATTTATCAGATAGGTGTCCGAGCGGTATCTGAAATATAGCCTGTGTAAGACCGTATATGCCTACAGCCAGACCTACGAGTAGGGGAGAACTCCCCTCCATATCCTTGGCATAAGGTGCTAATACAGGTAACAGCAGAAAAAGTCCCAACATCCTTATGACGGAAATAAGGGATATGCCTAAGATGACTTTTCTTTCTTCCTTTGAGAAGCCTTTGAACATTCGCTATTTAGACTCCAAGTGTTTCTTAATTATGTCCAAAAGTGTAAGAAGAACATTTTTTACGCTTTCTTTATCTATAGCGGACACACCTACTACTGGAATGCCTTCATCATCTTCTATATCAAGGGCTATCTTTACATCTTCTGGTGACCATGCATCAGGTAGATCCTGTTTGTTTGCACCTACAACGGTGGGTACGGGAAACCTTGATTGGAAAAAGTTTATTATCTTCCTTGCCTCATGAAAGGAGGCGGGATCAGTGGAATCTACGAGTATTATAATTCCGAGTGCGCCTTCACCCAATATCTCCCACATAAAGTCAAACCTTGCCTGTCCAGGGGTACCGAACAGATAAAGTTCATGTTCATCATCTATCTTTATTTTTCCAAAATCCATGGCTACAGTTGTATGGTCTTTTATCTTACTTTCTTCACCCCTTGTCTTTTTCTCTGTTGTAACAGGTTTTATCTCGCTGACCGTATTTATAAACTGGGTTTTGCCAGAAGCAAATAAACCAGAAATAACAATTTTAATCTTCTTTATTCCCTTCATAACACTTTTATCTTCTCAATAATCTTAGTCAGCAGGTCAAGAGTTATGGAGAGTTTGGGTTTAACCTCTCTCTTCTTCCTTCTTATAAATCCTGCTGCGAGTAAACCGTATAATGCTCTCCCGACTGTCAGATCATCAATACCCGCAAGCCTCTTTATCTCCCCTACTGTTTTTTCACCATCAACTAAGGACAGTACCTTTTCCTCTTCTGGTGTAAGTTTTGCTTTGCCAAGTTTTTCCTCCACATCCGCGGAGGGTTCAAAGGTAAGCAGTTCATCCGAAATCTTCCTTTCTATTTCCTCTGGAGTTAGGGTCCTTGAAGCCCTCATTATAAGTTCTTCTATATGTATATATACGGGTACATCCGAATCGTACTTTATAAATCCGAGGGTAAAAGAGAATATACCCTCCCTGTTGTTTAATCTCGGCAAAAAGAATTTTTCAATTGTCTTATACAGTTTATCTTTTGATATCCTTAATTTATTAAGCAAAGAATCAAAATGCCTTTCCGCGTAAACCCTGTAAACCTTATCAACGGGTCTTGCGAAGACAAGCTCTCCGTCTTTGACATAATAGGCTACGGTCATATCCTTCCATTCAACCATAAGTATTCCGCTTTTTCTATCCCTTGCTATAACCTGAAATATATCAACAAAATTAAAGGTTGACAGGTCTCCCGTTAGCGCCATTTAAAGCTCCATAACCTTCTTTAAATTTTCCTGGGATCTCTTTATCTCCATAAGAAGCAATCCGAGTTTCACATTGTTGTCCGCGAGAACGGTAAGTACCGCCTCTTGTCCTATACCGGTTAATATTACATATCCTGTATCTCCTTTTATGGTTATTTGCTCCAGTGTGCCTTTCTCCAATTCCTCTGCAACTCTTTCTCCAAGTGAAAGGATAGCAGCGCTCATCGCAGCTATCCTGTCTTCTTCAAATCCCGCACCCAGGGCTGACGCTATAGGGAGGCCGTCGGAACTTACCAGAGCTGCACCCTCAATGCCCGCATTTTTTATCAGCTCCTGTAATATGGCTGAATATTTATCCATAAATTAAACCTCCTTATATATCCTTAAAAAATTTTAAACTATTCTCAATCTTTTCTTCTTCATATTTAAGCCTTTCTATCCTCTTCTTAAGATTTTCCACATCCTCCCTGCTCAGTGATTCGCTTTGCTTAACAGTGCTTAGTATTTCATCAACTTCTTTCCTTATTGTTTCTATTCCCTCTTTAAGCTCCTTTAACCTTTTCCTATACGTTTTAAGTACCATATCTGCAACCTGACCAAGGGCTCCAATGGGATCAAGCCCCTTGGGAAGGTCAACATCTGTATAACCTTCAATAGATTTGGACAAACCTTCTATTGCTTTAGAGATATTATCCGCTATTATATCAAGCTGTTCTTCAAGCTCTTCTACTTCCTTAGAAAACTTAGTTTCAAGCGTTTTCAATGTTTCATTAACACTTTCAATGATATCCACGGTTTCTTCGGGAATAGGTATTGGAACCTCAATATCCCTTTCCTTTTCTTCCATAAGTTCAATTGTATAAAGCAACCTTCCTACCACCTGATTTATCTTCGCTTTTATATAAACATAGAAGCTTAAGGATACAAAAAGTACAAAAGTGTAACCGAATACGGCTGAACCTACGGGGTCAACGTTTGCACCGTAATGGAGGAAGAGGGAGAGACCCGTTCCAAAGAATATCAGTACGAGTACGGAATATTTTAATATCTCACTGCCTAAGGATGTAAGTCTTTTAATTTCCAGCATAATTCCTCCCTCGGAAGTTTATTATAGCACAGCAACTCGGAGATAATTTCATCCGCCAATAATAGATATCTTTCCTTGATTGAAATGGTGGAGTCCGAAAATTCAAAAAACTCCTTAAGATGTTCGGGAATAAAAACCGAATCTTTATTTATCCCTCTCATAGTTCTGAGCCCCAGTATTATGTATTCGGTAAAAAGATCTTCCCGTTTAAGCTTAACGGAAACTTCAACAGGTTTTTCTCCCCTTTTAAGTTTATCCGCATAGTTATTAATATTTCTTACATTTCCCCACCTCTTGTTATCAGCGTAACTCCATGCGGATACACCTATTCCCAAAAATTCTCCACCCGTCCAGTACATAAGGTTGTGCTTGCATATATATCCATCCTTAGCCCAATTGGATATTTCATATCTTCTAAAGCCTGCTTCCCTTAACCTCTCTGTTAGTAAATTATGCATCTCAACCAATTCATCTTCGTTCCTTTTAAAATCCTTGTAAATATGGAAGAAGGGAGTATCTTTGTAAAAGGTTAAAAGGTATGCGGACAGATGTTTTAAGGGCAGGGTGATAAGGATATCTATATCCTTCTCTAAGTCCTTAGTGGTTTGGTGAGGATATCCAAAAATAATATCAGCATTTATATTCTCTATACCCGCCTTAAAGGCATCATCCACCCCTTTTATTGCGTGTAAGGGTGTGTGTTTCCTTCCGAGGATGGAAAGGCCAGATGGAGAAAAGGTCTGTATCCCGAAACTTATCCTGTTAATTCCTATATCCTTCAGATAGACAAAGTCATCTTTTGTGTAATCTTCTGGGTTGCATTCTATGGATATTTCCTTAGGTATTCCCAGTTTTTTATATATATAGTTTAGAAGGGTGTCATAATACCTCGGTGAGATTATGCTCGGTGAACCACCTCCTATATACAGGGTTTTTATGTTAAATTCGTATTCCCAGAGATAAATTTCTAATTCCTTTATCAGGCACCCTATATATTCGGAAATGTCATGATCCGATAAATTTACCGTATAAAAATCGCAGTAGGGACACTTTTCTCTGCAGAAAGGTATATGTATATAAATTCCCTCTATCATCTATTCATAATTTATTTCCTTTTCTGACTCAAACACTATCTTACGCGATCGGAAATCCTTTATTATGGAGAAGAGGGTTCCTATTATTAAAGAGAAGGTTATTACGGAGCTACCGCCGAAGCTTACGAAGGGTAGGGGTATCCCGACAACTGGCATAAACCCGAGGGTCATTAGGATATTTACAGACGATTGAAAGAGTATAAGGGAGAAGGCACCAGCTATGAATAATCTTTCTGGATCTGTTTTTATAATATTTGCATATAAAAGTATCCTCATCAGAAGTACAAAGAAGGCTATTGTCAGTATGGAAGTGCCTACGAATCCGAGTTCTTCACCTATGAGGGAGAATATAAAGTCTGTGTGTTTTTCCGGCAGAAACAAGAGGTGTGCTTGAGTACCTTGAAGCAACCCCTTTCCGAATATACCGCCAGAGCCTATGGTTATTATGGATTGAACTGTCTGATATCCGCTACCTGTGTAGTTACTGTAGGGGTCTAAAACCGCATATATCCTGTCCTTTTGATAGGGTTTCATAAAATTCCATAGGATTGGCAAAGTGAGAAGTACTATTATAAATCCTCCTACAAAATATCTTATTTTTACACCTTTTACATATAGCATGAATATTATGGGTACTATGAAGGTAATTGCTGTACCGAGATCAGGTTGTTTTAAAGTAAGCAGGAAAGGTATTGCAATGATAAGAGAGAGTATTAGAGTTTCTACGCTTAGAAACTTTCTTATCTGTGGTATTATGTTGGCGGATATTAAAAGTAGGGAAAATTTCATAAACTCTGTAGGTTGTATATAGAAGAATCCGAGACTCAACCATCTTTTTGCACCATAAACAGTTTTACCGAATAGGAATACGAGTATTATGAGCAAAAGGTTTATAAGGTAGATGGAGAGGGATATATCAAATAGAAATTTGGGATTGATACGAGGGATGAGTAAAATTATTGTCCACCCGAGGGTTATATAAAGTATCTGTTTGTATATAAGAAGGCTGTTTTCGGAGTAGGAAGCACTGTATATACCTATAAGACCGAATATCTGGATTACTAAAAGAGACTTAACAATATAGGGATCAAATCTTTTAAGCACCTCCGGAAATTGCATTAACAACCCTCACGGTTTCCCCATCTTTCACCCTATCCTTTTCATTTAATATAGTGTCTCCCTTTATCACTATGGAGTGGGATGGAGAAAGATCAAGTTTCCTTAAAAGCTCGTCAACCCTTATACTTTTACCTTCAATCTCTATATCCAGTTCCTTTCCTCTATAGATAACCTTTACAGCCATATCAGGCAAGTTTGAGATAGATATCTTCAAACAGATTGTTTTTGTATCTTTTTATCAGGTGCCTCTCCTTGGGTATATTTTCCTCTTCCATTTCAACGAAGTAAAGGCAGTTGGTTACACACTTGGAGACGCAGGAAGGAAGCAACCCTTTTTCAACCCTTTCAATACAGTAATCACATTTTTCTACTTTCATTGTGGTAGGATTGAAGGTTATAGCTCCGTAGGGGCAAGCTATTATACACGCCTTACATCCTATACACAGATTTTTATCAACATAGACTATACCCTTTTCTCCTCTTCTCATCGCGGATGTGGGACATGCTATTATGCAGGGTGCAGGATCACAGTGGAAGCAGTTTATAGGAAAAAACAGAGCTTCCGGGCTTCCATCCTTGGAGTAAAGTCTGAACACCTTCATAGGGCTTATGTGTAGATTTTCAATTCCCTTATCCTGTTTGCATGCAACCTCGCAGGAGAAACATCCTATGCATCTATCCAAGTCTATTAACATCACTACCTTTTTCATAGTCAAACTATTTTACTAAATTAACCCTTCAAAAAATTCTTGCACCCACCATTTCAAGTCCTTTTCCATAACTTCCTTTTTCATTGTTTCCATCCTTTTCTTTTTTTCTTCCGGTCCCATCTTAAGTGCTTTGTATATGGAGTCCGCAGTTTTTTCTGTATCAAAGGGGTTAACCAATATAGCTCCTCCCTTCAACTGCCAGCTTGCACCTGCAAATTTGCTCAATATCAATGCTCCCCTGTTATCAATCTGGGATGCGACAAACTCTTTGGCTACAAGGTTTAATCCGTCCATTATGGGTGTTATAAGGGCAAAATCTGCGAGTCTGTAAAATATGGCAAGTTTACTTGAGGGAAAACCTTTGTAATAATAGTGTATAGGCACCCATCCAGGTTCTCCAAAGGCTCCGTTTATTGTACTTATTATCTGATCAATCTCTTTCTTGAGTTCCGAATACTCCTGAATTTTTGTTCTGCTCGGTACCGCCACTTGAATAAAAGACATTCTTCCCCTGAAGGAGGGGTATTTATCAAAAAACCTGTCAATGCTTAGTAATTTCTCTTTAAGACCTTTCGTATAGTCAAGCCTGTCAACGCTTAAACCTATGAATTCAACATTAAGCTCCCTCCTCATCTTTTTAACCGCCTTTAAAGTGTTCTTTGAAGATGCATCCCTTTGCCATCTCTCCGCATCTATACCTATGGGTACAGCCTTTACCTTTATCTCCCTGCCCTTCCATTTTATATTGTTGCCTTGGATCACCGCATCTGTTAATCTGTCCACGCAGTCAAGGAAGTTATCAACATACTCTTGGGTGTGAAAACCTATAACATCAGCTCCTAAGAAGCCTTCTATTATTTCCTTCCCCCAGGGGAGGAATCTGTATATACAGTAGGAGGGGAAAGGTATATGCCAAAAAAAGAAGATCTTACCTTTAAATCCTTTGTCCCTCATTATATTGGGTACTAAGGAAAGATGATAGTCATTGACCATTACCGTATCACCACTGCGATACATTTCCAATATAGCATTTGCAAAACGCATATTGACCATTCTGTATGAAGTCCAGTAAGCCTTTTCAAATTTTGTTCTTGATAGAAACATGTGACAGAGGGGCCAGAGAGTTTTGTTAGAAAAACCATAATAATAATTGGATATTGTCTTTTCGGATAAGGGTACAAATTTTATTAAAAAATTTTCATTCACTTCAAATACTTCGGGTATCCTCTGGCCTTTCCTCCCCCAGCATACCCATACACCGCCGAGTGACTTTATTATAGGTTCAAGGGCGGAAACGAGACCCCCTACCGTTTTATGAAGTTTTAGTTTGTTTTCTCGGAACTCAATATCATAAGGTTCCCTGTTAGAGGCCACTATAAGTCTTCCCATATCACGCTATAATTCTATAATTATACTTTTCCCGGAGGTGGGTTTGTGTTAAGGTTGAAGATTAACGGTAATGAGATAGAGGTTGAAGAGGGAATCACCCTCGCTTCCCTTTATGAAAGCTTAGGTATAAAGGATGCAATAGGAGGTTTGATAAACGGCAAAATTTTTGATCTCCAAACGCCCATTTATGAATCTGGTGAGGTAAAGCCTGTAAGAAAGGGAGATCCGGAAAGCCTTGAAATAATGAGACATTCCTTAGCCCATATTATGGCACAGGCACTTAAAGAGATTTACGGTAATGAAAGGGTACATCTCGGTGTAGGACCTACAACGGAAGACGGTTTTTACTACGATGTAGAAGTTGAGGGAGTGAGGATTTCCGAAGAGGATCTTCCCAAGATAGAGAAGAAGATGAAAGAGATTATTTCAAGGAATTATCCAATTCTCAGAAAGGAGCTGGAGAGGGAAGAAGCGAAGGAGTTATTCAGAAAGCTTAAGGAACATTATAAGGAGGAGATAATTGATAGAATTCCCGATGATGAAAGGATAAGTGTTTATCAGCAGGGAGATTTCATTGATCTATGCAAGGGACCTCATCTGCCTTCAACTGGTAAGGCGGGTGTATTTAAGCTTACATCAGTCGCAGGTGCTTACTGGATGGGAGACTCTTCACGTCCCATGCTTCAGCGTATATACGGTATAGCCTTTTGGGATAAAAAGGAGTTGGAGGAAAGGATAAGGTTTTATGAAGAGGCTAAAAGGAGGGATCACAGGAAACTCGGCAAGGAACTTGAGTTTTTTATGATAGATGAGGAGATAGGACCAGGTTTGGTAATATGGCTTCCGAGAGGTAGCATATTCAGAAGAATTTTGGAGGATTATTGGAAGGATAAACATATAGCCCTTGGATATCAGCTTGTTTATACACCCCATGTGGGAAGATCCCAGTTGTGGGAAAGGAGCGGTCACCTTGAGTATTACAAGCCGAATATGTTCCCGGAGATGGATATAGAGGGAACCGGCTACTATGTTAAACCCATGAACTGCCCCTTTCATGTTGCCATATACAAGAGTAAGGTGAGAAGTTACAGGGATCTTCCTTTTAAACTGGCGGAGCTTGGAACCGTTTACAGATACGAGATGTCAGGAGTCCTTCATGGGCTTATGAGGGTAAGGGGATTTACCCAAGATGATGCCCATATAGTATGTAGACCGGACCAGGTAAAGGATGTTATAAAAGAAGTTCTGGATCTCACCTTGGAAATTCTGAGGGACTTCGGCTTTGAGGATTTTGAGGTTTACATTTCCACAAAGCCTGAGTATGCTATAGGTTCCGATAATCAGTGGAAGCTTTCGGAGGATGCCCTTAAATCCGCTGTGGAGGAGTCTGGGCTTGTTTACAAGATTGATGAAGGTGGAGGTGCCTTCTACGGACCTAAGATAGATGTAAAGATAAGGGATGCCATAGGAAGGTTGTGGCAGTGTTCAACCGTCCAGTTTGATTTCAATTTGCCCGAGCGCTTTGATATGTATTATATAGGGGATGATAATCAAAAACACAGGCCTTATATGATTCACAGGGCAATATTTGGATCCATAGAGAGATTTACGGGTATTTTGCTTGAACATTATGCAGGGCTTTTACCTATTTGGCTTTCTCCCACACAGGCTGTAGTTATACCCATAGCGGACAGACACCATGACTACGCATTAAAGGTTAAGGATTACCTTGTAAAGGAAGGTTTCAGGGTTGAAGCGGATTTGGGTGACGATAGAATGAACGCCAAAATAAGAAAGGCTGAGCTTATGAAGATACCTTATATCCTTGTTGTAGGCGACAGAGAGGTTGAGGAAGGAACAGTATCAGTAAGAAGCAAAAAGGAGGGCAATATGGGAGCTTATCCCCTTGAGGAATTTGTTGGATTACTCAGGGAGAAGATAAAAAATAAGGAGTAAAATGTCTAAGAAATGTCCCATAAGCTTTTTTTCCTGGTACTTTATAAGACCCTATTGCCCCTTATTCAAAAGGCTTTTTCGTTTTTTATTCGGTATTAAGGTACAGGGTGCAGAAAATATACCAAAAGAGGGTCCCTTTATAATAGCCTCAAACCACAGAAGTTATATTGATCCTCCCGTAATAGCATCCGTGTTTCCCGAACCCGTCTTCTTTGTTGCAAAGGAAGAATTATTCCGAAATCCCTTAGTGGGTTTCATACTTAAACACCTTGCTGCGATACCTATAAAAAGGGGAGGTATGGATAAGGAAGCCTTAAGAAATTCCCTTAACATTCTCAAAGGGGGTTGTTCCCTCTGTATATTTCCGGAAGGGACGAGGGCGGGAAGGGGAGCCTTTCTAAAACCCAAGCCAGGTGTTGGTATGCTTGTATTGAAAAGCGGTGTTAAGGTTCTGCCCGTATATTTGGGTGGTACGGATGATGTTATGCCCAGGGATTCCCTTTTACCCAAGCCTTTTGGCAACATAAAGGTTGTTATAGGGAAGCCCTTGGAGTATAGAAAGGATAATATATCAGCAGGAGATCCTTACAGATATGTGGCGGAGGATATTATGAAGCATATAAAGGAGCTTGCGGAAGGTGTGCAGTAAGCCCTTTATCATAGGAGTTATAGGTTTTAAAAACACTGGGAAGACAACACTTGTTGAAAAGATGGTGGGTTTTTATAAAAGGAAGGGATACAAAGTAGGATATATAAAGCATGATCCTAAGGGTCACGGAGTTACGGATAAGGAGGGTTCTGATACCTTCAGGGTAAAGCCTCTAACCGATCGTACTTTGCTTGTTTCTCCTGATGTTACAACCCTTTGGGATTTCAATAATAGGGATATTGATGAAATTATAAGGGATTTCTTTTCTGACTTTGATATCGTTGTAGTGGAGGGATTTAAAAGTGAGAGGAGTATTCCCAAGATAGCCATAGGGGATGTTGACGGTGAGAATATATTCTTGAGGGTTAGGGAGGACTGGAGCTTTGATGATATAATTAAAAAGGTAGAGGAGTTAAGGAATGACAAAGATAAGGCATCTTGAACTTTGTCCCTACTGCCACAGGAAAGCCCTTGAAGTGAATGAGCTTGATGAACCTTATCCCCGCGTGGAAGCGGTGTGCAAATGCTGTGGCTACAGATCTTATGACAGACCTATGCCCCTTGATGAGAACAAGTTTCGTGATATTCTTGACAAGCTTGGAAGGAAACAGATAGGGGAGATATGCGTTGATGATAAATGTGGTTCCGATGAGGTTATAAGGCTACTGAGAGAAGGTAAATATACGGAATATAGATGCCTTGCCTGTGGCTTTGAATGGAACAGTTCGGAGATGGAAGAAGTTATAGATAGGGTTAAAGAGGTGCGTAGGAGATTAAGGGAAGGAGAGAAGTTAGAAGATGTTCTTATTCACGAGGAAGGTGTATGTCCCCTTTGCGGATGGGATATAGGTCACAGGTATGAAGGATACCTTGTTGCTATAGAGTGTTCCATATGCGGTTATCATAATGAGTTCAGGGAAGAGTTTCCCGAAGTGGACCCGGATACTATTGACTGTCCCGAGTATGAGAGACCCGAGGAGGCTGGCTGAAGTATATAATAAGGTGAAAACCTTCCTTTGAGGGTAAAGCTTCAACCTTCCAACCGTGATCATCTGCTATCTTTTTAACTATAGCCATCCCCAGTCCCATACCCTTAGGATTCTCCGAATAGTAGGGTATGAAGATAAGATCTTTTTTATCTTCAGAGATTCCTTTGCCGTTGTCTTTATACTCTATATAATCGTCAGTTATCTTTATCTTTGCCTCTGTTGCTCCCCATTCTATACTGTTATTTATGATATTAAAGAACATATCCTTGAGCAGGCTCCTGTCCGCGGATATCCTTTTATTACCTTCAACTTTTATATTAAACCCTCCAGATTTATAAAGTCCCAGTATCTCTTCAAGATAGGATCTTAGGTCAATAGACTCGGGTTTGAACTCTTTGTAATGGGTAAGATGTTTGAATTGATCTACTAAAATCTTTATTCTGTCAACCTCTTTTATTACCCTTTCCGCCAGCTGTTTTATCTTATTGGGATCAAATTCATCTTTCATTATTATCCTTGATATCCTTTCCATGCTTAGCCTCAATGGGGTCAAGGGATTTTTGATTTCGTGGGCTATCCTTTTAACCGCCTCCTGCCATGTTTTGAATCTCTCAGCCATTATGATGGGTCTTACATCCTCGTATATAAGTATCTTGCCTTCACTCACATCAAGCTTTTCCACCCTTATATCCGAGCTTAAGGGAAGATTTTCCAAGCTTTTTATACTTTTACCGGTAAGGTCTTCCTTTATGTTGAACATATCCTTGAATGCCTTGTTTACCCTTACTATCCTGTCGGAGCCGTCCGTATATACTATACCCACTGGCAGTGAATCAATAAGCCTTTCAAGGATATCCCTTTCCCTTCTGAGATCCTCATATATTGTTTTAAGGTTATCTCTCATTTTCTTGAAGGAACGGGAAAGATGTTCTATCTCATCCCCGGTTGTGTGAACCTCCACATTGGTTTCAAGCCTCCCGTGGGCTATCTGGGTTGCACTCCTTGAAAGGTCTTCAATGGGTGTGCTTATATGTCTTGCTATAAGCATGCTTATCCACACAGTGGCAAGGGCTGTTATAAGGGTTATAAGCACCATAAAAAAGACATAAATGCCCGCTATTATATCCCTTGAGCTTACAAAACTCCTGAATTCGGA
>JALWWX010000135.1 GCA_027078675.1 Aquificales bacterium | reverse complement strand
GGCAGCAACTGGAGGGTTTAACCTTTTTTGATGAATTGGCAGCGGAAGGTGTGCTGGAAGATTTTCTGCTGGAATACTTTCCAGATAGGCTGGAACAGGAAGCGGAATTTCAGGAACGGATGGCAACGATACTCCTTCGCGCAGAAGCGACCGATGCCCTCCTTGTCCATTTCTATCTGCTCCAGCAATTGTCCAATGCTTTTCGTACGTTTCTCCAGGGGGTCAGCGAATGCTCTCAAAAGAAAATCTTATAGAGCAGGTTTCTCACCTGTATGAGACTATTCAGCAGCAGGTGCAACAATATTGCACGGTTTTAGATCAGTTGCAGCAATTATCCACGGAGCTCCAGCAACAGCAGCAGCAGGTACGAACGGCATTGTCCGAACTGGAGGAGACCGTGCGTCGCCATCTGGAAGAATTTCATCAAACTGCTAAAGCGACCGAAGCGGAGCTCAAGGAGAAGTCCAAAGCGATTCTGCATCTCTACAATGAACTCAGCGACATTGTCCATCTGAAGCACGATCTGAAGCAACTGCAAAAGGAGGTGGAGAAACAGTTGCGGGATTTTCAAAAGCTGACCCAGTCCCTGGATATTTTTGTGGCAGAACGCACAACGGCATTGCTGGAAAGTTTCGAACGCCGAATGAATTTTCAATTCGACAAACTGGAAAAATCGCTTTCGGCGATAGAAGATCGGTTTTTGTCACTGTACGACCGACTTCGGCGAGAAAACGAGACGTTGCGAAACGATTTAGACGATTTTCGCCACCGGATTCCAGAAACGAAATTTTTAGTTGATGAGGCAATGCAGATCATCAACTCGATTTTGTCTGATACCGAAAAATCACTGGAAAACCGGGTGCAACAGGCTCGGGCTGATATCCAGCGGTTGATCGAAGCAGCAACACCGCCCGACGTCGCTTCCATCGAGCAGTTGCAGCAGCATCTTGCGGAAGTGGAAGCAACGTTGGCGCAAATACGCAGGGATTACAAAGCGTTGCAACGCAACCAGCAATTCCTCCGAACGCTTCTCTGGGTTTTTGCTGCCGGAACTTTTGCGGCGCTGGGGCTTTCCGTGTTTTTGATTTTAGCAGCGCAATAAAACAGCCGCTTTTCCATCCTTTACCCTTTGTTTTGTTGCCGCTTTGCGGTATGGGAAGTTTCAAAGATAGGGTTTGTGGATGGAGCAAAAAGCGACCAGTATTCACACGCAGCAAGCACCGAAACCAGTGGGGTTATACCCGCACGCTCGCCGGGTGGGAAATTTGCTATTTCTTTCTGGCATTGGACCGCGAGATCCGGAGACCAACGAAATCCCCGGAGGAGTAACGCTTGACGAGCAGG
>JALWWX010000134.1 GCA_027078675.1 Aquificales bacterium | reverse complement strand
GTCGTCTGTGAGCTTCAAGTAGTCCTCGTAGGTCCAGACCTTCTCCTTTGCTTTTTCAACTATCCCTTCCCTCATCCTCAACCTCCTTCAGCAGGTCCTTGAGCCTGAACTTCACACCTTCCAAAAGCTCCACCTCATCCCCTTCACCGAAGGCCCTGACCCCTCCCTCGTCAACCACAACCACCTCTCTGTCCTCCGGGAATACCCAAACCTGTCTCTTCACCCCCCACCTCCTGTAGTCCTCCATCTTCTCAATGATGTAGGGCAGGCTGTCAGAGGGAGAGACTATCTCAACTATCAGGTCCGGCGGTACCTCTATGGCCCCTCCCTTCAGTTTCCACCTATCTCTGGATATCGCCACCACGTCAGCACCACGGAGGGTCAGGGGAGAACGGGAGAGGAGCAATGCCACCTCACCACTAAGGACGATGTAAGGTTCTTTAGGTTTTAGTAGCAATCCGGTTATAAAGGCTTCCATAAAACCGTGTATATCCCCCGCAGGCATCTTTCTGACCTCCTTGCCTCTTATAACTTCCGAGACCTCCTCCGGTATCCGGCCGCTTAGATAGTCCTCATATGTCCAGATTCTCTCCTTTGGCCTATCAACTACCGCTTCCTTCACTTCATCACCTCCTCAAGCTTTACCTTAAAGCCCTTGAGGACGCACGACTCAACCTCACCACTGCCAACGGCGACGGTGTGGAGGACGTACTTACCGCCTTTCAAACACCATACTTCAACCACCTTCATTTCCGGATACACTATCCAGTACTCTTTGACGCCGTACATCTCGTAGAGGGCGAACTTCTCATATCGGTCCCTTACGTAGCTCGTAGGGGAAACTATCTCAACCACCAGATCCGGGGGGCCAAAGAGACGGCCGTCTTTGACGTTCTTCAGGTTATCGCTGGATATGAAAACTATGTCGGGCTGGACGACGACCGTCTCGGATAGGATGACGTCAAAGGGGGCATCTATGACCTGTCCGATCCCACTCTCTTTTACGTATCCCCAGAGGAGGAACTCTAAATCCCGTGAGATAACTTGATGTTCAAAGGACGGTGCGGGCATTTCCTTCAACCTCCCGTTTATAAGTTCATACCGTTTGTCGTCTGTGAGGCGAAGGTAGTCCTCGTAGGTCCAGACCTTTTCCTTTGGTCTTTCAACAACGGCCTCTTTCATTTCAAAACCTCCTCAACTTTCACTTTAAAACCCTTTAAGACGCAAGACTCAACCTCCCCCTCCTCAACGGCGACCGAGTGCAGAACGTATTTACCATCCTTCAAACACCAAACCTCTATAGCCCTGTATTCCGGATACACTATCCAGTACTCCTTGACTTTGTGCTTCTCGTAGAG
>JALWWX010000133.1 GCA_027078675.1 Aquificales bacterium | reverse complement strand
TTGTATCCTATAAACTTTTCATCCCCGAAAACCTGTATTCTTAAATCCTTATCTTCAGACTCGTCCAATATATGTTCAACAAGTGAAGTTCCCGCAATACCGTTACCTACAATAACTATTTTCATCAATTTCCTCCTGCTTTCTATATTGCAACTTATATGCCAATTTTTCCTATAACTCCTTCACCTTCAATAAGTATCTAACTTCGGAATAGGGAAATACGGGACCGTCTTTACATACAAAGTAAGGACCGAACTGACAGTGTCCGCATGTGCCTACCGCACATTTCATGTGTCTTTCCATAGATATGAAGATCTTTTCAGGAGAAAAACCTCTCTCAATAAGAAGTTCGGAAGCAGAAATCATCATTATCTCAGGACCACACATCATAGCCACACTCTTTTTGGGATCAGTCTCAACCAAATCAAACAATCGGGTAACGAGACCTGTATGACCCTTCCAGTTTTCATCGGGTTTGTCAACAGTTACCAAAAGTTCAATTTTCTCCTTCCATTTTTCAAATTCGCCTTTATAAATGAGTGAAGAAGGATTTTTTGAACCTATAAGAAGATAAACCCTACCGTAATCATCCCTGTTACCTAAAATGTATTCTGCAACGGGTTTTATATCCGCAAGTCCCAATCCTCCCGCTACAAGGATTATGTCAAAACCCTTAAATTTTTCCACGGGAAAGTGAGAACCGAAGGGTCCCCTCAATCCGAGTATATCTCCTTCCCTTAGATTAAAAAGATCCTCTGTAACATCACCCACGAGCCTTACCGTATGTTCTATAAAATCACTTCTTATTGAACTTATGGATATGGGAACCTCCCCCTGACCGTAAACATAGAGCATATTAAATTGGCCAGGTTTGAACTTTCCCAAATCACCCGCATCTATAAGGAACCTCTTTATATCTTTTGTTTCCGAAAATACCTTTATTACTCTCCCCCTCCTGAGATAAAAGGGATTTGTCATCTCTATTTTTTACTTTCCTGAAGCTCACCCTCCTCCTCAACTTCCTTTGGTTCAAGGGTGATAACCTTAACCTTTCCCTCCGCTATGTCCTCTATAGCCTGAAATGTTTTTTTACTTAGCTCTGTCTTACCCCTTACAAAGAAATCTTCACCTTCCGCCAACAATTGAAGGGTTCTTTTAACCGCAGCATGAACGAGCTTATATTTTGAGTCAACCTGTTTCATCGCTTCCTCTATCCTCGGTCTGGCGGACATAACAATCACCTCCTTTGATAAGATCAATTATTTTACCGTCAAGATAATATTTGTCAATATCCCTTATAAAGGATTCCCGTTTTAATCTCTCCGCGTATATTATACTCCGTACCCTCTCCACCGCGGAGTTCAGAAAATCGTTAATAACCACATAATCAAAGAATCTCAAACATGGAATTTCTTTTAAGGCTGTGGACAATCTCAGATCCATATTTTTATCCTTATATCCTCTGTTTATCATTCTCCTTTTAAGCTCCTCAATGGATGGGGGTATGAGAAATATGGTCACCGCGGAAGGCATCTCCCTTTTCACTCTGTAAGCACCTTGAACATCTATTATTAACAAGGAGTCAACACCCTCCTTCATGTTCCTCTCAATCTGATCCTTCGGAGTACCGTAGTAGTTACCATAAACCTCCGCATATTCCAAAAATTCCCCCCTCTCTATCTTCTTCTTAAACTCTTCAACGCTTATGAATATATAGTCCACATTCTCCCTTTCAAAGGGTCTTCTCTCCCTTGTGGTTACAGTTACCACCCTTCTAACATTTTCCACGGAAGAAAGTAAGGTTTTTGCAACCGTAGTTTTTCCCGTACCGGAAGGAGCAGAAAGAATAAAGAGCTTTCCCATTAAATGCTTTTGAGTATTATATCAAATAAAGGCTTTGGATATATACCAAATACCAAGGTAAGAAAGGAACAAGTATTGAGGGTTAACATCTCCCCAACCGATACGGGCGCCTTCACCTCTCTTTCTCCTTTTTCAAGGAACATGTAAACTATGAGTTTAAGATAATATCCCGCGGATATAAGGCTTGCAATCGCAAATAAAAATCCGAGTATCCACATCTCCTTACTGACGAGACCTATGAATATACCAAGTTTACCCACAAACATAGCCATGGGGGGTATGCCTATGAGGGCAAAAAGGAAAAGGGCGAGATTTACTGCAAGGAAAGGTCTTTTATAAAATAGTCCTTTAAACTCTTCAAAATGATTATTCCAACCTTCCTCCTTCTCAAGAATAGACAGTATGGTAAAGACACCAAGGGTTGCCAAGGAATAGACAAAAACATAGAAGAGAGCAGAGGTCATAAGGAATTTATCCGTTGAGGTAAAGGCTGTAAGGAAGTAACCTGCGTGGGCTATTGAAGAGTAAGCAAAAAGCCTTTTTACCGATTTTTGTGCGTAAGCTGTTATATTTCCATAAAACATAGTAATTACAGCAAGGACACCTACGAGTATGTACCATTCCTTGAAAGAGGGGAATAACAAAAGGGTCAATTTTGCAAGGAGAAAATAATAACCTATCTTGGGTACTGTTGCCACATAGGCTGTTACGGGTGTGGGCGCCCCTGCGTATGCATCGGGTGTCCAGAAATGAAAAGGTACGGAAGAAATTTTAAGGGCAAGGGCAAATATGAGAAAGGAAATACCCAAAGATATTATAGGATTAAAGCCCTGGGGAGAAGTTATATTCATAGTTCCTATGGCAAGATAAACTAAGGCGGTACCTATGGCAAACATGGATGTACTTACAGCTCCCATCACCAGGTATTTATAAGCGCCTTCCTTAGAAAAGTAATTTTTTCTGTAAAGGGCTATTGCTATATACAGGCTTATGGATGAAAGCTCAAGACCTACGAATATAATAGCAAGGTTGGTTGAAGAAAGCATGAAGGACAAGCCCAAGGCGGAAGTAAGGATTATATAAACGGTTTCACCGTACTCGGAACCTTTCCTTTTATAAAAATCATAAAGTGCAAGAAATACAAGAGAGGTAACAAGATATATAAGCATCTTAGCCACCAATTCTGCAGAACCTACCTTAAAGCCGTTAAAGAAGGCGGATGCGGGATATCTAACATGGAAGGTGGAAATAGCAGAAAGTATGCAGACTATAAACCCTATAAGGGAAAGTATGGAAAGATTTATTCTCTCCTTTATAAGATCCAGGAAGAATATAAGGAGAATGCCTGCGGAGAGGATAAGTTCCGGGAGTACAGCGTTAAAATTAAACACCATTTACCTTAACCTCCGAGGATTAACTGGGATGTGTGTCCTA
Organism: Aquificales bacterium; assembly: GCA_027078675.1. Lineage (GTDB taxonomy): Bacteria > Aquificota > Aquificia > Aquificales > Aquificaceae > WFWF01. The sequence goes on along the minus strand of JALWWX010000133.1, from coordinate 1,773 downwards.
TTATTTTTACGAAGGGATAGGGATAAAGACCGAGTAAGAAGGCGGATGCTATTATCATAACAAAAGGTATAAGATGGTGGATTTCAACATCCCGGAGTTTCATCCACTTTTCCCTGACCGCCTCGCTTATCCTCTCCTCCTCAAGCATTACCTTCTTGTACATGTAGAGGAAGTAAGCGGCGCCGAGAATCATGCCCGTACCCGCTATAAATGCCCAAACGGGGTGGTTTTTGTATGTTCCAAGAAGGACGAGAAATTCTGCCACAAATCCTGCAAGACCCGGCAAACCTATTGAGGCAAGACCACTTATCATAAACAGAACCGCAAAAACGGGTACATATCTTGCAAGACCTCCCAGATTCTTTATCTCATAAGAGTGAATCCTATCGTAAATGAAACCAGCCCCCATAAACAGGGCTGCGGAAGAAAGACCGTGGGCTATCATCATGTATATGGCACCGTTTATACCCTCCTCCGTCAGAGCAAAGGTACCGAGTGTTACTATACCCATGTGACTTATGGATGAATACGCTATAAGCCTCTTTATATGAGTCTGTGCTATAGCCATCATAGCAGCGTATATTATTGCTATAACACTAAGCAAGAATATAAGAGGTATATAGAATTCCGAAGCTTCTGGGAACAGGCCTAAGGAATATCTCACAAAACCGAAGGTTCCCATTTTAAGCAGGACTCCCGCAAGTATCATTGAACCTGCGGTAGGAGCCTCAACGTGTGCATCAGGAAGCCAAGTGTGGAAGGGCCACATGGGAACCTTTACAGCAAAACCTATACCGAAGAGTAAGAAGGCGAGAAGTTCAACCCATCTCGGATAATCTATGTATTTAAGATGGGTTATATAATCAAAGGTAAACACACCCTTTGATACAACACCGTAGACTATTATCGTGGCAAGACCCAAAAGCAAAAACAGACTTCCGAAGAAGGTATATATAAAGAATTTATTTGCAGCGTAAACCTTCCTTTCGTGACCCCAAAAGCCTATAATGAAGTACATAGGAATGAGCATCCCTTCCCAGAATATGTAGAACAAGAAGAAATCAAGGGCGGAAAAGACACCTATACACGCGGTTTCAAGCATAAGAAATAGGGCATGATATAGGGCAACCCTGTCCTCTATCCTCCATGACCAGACGAAGGCACAGAAAAAGAGAAAGGTGGTCATAACAATGAGTAAAAGAGCCATACCGTCAATGCCTACGTGGTAGGAAATGCCGAGGGAATTTATCCAGTTAATTTTTTTCACAAACTGGAAACCTTCCTTATTGAAATCAAAGTTTGCAAGCAGAACTAAGGAAAGTAAGAATGTAACAAAGGAGAAAACAAGGGAAATAATCCTTGAAGCTTGAGGATTCCTTATTATCCCTATTAGCAAAGCACCGACAAGTGGTAAAAAGATCATCAGCGTCAATATATTCTCCATTTCAAGCCTCCTACGCCAAGCTCCAGACGAGTATTATAAGGGCGGTTAGCCCTATACTCAAGGCAAGCAAGTAAACATTCAACTTACCTCCCTGTAAAAGGGAAGTTATCCTGCCGAGGTTTGAAACAATCTCCGCAGACATGTTCACAGAGCCATCTATTGAAGCCCTTTCTACCACAAAATAAATTGCCTTTGAAAACAGGAAGTACCCCCTTGCCAGAATTTTATGGTAGAAGAACTCAGTGAAGAACTGAGATTGGAATAGAGCATGAACAGGCTTCAAAGACTCATACAAAGACTCAGGAGACAAAACCCTCTTCACAAAAACA
>JALWWX010000132.1 GCA_027078675.1 Aquificales bacterium | reverse complement strand
AGGGATCACAAGTCCGCGATTAAAGGAAGACAGCTGTTTCTTCAAAACTGCAACGGATGTCATTCGGTTATATACGATAATGTTTATCACTCTTTCGCTTATACAAATGAAGCATTTCAGAAATACAGAAAGGAGTACAAGGGACTATTACCAAGGGATCTGTACTATGCGGTATTCTTCAAGGAATTTGAAGGTTTAAAAAAGGCATTCGGCAGGATACCACCAGACCTTTCAACCATATATCTCGCAAGGGACGAAGCCTACCTGTTTAATTTTATATTAAATCCCCAAAAGGTTATGGAAGGTACACCAATGCCCCCCATTATGATAGGAAGGGAAGAAGAGGTTGCAAAGATAGTAGCATACCTTAGACATGTAGCCCTGCCACCTGAGGAGGAAGAAAAGAAGAGAAACATAATGGGAATACTCATGATCTCTTACTTTATCATCACAGGACTCCTTATATTCATAAAAAGGTACAGAATAATAAAAAACGAACGATGAATTATTTAAATGAGAAGGATTATTATAACACTGCTTACTTTTATAGCGGTTTCCTTTGGTGAAGAAGGTAATCTAAGCCTATTTATTTACGGAGGTGTAAGATCTGAATATTTAAGCACGGAAAACAATACAAATTTCAAAATAGGTGATACGGATATACTGGGTATTTTTGCAAAGGAAAACTTTGAAATATTAATGGAGGTTTTTATAGAACAGCCCGATAGCTTTGTTGATTTTGAAAGATTATATGTAAGATGGGAAAAATTTGATATCTTCAGGGTAACCCTCGGTAAGTTTCATCCTTCCCTCGGATATGCATCAATGAAATGGCACCACGGTTTGCATCTCATGACATTGCCCGACAGACCTCAGATTATAAACTTTGAGGATGAGGGTGGTCCCCTTCTTGCCCACGGAGTGGGTATAAGGGTTGACGGTCTTGAAAAAGTGGGAAGGGTTTTCGTAGGCTACTCCTTTGATATAATAAACGGTAACCAACACTTCGGTGCGGATAACTCTTCCGATTTTGACAAGTATAAGTCGGTAGTTGCAAAGCTTTACATAAAGCCCACCCATTTTTCCGAAATAGGTATATCTGGGGCATACGATCCTACAGATGTTTACAGTGAACTTCTAAATAAAAGGGTAAAAACAACTAACAGAATACTTGGTTTAAATCTTGTATATGATAAACCCGGAGGTGCTGAATTCATAGCGGAATACTACAAAATAGATGAGCTGATATCTAATAAATCCGCATGGGGAGGATTTATTTTGATTTCATACCCTCTTATCAAGGGAAGAAATATCTATGAATTCAGACCATTCCTTCTGCTTGAAAAGATAGATTGGGAAACTGGAAACGAATGGTTCAC
>JALWWX010000131.1 GCA_027078675.1 Aquificales bacterium | reverse complement strand
GAAAGGAAGGCATTCCTCTTATTTATCCTTCTGAGTGCTTGAGGGATGTGAAAGACTTAGAGAAATTTATCACATCCTTATCCATACCTTTGGCGGTATTACCCAATACTGACCCTTCGCCGTTCCTCAGAATATTTCCCTTTACGGAAGAATATTTGAGGGATGTGTTCCACCTTTCCCATCCCCTTGTATATACTGATATCTTTGAGGAAACGGTAGAATCCTTTGAAAAGTTTGCAAAGTGGATAAAAGCGGTAGCTTCGGAGCTTAAAACCATAAATGAAAAACATGTCTCTTTGAGGATAGGTATAACGGGTAATGTACTTGTGATGATCTTTTATGCTGGAGTTGTTCTTTCAAAGACAAGGCTTGCTATAGATTTTTATCAATATGAAAAGGGGAGATATAGAAAGGTATTTTCCATTAGCAGTGACAGACATGTACCGGAGACGGAGGGTGTGGGAGATATGGTAAAGGTTCATGAAACAAAGAATTTTAAAGAAATATATATAAGGCTTAAAACGGATATAGAAGGGAGGGATAATGCCCTTGAATTGAAGTTGCAGAAAAGCAGAGAGCTTGATGAAAACACTTTGAATATTGCCTATTTTGTGAGTAAGAGAATAAAGTCAACGTGTATACACTGTAAAAGGTTGTTCCTTGAAACTTCAGTTCCTTTTGCCTTTGCACTCGGATACTACCTTGAGGATTACATCTGTCTTGAATTGATGCACAAGTGCAAACCAGTTTATACGATTGCACCTCCATGGAGGGGAAGTATTTATCTGACAAACGCTTTTTCCCTCAATATGCTTGAGAAGGGAAGGGCTGTTGTAAATATTGAAGAGATAAGCATAGATGAAGCATTAAGATTTCTTGAGGAAGGCTACATATCTTACATCTCCCACCCTTCCACTGCCCAGGTTCTGGAAAACATGCTTAACATAAAGGTTGATGTAAGGCGGGAACCCTTGAGTCTCAAAAGTGGTGATATTGCTATAGTTTTTCAGATCAAAAAAAGACCTTCCGAAGGTCAGATTTTCACCCAAGAAGAAGTTAAAAATATAGTAGAGGAAGGCATGTTTACCTTTTACCTTGTGGAGGTGTATTACTAAGATGGGGAAGAATGATATAAGCAACAACAGGATCTACATCGCCCTCGGCGGACTTCTCCATGATGTGGGGAAGTTTCTTTTCAGAGCGAGAGAGAATGGGTTTGAATTTGATTATGGAGAACTTAACACTAAATTGAAGAGAAGGGATAAGGAGGAATACGAGGGTATCTATAAATATGAACATGCTTATCTTTCGAGCATAGTTTTTGAGTGGTTTGAAAAGAAAGGAATAATCTCTGAAGATGAAAAGCAAAAACTTATAAATTGGGGAGCAAGACATCATAATCCAACAGATGAACTTGAAAGTGTTGTTTGTCAAATTGCTGACTGGTATTCCTCTTCGGAGAGGGAAATAGTCCTCGGTAGCTGTATAGGGCTTATGCATTCAGTATTTGAAAGGATCTCTCTTAAGCCAAAGGGAGAAAGGAAAGAAGTTCTGAGAGAACTGAAGGAGTGGCACAGTAGAGATCTAAACTGTGAAAATCTTGTAGATGACCCGAACCTTGTGGAATGGGATAGAAAATTTGGATATTGTGTTCCTGCTAAGCTTAAAGTTGATAAGAGAATATTTCCGAAGTTATTTAACGGCAAACTGTTTGTTGGCAAAATTATAGAAGACAAAAGTTATAGTTATAAGTGTATAGATTTTCAAACGGAAGATATACTTATAGTTCCATACAACAAATCTGTTATTGAAAATGCAAAGAAAGCAGAAGGTAACTATGCTGGATTGTTCAAAGATTTCCTTTCAGATCTTGAACATGCAAGAAATCTAAAGGACTTACAACTGTTCAACTATATATACTACATTTTTTACAAATATACTTGGTGCGTGCCAGCATCTGTATTTGACGGTAGAAAGCTATCTAAACACTATCCTGATATATCCCTATTTGACCATTCAAGAGTTCTTTCTGCTATAGCTCTTTCTATTTATGACTGGTCGGTAGAGAAAGGACATAGCTGTGAGGATATAAAGCCCATAAAGACTGCGGACTGTTGGTATTTGCCGACTGACGAGCAGGAAGTGTTCCTTCTAATTGAAGGAGACATAGGCGGAATCCAAAAGTTTATCTTCAACATACACAAATCAAGTGAGTCGGAACTCTCTATAGCAAAGGCTCTGAGAGGACGATCGTTCTTCCTTACAATGCTTCCAGAAGTTCTTGCACGGTATATACTTAGCAAACTTGAATATCCCATAACAAACGCTCTCTTTATAGGAGGCGGTAAGTTTCAGCTTTTGATAGGGAATACTGAAAAAAATCTGAAAAAACTTAAGGAGATAGAAGATGACATCAATAAGTGGTTATTTGAAACCTTCCACGGTGAACTAAGCATTTCTATTGCTACTGTCAAAATGAAAGGGGATGTTTTTAGGAATATTAAAAAGGAAGGAAAGGAAACTTTCCTTGATAAGGTTGAACAGCTTCAGCTTGAGCTTGACAGGAAGAAGAAAAGAAAGTTTAGGGAGCTTATATGGAAGAATGAATTTGTGAATGATCCTACTGACGCTAAATCAATTTGTAGTTCATGCAGAAGCTTGCCCGTATTTAATACTGAAAAAGGGTTGTGCTATTGGTGTAATAAGTCTCAGGAGTGGGGAAACGTTTTACCAAAAGTTAAATACATAGCTTTTGATTTTGATTCAAGAAAAACAGAAATTGATCCACTTAAAGTAATGGACTTAGGAAGATTTGGGAAAGTGTATCTTCTTGAAGAAGAAGATGAATATCTTTCCAAAGTTAAGCATCTACCTGAAATTCTAAATATAGAAGATACGGAGTTAAAAATTGAAACTAATAAAGTAGTAAACGGCTTTAAATTCATAGGGCATTCTGTACCCAAGGTGGTTAAGGAAACTTCAAACGACCTTTTGAATTTCTTGAATAATAAACTGGAAAGTAAAAGAGGCAGAAAGCTAAAGGATGATGAAAAACTTGGTAGAAATCACATCTTACCTTTTGATTTGTTGGTGGAATTTGCAGAAGGAGACAAAAAGCTTGGATTTTTTAGAGCAGATGTTGACTACTTAGGACTTATTCTAAGCGACGGATTAAGATATAACGAGTTCGGAACTGAAGAGATATACACTATCTCGCGTATAGCTACACTAAGTAGGATGCTGGATCTGTTCTTTGCGGGATATTTGAATAAGCTTGCTGAGGAAGTATCGCTTTACTATGTAAAAAATGCTATTGAAAACTATAAGCAAAGGTTGGAAAAGCTCTCGGTTTCAGAAAAAGAAAGGAAAGAGCTTCTTGAAAAGATTTATGATGAAGAGGAGAAAAAGCTAAAAGTAGGTTCCCTGATCTATACTGTTTACTCAGGCGGAGATGATCTTTTTGTTATAGCACCTTATGATCTTGCTATAGAATTTGCCCTTAAACTAAGGGAAGAGTTTAGAAGGTTCACCTGTGAAAATCCTGAGTTTGGTATATCGGGAGGCATTTACATAGGCAGACACGACACACCTATACATTTAGTTGCTAAATTTACGGAAGCTCTGGAAGGTAAAGCAAAAAGCCAAAGGTTAGCTAAGGATATGGTAGCTATTTTTGACAAACCTCTTATGTGGAGTGAAGATGCGGAATGCTTTGTGGAAAGGAAGGGTGTTATGTCTTGTGTGCGGGAAAATAAAGAAGATCCTTGTAAGAAGCAAAATAGGGGATATTCTTACATTTTCCTTGAAACAGTATATAAGGATATAGTTAGCAAAATGATAAACTGGCTGAGAAAGGAAAATACAGGAGTATCAAGGGGTCTTTATTACAAACTTCTTCAACTTTACAAGAATTATGTGGATGGGAACAGAATAGATCCGCACATATATCCCAAAATTTACTACTATGTTGGAAGAAATGTAAAGGATGAAAATGTCAGAAAAGAACTAATAGATACGTTATTAAATGGTATGGGAGGTAGTTTAAGGGTGGAAGCTGTCATAAGTAACCTTGATATCATTTTGTCTTTAGTTTTAATGAAAACAAGAGGAGGTAGGTAAGATGAATGAGAAAAAAGAATTATCTTCTGTTCAGGATTTGAGAGAAGAATTAGAAAAATTGCTATCAGAGAAGAACTTGTCAGAACTTGGTTATAGCTTTCGTGAGAAGCTTATAGCACAAGGAGGCTATGCTGAGTTTTTAGCTCAGAAAATAGAGATAAAAAGAACACAACTTAGAAAATATTTTAATGAGATAAAACGATTAAAACTGGAGGTTAAAAAAATAAGAGAGAATGATATGTTGCCTGATAGGATAAAAATTAAACTTAAGAGATTGATTGCTTTATTAGCTTATGCAGCATCTCCTAAAAGGAGATTAATCAGTAGGGATTTCTACGAAATAATAGTGCTATTAATAAATAAAGTTTCCGAAGGCAGGCGTGAAGATTTCGAAATTTTTGAAGAATTTTTTGAAGCCATTATTGCATATCATACCTATTATAAGCCTTGGGAGGAGTAAAAATGGTTAGACTTAAAGGTATACTTAAGTTTTTGTATGAAATTGAAGTTGTAACTGGTCTTCACATTGGTGGTGCAAAGGAAAATGTGGAAATAGGTGGCATTGATAACCCCGTGATCAAGCTGAAAAATTTTAAGGGATTGTCAGATGTTCCTTACATACCAGGTTCATCTGTAAAAGGCAAAATACGGAGTTTGCTTGAACTTTCCTTGGGTAAAAGTAGTGTTTGTTCATGTGGTGATTGTGATATATGTAAAATTTTTGGAACATCAGGTACAACCGCTAAACATCCTATAAGGATTAGAATATTTGACTTTTATCCTAAAGATGAAACTATTGAGTTATGGGAGAATTATTTGGAAGGTGCTTATACGGAAATAAAAGCTGAAAACACCATAGATAGATTGACTTCTACGGTAAGGAGAGGGGGATTAAGGCATATGGAAAGAGTAATACCTGGTTCTATTTTTGAGGGTGATATTATTTTTAGAATATTTGATGAAAATGAAGATAAAAGACTGTTAGATTTGTTCGAAGAGGGAATAAAGTTGCTCCAGGAAGATTATTTGGGCGGATCTGGATCTAGAGGATATGGCAGAATAAAACTTCATCTGCGGGGAGTGGTTTATAGTTCCATAAAAAATAAAAATGGTGGTATTCGCGTTGAAAAAAAAGCTTTAGGACCAGACAACTATAAAAATGTTGTTTTCATAAGCGAAGGGTCTTAAAATGCTTAGTTTATATCGCCTTAAATTCCTTTCAAAAAGCACACCCGTAAGAGCATATACGCTCTTCGGGGCAATATGTTGGATATACAGATTAATAGGTGGGGATCTGGAAAAACTTTTAAATGATTTTAAAAACGGAAATCCACCTTTCATAATTTCTTCGCCTTTCCCTATTGCGGAAAGCAGTTGCGGTCTTTCCCTTGTTTTCCCTAAGCCTGTTTTGGTTATCTCTGATGAGGTTAGAAGAGATTATAGTATCTACGAAAAAATAAGGCGCAAACCTATAAAGAAAGCGCGTTATGTTTCTTTTAGTGTTTTCAAAAGAATATTAGAGGGTGAGGTAAAAGAAGAAAGGTTTATTTCTGATCCTGAAAAATTTGAGGAAACGGAAAAGGTTATAGTGCAAAGAGGTGATAAAGCATGTTTTAAAGATTTTGGTGGACTTTCTGTTAGGAATGTACTTAACAGAGTAACTATGAAATCTGAAAATCTTTTTACAGAAGAGTATCACCTATTTTCGGATAAGTGGTTTCTTGTAAAGTTTTATGACAACGGGTTTAAACCTATGCTTGAAGAGTGCTTTAAATTAATTGAAGATACAGGGCTCGGCGCGAACAAAAACCTCGGATGGGGTAATGTGAAAATAGAACCTCTTGAAGGATTTGATAAAGAAATGGAGTATCTTGAAAAGAAGGTAAATAGGTCAGAAAAGTTTATTACACTTTCACCAGTTATACCGAAGAATGAAACTATTGATATAGACAACAGCACCTATGAATATGAAATTTATAAATCTCCAATAGATACTACATTTGGTGAGGCACTTATATGGAAAAGGAAGGTTCTTTATCTTAATGAAGGTTCGGTTTTAAAAAGAAGGGGAGACGATGAATGGGTGGGATGTGTTAAGGATGTGGGAGCTGGGGATATAGGAATTAAAGCATATCAGTATGGGTATGAGTTTCCTGTAGCGGTGGGAGGTTAGTGATGGGAAATTCATTTAAAATTGAAACCTTATCGCCTGTTCACATTGGAAGTGGTAACACTTTCAAACCTATGGATATTGGAGAGTATGAAAGATATATATACATATTTGACCTTGATAAAGTTATTGAAAAGATACCAGAGCATAGCATAGATAAGTTTACTGAATTAATAATTAATTTTGGTGATAAAAATAAGAACAAATATAAAGACATGGGGCAAATGCTTTTGGAAGCATTTGGAATAGGTTATGAACAGTGGGAAGAGATAAGCTCATACAAAGTTAAGAGAAAAGATCTGGGGCAAATACATGAGGTTTATGAAGCATTGAAATATGGTAACAAAGTTTATATACCTGGAAGCTCTATAAAAGGTGCAATAAGGACTGCGATAGTTTATTCCTTTTTAAAGAGAGAAGGTTACAAATTCTATTTAAAGGAAACTGGAAGAATAAAGTATCTGTGTATGATTAAACCTAATAACGAAGAGGTTGAGGGAGTCTATAAGGGTAATGTTGATTTGTCCAAGATTGAGGAAGAAATAAAAAAAGACATGCTTATGGATGATGCTACAAGAGATGTATTTAAGTGTCTAAATATATCTGATTCTTTTCCAACTCCTGCTGAGAATTGCTTGGAAGTTAGAAAAATTTATGTTGCCAATACAACCTCGTTCGTCAAACAGCGTGGGTCAAGAAAAATTAGTATACACCCTTTATTTGTGGAGTGTATAAGACCAGGAGAAGTTTTCAATGGCTTAAAGATTAAGGTGAATGATAAAGCAATTGAAGCACTTTCAGAAATTTACAGGAATAGAAAACATACTTTTGACAAAATCACTGAGCTTATAAAAAACTGGCGATCTTGCCTTATGGAATTCACTAAGGATCTTATAAATGCAGAAAAGAGCTTTTGGCAGAACAATAGTAATGAGATAAAGGCGAATATAACATCAGCATATGGCAATTCCCCTCACAAGTACATAACAAAAGAATTCAAAATAGAAGATTTGATTAAAAGCTTGGAGGATATTGAACAGAGCGGGCAAGTGTTAATTAGAATAGGTAAATATTCTGGATATCTAACTCACAGCATAGGTTTATTGATTGCTAAAGGATTGTCAGGAACTTCTTATAATCTTGCAGGTTTTGGGAAGATTCTTTCTATATACAATCACGACGAACTCTTCCCTCTCACCCGTCGTTTAACCCTTGACAATCAAACTCTTGGTTGGTGCAAGTTGGTGGAAAGTGATGATGATGAAAAAGAGGGTTCTGAATATCTAGAAAACAGTGACTCTGAGAATAAGCAGAATCTTAATAGTGGTAATTTAAAAGAAGCTTTTAAATCAATAGGATGGAGGATAAAATGAAAAAAGTCCTCATCTCTACCCTTGGAAGGGGTCAGAAGGAAAATGGTAAGTATGACTATAAGGAGGGTGTTTACTTTCTGCCAGATGGAAGGGAGGTTAGAACAAAGCTGGTATCAAAGGCTTTGATAGACTATATCAAACCCGATGAGATATACATACTGGGGACGCGGGAATCTCTCTGGGATCTTGCGGATGAGCTTATAGGGAGCTATAGAAAGGTTTTAATACCGTATGGTATAAACAAGGAAGAGTTCTGGGAGATGTTCAGGATAATAAACAAAGAGGTTGATGTTTCGGGAAAAGATATATACCTTGATATTACTCACGGTTTTAGAACAATACCCCTTTTGGTGTCAACGGTGGTAAACCTGTTCAGTAAGGTTAAGGGGGCAAGGGTGAAGGGGCTTTTCTACGGAATTTTTGAGGCTAAGGATGAGAAAGGAAGAATCCCAGTGGTTGACCTCCTTCCCATACTTGAGCTTAATGAATGGATAGAGGGGTTTACTCTATTCAAAAACTACGGGGACGGAGATTTTCTTGCGGAATTGATAGAGGAAAAATTATCAGGGCTTAAGCCTGAGTTTAGAAGGGAGGCAGGGGATTTAAAAAAGCTTTCTAAGTTACTCAGGAAGTATTCACAGGCGGTTGGATTTACCGCGGTAAACTTTATACCCAAGTTTACCGATCAGGTTGTGCGAATTATTAACAACATTAAAAGTGTACCTGCTGATTTCAATTCTGTGGAGCTTTTAAAAGCGTCCCTCAATGAAACATACGAGGAAGTTAAAAAGGAAGATGCGGAAGAATGGAAAAATCAGTATAAGATTGTTAAATGGTTGTTTAACAAAAGAAGATACTCTCAGGCTACTATAGCCCTTGAAGAATGTATATTTACTTATGTGCTTGAGAAGATGGGTATTAACTATTTGGAAAAAGAAATTAGGGAAAAGTTGAGCAAAGCTTTTCGTGAAGATGAAAAAAAGAATAAATTCTTTTCTCCCGAATTAAACTCACTTTTCAGTAAAATCCGTGATCTTAGAAATATGACGGGGCATGCCTTTATGCAGAAGAAAGCCACGGAGGGACATATAAAGGATGCAATTGATAAACTAAAAAACTACGTAGAAGAAACCTACAAAGTTTTGACAAATAATAACGCAGACAATATCAAGAACAAGGAAGAACTAGAAAATTACCTCGGTTTTAGTAAATAAAAGGGGAAGCCCTTAGAGGCTCCCCGTCATATTGTTTAAAAGACTATGCTTTCATTAATATTAGGTGTATTTGTAAGCCTCTGAAGACTGTTTTGTTGAGTAACATCGGTGATGAACATATCCGCTTGATTATTGTTATAATCATACCCGCTTACCAAGGTATCTTTCCCTATTCCAATTGCAAATAGCATCATATTTTGCGGTACCTGACCGAGGGGTATGGAGTTTCCTGTAGAAGGATCTACAGAGTGTAAAGTGCCCCCGCCGGGAATCTGCCCTGATGTATCAACATTCCTGACCTCAAGTATTCTGTGAATACCCGTTGACCATGTACCGTGCGTGGACATGGTAAGCCCGGCTATATATGCATTGTCGGTACATGTGGGTTGTGATGAACCTTCGGTCCATTTGCATGACTGCATTGTCGTGAAAATATTAAAAAATACGCTATTTCCAATAGGAATAATAATTCCTGCGCTTGAGTTAGACAGTGTTACGGTGGATCCATTATCCTTTCTTATCGCTATTAGACCACCTCCCGTGGGATTACCTAAAAGGTAATTATTTGTTGAATTTAAAATGGATTCTATATTACCACCATTATATATTGTGGTCCAACTATTTCCACCGTGATTTAGTTTTCTTATATTACCGTTTGGATCCTTGGCGTACAGACCGCTTTCATCTGAATAGAAATCCCAATCAGGAAATGAACCGCACTGAATTCCTAAAGGTTTTATTATATCTACTATACTATATATTTAAATTAATTATATTTAAATTAATTAATTAATTCAATGTAACAGAAGCGCTTTTTGTACTGCAATTCTTATTTTTTTCTTTGCATGCTTCAATGACAATATATCCGCTATTTTTAGGTAAAGGCACACATTGACCGAAGGTTTCACATATAATACTGTAACAACTATAAATATCATTATATCCCCAATAGGTGCATTCCACTGATACTTCCTTTTTGTTAGTCTCTGCTGTTAAAATATAGTAGTTATTTTTGTCACTTGGCAGTGTTGAGGTGGGTGATAGGTATAGGTTTACATAATATGTTTTGTCATAGTTTACTTTCCAAGATATTGTGAATCTGTCATAAGGTTGAAGAGATGAGGGGTTTACGCTTAAGGAGACAATAAAACCACCTGTCCCGCAGGCTACAATAAATAGCACAAATGCGAAGATACCGATATTAATTCTGTTAAATAAATTTTTAAGCATGGTTTAGCCTCCTTCCGACCCTATGTGTTGAATTTCTTATTTTTATAATACCAAATTTTTGTAATTTTTCGTTGCAGTATTATTATTGGGAAGCAAAAATTAGGTAAGAATGTTATTACAACCTCAGAATATTTAGGGGAAACACCGGCGGTACTCCGTTAGATAAGCTTTAACTGTCCCTTTTACCTATTCCCCTAAGGCATTTCAATTAATTGTTTTTTTCTTCCTGTACTTCAACGCTTAACCATTTTAGGTAAAAAGATTGATGAATTTTTGTGGAGGTAGTAAATTAGGAGTTACGTTATGGATTGGGGAAAAGCCACTTCATACTTTACAACTAAGGTTATTTACAAACGTAAATATCTCAAGCCTGAGTGGATAGAAATGGCGAGGCAAGGAAGGGAAGTTGTTAGAGAGGAAGTGCAGAAGGACGGAAGGATACGCAGATGGATTTACATAAAAGAGGTAGATAGATATCTTAGGGTTGTATTTATGCAAGACGGTGAGACTGTACATAATGCATTTTTTGACAGAAATTTTAAAAAGGAGGTTAGAAAATGAAGATTCAGTATTTTCCTGAAACAGACACACTTTATATAGAGCTTATTGAGGTATCAAGTGTTGAGTCAGAAGAGGTTATGGAAGGTGTTGTTTTTGATTATGATAAAGAGGGGAATGTAGTGGGTATAGAGATAGAGCATTTCACAGAAAGGTTCAAAGGCAAACCCGCAGAAATACCCCTTAAGCTCATACCAGCTTAACCTATAGACTGGCTGAAAGAGTTACAATCCCTTCTCTTCCTAAGGGCATTTCAACTATATTACAACAGCTTTCAGCCTTGCTATGTTGTCTGATTGTCGCAATCCCTTCTCTTCCTAAGGGCATTTCAACACTCCCAGAGAACCGGTATGGGGAACAAATACTGGAAAGACAGTCGCAATCCCTTCTCTTCCTTAGGGCATTTCAACTTGTAATAATGTATATGATTTATGTGAGTATCTTAATGTTGAGTCGCAATCCCTTCTCTTCCTTAGGGCATTTCAACAGAAGAGGGGTGCTTGGGTGGATGGGGGTGGACATCACAGTCGCAATCCCTTCTCTTCCTTAGGGCATTTCAACTTGTAATAATGTATATGATTTATGTGAGTATCTTAATGTTGAGTCGCAATCCCTTCTCTTCCTTAGGGCATTTCAACAAGCTCTGGGAGCTTCTCCCCCAGCTCCCAGAGTAAGGTCGCAATCCCTTCTCTTCCTTAGGGCATTTCAACCTTTGAGTTTTGTCTGACTGAGGACGGCGAGATTGAGGATGTGTCGCAATCCCTTCTCTTCCTTAGGGCATTTCAACCATTTGTTTGGCTTTATTACCATAATAGGATATTAAGAGTCGCAATCCCTTCTCTTCCTTAGGGCATTTCAACAAAGGAATATAAAAGATATTTAAAAATGAAAGGGTGGGAGTCGCAATCCCTTCTCTTCCTTAGGGCATTTCAACCCCCATACAGCGTGGACGGATACCACACGAAAAAAAGTCGCAATCCCTTCTCTTCCTTAGGGCATTTCAACACATTTATAAAAAAGATAATACTCTTATTACAACAGATGTCGCAATCCCTTCTCTTCCTTAGGGCATTTCAACTTTATCTTAAAAATTTATCAGAAAGTGAATTTATAAGTCGCAATCCCTTCTCTTCCTTAGGGCATTTCAACTTAAGGAGGTGTTGTCATGAAGTATGTGGTTGTTGTTTTGTCGCAATCCCTTCTCTTCCTTAGGGCATTTCAACATAATCAGGATAAAGAATTTAAAAGAGAGTGGGAATATGTAAGTCGCAATCCCTTCTCTTCCTTAGGGCATTTCAACATGACGAGGAATGTGAGGGGTGTCATGAAGGGTGGGTGTGTCGCAATCCCTTCTCTTCCTTAGGGCATTTCAACAAGGACTTTCATAATTACGGTAACCTATCGGACATCGAGAAGTCGCAATCCCTTCTCTTCCTTAGGGCATTTCAACGATTGAGGAAGGAAATCTAAAAAGGAGGGTTAGATATGAGTGTCGCAATCCCTTCTCTTCCTTAGGGCATTTCAACAGCGGATACCGACTAAGTACAAATTTATAGTAGAAGCAGTCGCAATCCCTTCTCTTCCTTAGGGCATTTCAACAATTGGAGAAGAGAAAAAGAATGACAGAAAGGGGGAGGGAGTCGCAATCCCTTCTCTTCCTTAGGGCATTTCAACGATCTACCTATTTATTATGAGGTTCACGAATATGGCTCAGTCGCAATCCCTTCTCTTCCTTAGGGCATTTCAACACATAAGTATAAAATATCCTTTATTCCCATTTTAATGTCGCAATCCCTTCTCTTCCTTAGGGCATTTCAACATATATGATCAATATGATGTAGAGGTAACAATATATGATTGTCGCAATCCCTTCTCTTCCTTAGGGCATTTCAACAGATAATATATCATCCATATGAAAGAGGAAAAGTAATAAGTCGCAATCCCTTCTCTTCCTTAGGGCATTTCAACAGAAAATTTCTGGGGGGAATTATTCCCCCCAGAAAAAACAAAGTCGCAATCCCTTCTCTTCCTTAGGGCATTTCAACAAGTATATAGGACTACAAGAAGAATTTCACCCCCTGTCGCAATCCCTTCTCTTCCTTAGGGCATTTCAACAGACTGGAGAACTGGACTTGAGCGATGGAGTTCTGAGCTTGGTCGCAATCCCTTCTCTTCCTTAGGGCATTTCAACTTATTCAGCATAATAGAACAGCAAAAAAGACTGGAAAGGTCGCAATCCCTTCTCTTCCTTAGGGCATTTCAACAGTCAAGCCTTAAGGCTTAATGTGTTTGCTAAGGGGCTTGGGTCGCAATCCCTTCTCTTCCTTAGGGCATTTCAACAAGGAGAGGTCAAGGACGGAATTGATCTCTCCGACGGAGTCGCAATCCCTTCTCTTCCTTAGGGCATTTCAACCGTACTCATTGGAGAAGTAAACAAGAAGCAAGTCCTTGCCTGTCGCAATCCCTTCTCTTCCTTAGGGCATTTCAACACTGTTGCCAAGGTAAGGGAGGGGAAAATAGAAATTGAGGGTCGCAATCCCTTCTCTTCCTTAGGGCATTTCAACGAATTACCATTGGAATATGCAAAATTAATTGCTGAATTTTGTCGCAATCCCTTCTCTTCCTTAGGGCATTTCAACCAAGCCTTAGAGAAGTATTAGGGTTGGATGCTGGAAGAGAAGTCGCAATCCCTTCTCTTCCTTAGGGCATTTCAACCATTCTGGTAATACTTCAGTATATATACCTTTTACATAGTCGCAATCCCTTCTCTTCCTTAGGGCATTTCAACAATTTACGAGTTATTCAAAAAAGAGATAAATGACATATCTGTCGCAATCCCTTCTCTTCCTTAGGGCATTTCAACTTGAAGGAGGTGTTAGTCATGGAAAGGCGTGTAGAAAGGGTTGTCGCAATCCCTTCTCTTCCTTAGGGCATTTCAACTGTGAAAGGGAGGAGTGTGAGGGATGTTATTGGGGGTGGGTATGTCGCAATCCCTTCTCTTCCTTAGGGCATTTCAACAGTGAGAAAAGGTTTTATAACAATAACTTCATTGGATGGTCGCAATCCCTTCTCTTCCTTAGGGCATTTCAACTTTAAAAATGAAAAACAATATTGGTATTGGGTATTTTGTCGCAATCCCTTCTCTTCCTTAGGGCATTTCAACTGACAGAATATGTGGAGGGTAGCGAAGGATGGAAAGTGTCGCAATCCCTTCTCTTCCTTAGGGCATTTCAACATATTCATGGACATTGGATTATCGTGAGGATGGGGAGGTTGTGTCGCAATCCCTTCTCTTCCTTAGGGCATTTCAACAACAACAGGAGGTGAAAATCATGGTTAAAGGATATTTAAGTCGCAATCCCTTCTCTTCCTTAGGGCATTTCAACATAATAATGAATATGCTATGGTTTAATATAATGTTAATAGATGTCGCAATCCCTTCTCTTCCTTAGGGCATTTCAACTTAAAGAAAATTTTGGAAGATCTAAGAGGAGGTCATGCGTCGCAATCCCTTCTCTTCCTTAGGGCATTTCAACAAGTATGAAAAAACTTTAAAGGAGGTAGAAGCATGAAAGGTCGCAATCCCTTCTCTTCCTTAGGGCATTTCAACAGAGTTCTTAACTTGAAAGGTTCGGAGAAGATTTGGGAAAGTCGCAATCCCTTCTCTTCCTTAGGGCATTTCAACTCAATTTCAAATGCATGGTAGGTTATCGGCAATCCTTGTCGCAATCCCTTCTCTTCCTTAGGGCATTTCAACCCTTCATTTTTTATTATTTTATATCAAAAACTTACAATTGGGGAATGGGTATTTTTAAACCCGAATTTCGGGAAATGCTTGGGAGTCAATGCTTAGGATAAAATCTTTGTGTATCAAGGGTTTGACCGCACAGGGCGTATTCTAAAACCAATGTGCCTTTCTCAGCTTTAAAATATTGCTAAGTCTATCAACATATTAAGCAAACATAATGGGATCCTTATATGATATATGTCATAAATTGATTTTTATAAGCTTTATCAAAGACTTATAATGTGTCAGATTTTTATATGTTTCCTCGTTTTTAGTTAATGATGAAGTATCTGGTAGCCTATGACATAGGGGATGATAGGGTCAGGGCGAAGGTTTCAAGGCTTCTTATGAAGTATGGTTACAGAATACAACTTAGTGTGTTTTACTTGCCGAGGGTTTCTTTGAGTGAGGTTGAGGCTCTTGTTAAAACCATTGGGGAAATGGTGGATTCCAGAAGGGACAGGGTTTTCTTTTATCCGGTTGAGTCTGTAGAGGAGTTTATGGGGTATCCCTTGGAACCTTGGGAGGTGCTTGTTGTATGAGGGGAAGGAGAATATTGGTGCTGTACGGACCTTCCCATTTAGCAAAAAAGGGTGATAGGTTGTGTGTGCTTAAGGAAACAAGAACTGCAAGTTATCCTGTGAGACATCTTGACTGTATTATAGTTTTTGGAAATATATCCTTTTCAACGGAAGCGGTGCATTTTATCGTTTCTAAGGGTATTTATGTTTTCTTTCTTTCAAGATTTGGAAGGATTAAGGGTATGATAGTGGACGCTTTTTTAAAAAGTAACAATCATTTGAGGTTAAATCAGTACAGAAAGTTTCTTGAAAACAGGATACATATTGCGAGAATCATTGTTAAAAGTAAGCTTAATGAAGTGGCTAATATTTATAAAGTTGATACGGGTCCTTATCTGAAAAGGCTTGAAAGTGCTACGGACATTGATGAAATAATGGGGATAGAAGGGGCAATTTCAAGAAGTATGTTTGATGTTTTTTCAAAGAATATAAAAGGAGCGGATATAAATTTCAAGGGAAGGAGTTACAAACCACCTGCGGATGAGGTTAATGCATTGCTTAGCCTTGCATATACACTTACATACTGTGTTGCTTTTCCCGTTGTTGTAAGTATGGGATTTGATCCTTACATTTCCTTTCTACATTCCAAAAGGGGTACCCATGCATCCTTTTGTTCCGATATTATTGAGCCTTTGAGACCTTTCGTTACCAAAAGCTTGGAGGATCCCATAAGAAGAAAGGTTTTTGTCAAGGAGGATTTTAAAAAGGATGGAAACGGTTTTTATCTTCACAAGGAGAGTTTCGGCAAATTTATGAATTGGTTTGAGGGTATTAAGGAGGAACTTACTGACAGGTTGCAGGAAACATTGCTCCGTGTTATGGAGGAGCTTGGATGAATTTATATGTAGTTTGTTACGACATTACTTCTGACAGAAACAGAGTAAAGGCTATGAAAAAGTTAAAAAGTAAGGGTGTTCACTCACAGCTCAGTTTTTTTGAGGTGGAGGCTGATCACAGGAAGGAGATTTCCAAAGATGTGGAAGCCTATGTAGAATCCGCGGACAGATTGGCTATTGTGAGAGTGTCAAAAAGGGGTAGGATCTTCAGAATAGGAAGGATGAAGGAGGGAATGGAGTGGGTAATCTAAAATGTCTCATTCTTACATCCGAGGATGCGGTGTTGGATTATAGGGATAAAAGGATATTCCTTAAGAACGGAAGGGTTGTACCTTTGAGAAAGCTAAGGAGTATAGTAAGTTTTTATGAATGTAGAAAGCTTTCCAATATATTCAATGTTCCTTTTATATATATTTCCGAAGAAAGGGTTATACTTCGCAATGTCTGTTACAACGGCTATTCAAAGAATTTCAGTTATATGGCTTTGGATAAGCTTGTTGATTATGCCTTAAATATTTTTAGGAAGGTAGTTAAGGATGTTGGTATAAAAAATTGTGAGTACTTTATTGAATGTTTGTACATTCAAAAACTGCTTGCAAATACCTTTTTTGGTGTTACTGCAGGCATTTATTTTAACCGAGGAATGTTCTTAGCTGATCCTTATACTGATATTAAAATAGGGGACAGGGTATTAAAGTTGTGGCAGGTTCTTATTTTACCTGCTGTCAGCTACGGTGTTGCAAAGGAATTCAATAATATATGGCTCTATGGTGTGGAAAAGTACAGTGATGCGGAAAGTTGTTTGAATGCGGTACTGAGTTATATCTTTGGAAGTCCTCATTTTTCGCTTATATTAAGAAAGGCTTTAAGCATCGGGGCTTTCGGCGGAATTTGTCAGTTTGACCATACCGAAACCCATTGTAGTTTTCCTTCCCACACCTGCAAATTCTG